>DVIU01000279.1 GCA_018711035.1 Candidatus Scatousia excrementigallinarum
TATGATTTTTAATATTCTGTGATACAGTTGAAAACAGAACAGGAAATTCAGAAAACGGAGAACCGTTGCCGATTATGGTTGACTCGGGTTTGTATTTTGATAAGAGGTCATTAATTGCAATAACAGCTTTATTTATTTCAGCATCGCTTAAATCCTTTTTATAGTATGAATATCGTTTATTTATTTCATCAGATTTTGCGAAAATAGCTTTTTGAGCATTCTCGTTAAGAGCGCTAATAATATCAGGAATTTCGAAAACTCCGAGAGTATAAAGTTTTGTAGAAACATCTTCCGGAGAAAAGTCAACGAGAACATCAATAAGAGCTTGCTGTGCAGCATTTGTACTTTTTGAATTTTTTTGCGAAAAATCGGTAAAAGCCTTAATTGTTATAGTCTCGGCTTCGTCCAAATCCATAAGCCTGTCATCTTTAGGAAGTGATAAATTTGTATCTTTAAGAGCTGTTGTCAAAATATAACTATCAGTAATCACAGGGTTACTCATCATATAATTAATGTATGCTCTGGCGAAAGATTTTGGCATTATGCGTGTTTGATTTTCTAACATTTCAGCCAGTGTTTCGCGAAGATTTGAGCAAATCACGACCTTCCCTTTTTCTGTTTGAAATTCATATAATTCAGCATTATTCGCCTTAGCTTCTTCATTTAGTATTTCTTCAGCAGATTTATGAATAGTATTATCTGCATTTTCCGGCTCTTTAGTATCATAAACCGCCAGGGCGTCTTCCAATTCACGCTGAATTTTTTCATGTTCTGCACGCATAGCCTCTCTTTGAGGTTTAATAGAGGCTGCATAGTGCAACAAATCCTTGAAAACCTCATTATTACCATCAGCACCGTAGGCTTCAAAGAAAAGTTTAATAGTATCACTCATTGCAAGGGATTGCATTTTTCTCATATATGGATTTTGCTTCCAATAATTTTCCATACGTTCTTTGCTATTCTTTGAAATATGTTCCGGATTTTGGAAAAAATCCCTCATTTCATCAGACGCATTAATCTTTTCAAGAGCAACAGTCATAATAGAGCCAAAATATTTCTCAACAAAAGTAGCCTGCTCAGAATTTCTACCGCCTTTGTGTCTGAGTTTTGAAAGTGTCCTATAAGGATTTTTGTCAAGAGCAGCATCCGTCAGCATTTTTATTTCGCTTTCAGAAGGTTTGAATTTTCTGTCACGATTATCTTTATTAACAGAATTTTTTATATCAGATAGAGTTAGTTCTTTCTTTTGGGAAGATGAAACCATACCTGAAGCTTTTCGCGGCTTAAACTCATAAGGGAAATCATCTCTTGTAACAACAAATGAATTCCAGAAGGCTAAATTAGGGAATTTTATTCCGTAAGCGGAAGTTGTGCCATAATCAATATCTTTATCTATTAATGATTTATATTCTTGATTTACATCATTCTTAAAATCTTTATTAATCTCACTTATTTGTTTTCCTTCCATATATATCTTTCGTAAAAGATACATACCCAAATCAGAGGTGCCGTCTTTAAAAAGGGGAGTATGCACAAATTCGCTCTCAAGAGTTTGAATTTGAGAAATCAAAGAGACTCTTGCTTTATTAGGATTACTTTTCAGGGTTTTAAATAAAGGTTCATCAGGATAAAGATTCTTAACATCTTCAAGGTTTGCCGCATTATTTATTTTGCCGAATACAGTTTTCCACATCTGAATAGGAGGCATATTACGCCTGTCTTCATAGTCTTCGTCTAAATAGTTTTTCATTGTCACAGGCATACCTTTTTTATTAAAAGGTGTAGCATAAAAATTTGAAGGAGAACGGAATAATCTTCTATTGGCCTCTTTGCCGGAAAACGTTATATTATAATCTCTGTATGCAAAGGGCTCATAGTTTAAATTAGGAGCAACATTATCTTTCTTGTCACCGCTATGTATGGACAAATTGCGGTTTAACGGGGTAAAATCTATTTTATGTATTTTCATGCTTAATCCTTATAAATGTATATTTACCTTTATATTTTAAAACGCTAAAAGGAAATCTTTGTCACAATTTAATATAATTTAACATGGATTAGTTTTTATGATAAAATAATGTTGCAGAATAGACTTTAATGGAGAGAATGCTATGTGCGATGTAATAACTATTGGAAGTGCGACAATGGATGTTTTTGTGGAAAGTGATGATGCAAATATCGTTTCTGTTTACACAAAAAATAAAAAATCAGAGTTTATGAGCTATCCGTACGGCGCAAAGGTTGAAATAACTGATTTTGCGTCAAATGTAGGCGGAGGCGGGGTTAATACCGCTGTGAATTTTTGTAATTTAGGATTTAAAACCAGTGCTATATTTAAAATCGGTGATGATATCTATTCTGATGGTGTACTTGAATCTTTCAAAGATAAAGATGTTGATTTGTCTAATATAATTCAAGACCCTAAAATGAGTACAGGCTTTTCTATTATTTTAGTAAGTTTTCAAGGCGACCGAACAGTACTTGCCCACCGCGGTGCAAATGCTAAAATTAAAAAATCAGATATTAATTTTGACGCTATAAAGAATGCAAAACTTTTATATATCGCTCCAATGAACGGCGACAGCACCAAAGTTCTTGATGATATTGCAACATTCGCTAACGAAAATAATGTTTACGTGTGTTTTAATGCCGGTTCTTCAAGTATTAAAAAAGGTTTTAACTATCTGAAAAAAATTCTTTCAAATGCAAATATTGTCGTTATGAATAAAGAAGAAGCTTCTCTTGCTACTCAAATTCTCGTAAGACCTGATACAAGCAAAGAAAAATTTTCAGATGAACTTATTCATCCTGACATAAAAGAAATGTTCAAAAAATTAAAAATTTGTGATTATCAGATTATCGTAATCACTGATGGCGGCAAAGGTGCATATGCCTATGACGGCGAAAAATTTTACTACTGTCCGGTATTTGAAGGCCCTGTAGTTTCTACTCTCGGTGCGGGGGACGCATTTGCTTCGACATTCTGCGCCGCTCTTGGCAGAACAAATAAAAATATCGGTCAGTCATTAATGTATGCTTCTATTAATTCAGCAGGCGTTGTATCTGCTTTCGGGGCAACTCAGGGCCTGAAAACATTCGACGAAATAGAAGCAACTATTAAGGAAAATCCTGATTATACATTCACTATTATTAAAGAATAAATATTATTCATTAAAAGTTGAAAAAAATTCGGCAATAGTTATATTCAACCCTTTACAAATTGATTCTATTGTCGAAATTCTTATATCTCTTTGTGCTTTCTCCGCATAAGTCACACAACTTTTTGATAGATCAGAATACCAGGCAAGTTTCTCTGCTGTCAAATTTTTTTCTGCCCGAAGCTCCTTAATACGTTTGGAAATTTTTTCATTTATGTTCATTATATTAATACCTATATATTAATACCTTGACATTAGTATCAACATAAATTATAATAATTAACAAAGTTAGTATTAACATTGTGAACTACGGGGGTATAATATGGACTATAAAGCATTTACACTTGCAGAAGTGTTAATTACACTGGGAATTATAGGTATTGTGGCGGCAATAACCTTACCTGCTCTAATTGGGAAATATAAAGAAAAAGAAACAGTAACTGCCGTAAAAGTCTCTTACACAATTTTTTCTCAAGCTCTACTCAGACTCGCAAATGACTACGGCTCAATGTCTGCCATAGCACCAAACAGTTGGGAAGAAGGCGATGATAACGCCGCGCTTAAAGAAAATGCCAATATAACAATTAGAGCATTGTCTAAATATTTAAAAGCATTCAGAACATGCGATTCAAATAATGACTGTATGGCTGATAATTACAAAACTCTTGACGGCTCAAAAACTTATAACTGGGATAAATATAGCAATCTTCAAACAGGTATTTTAGCAAACGGGGTGTCATTTTGGATTTTAAACAACTGCGGCAATGAAAATTCTGAGCCCAATAAGGCTTGCGGACAGATAGGATTCGATATAAACGGCAGGAAAAAACCTAATATATTAGGCCATGATTTTTTCTGGTTTGTAATTAGGAATAATGGACAAATAGCCATTACAAAGTCTGAGGAGGAGATAAAATTACAATGCAGTCTAACCTCAAAAAAGGAGTATAATGGTTATAAGTGTAGTTCATATATAATGATTCACGAAAATATGGATTATCTCAAAGGAAATTAAACAACCTCTTGCAAAATAGCAGTAGAATTAAACTTCTTCACAGAGTGAGAATTTATATAGGATTTCAACAGTTCAAAACATACAAGACAAATTTTTTCATTAGCCTTTTCCTCGTACACGGAGATAACATCGAATTCAGAATTTGCAAGCACTGACATAAAGTCCCGTAGTTTATAATGCATAACGTCTGTTAAGCCATAATGAGAATTACACTCTTTGCAAACAACACCGCCTAATCTACCGGAAAAAAACATGTTTTCATTTTCAATCGGTTTGCCGCAGCAAAGACATTTGTCCAGTTCAAGAGAAAAGCCCGAGACTCTCATCATTTTTAACTGAAATTTCAAAACCGCGTTTAAAATCTGTATTTTATCATCTGCATGAGATATAGTATTAAGAGCCTCATAAAGCAAATCGAAAATAACAGCGGAGCAAGGATCATCTTCAACACCGAAGTTATTTACAACTTCAGATATATACATGGAATAAAAAATTTTATCCATATTACGTCTTGTAGCATTAAACGTATTTAGAGCTTCCGCCTGAGAAATCGTATCAAGATTACGCCCCTTGTGCAGCATAAGCTTATTTGCCACAAGTAAGTCCATACGTGCACCAAGCTTACTTTTAGGCTTTTTAACGCCTTTGGCAACTCCTCTTATAAGTCCTCTGTCACGAGAGTACATCACCATAATCTTATCAGATTCGCTAAGGTTATAGGATTTCAAATTTATAGCGTCAGTAACAAAACTATCCATTTTATATTAAATTAGTTGTTAGCGTTAGTACCGTGGAATACGCCCTTAAGCATTTGAGTAAGTTCTGTTCTGTCATCAGAGAAACTCATGGCAACTTCTTCTGTAATATAATCATTTACACATAGATTATACAAAGACATATTCATAGTAATCATACTGTTGAAAGAACCGTTTTTAACCAGATCATAAACTTTTTCAAGCTCATCTTTTTCAATGAAGTCTTTAACAGTAGAAGTAACAACAAGAACTTCACAAGCAGGTCTGCGTCCGGAACCGTCTTTTAACGGAACAAGTTTTTGAGAAACAGTACCACGGATAATTTGAGCTAACTGATGACGTACAAAATCTCTATCCGAAGGCTCAAACATATTAATAATTCTGTCAACGGTTTGAATAGCGTCATTAGTGTGAATAGTTGCAAAAACAAGGTGTCCTGTTTCAGCAGCCTTCAGAGCTGAAGTAATAGTTTCGCTGTCACGTATTTCACCGATAAAAATAACATCAGGATCCTGCCTTAAAGCATATTTAACTCCGTCAGGGAAAGATGCTGTATCAACAAGGATTTGACGCTGAGAAACAATACCTTTTTTGTTATTAAAAATAAACTCAATCGGGTCTTCAATAGTAATAATATGCTTCGGATAATTAGAATTAATATAATCAATAATAGAAGCAATAGTAGTAGATTTACCGCTGCCGGTAGGGCCTGTAACCAGAACTAAACCGTGATTAAGCTTAGCAAACTGTTCAATAGAAGACGGGAGGTTTAATTCCGGAATCTTTCTGACATAATAAGGAATAAGCCTGATAACAAGCTTATTTTTACCCAACTGCCTGCTCAAGTTTACACGAAAACGGGAGAAGCCCGGAATTTCATATGCAAAATCTAAATCGTAAACGTTTTCAAGATTGTCCTTAGCACTACGCGGAAGAAGAACATCATAAGCATGGTCAATATCATCATCGGTAAGAATAGGCATATTAATTTTCATAATTCTGCCATCTTTACGAACTGTAGGGTGTTCACCAACTGCAAGGTGGACATCCGATGCTGCAATAGAAACCGCTTTTCTTAAAAAATCTTCAATATCGAAATCCATAACTATCCTATCTTTATAATCTCTCAATTCATATAATATATTATAACATCTTTATTGATTTCTGACAAGATTTTTTTACAAATCGTACATACAGCGTATCTTACGGGGGATTATGTTAAGAAATCGTAACATAGGCAAGAAAAAAGTAAATTTTTAAATAATGAAATACTTTATATAAATGTAAGGGAAATCACAAATTACTGATTGGAAAAAGAAAAATTTAAAAAGTTTACTAAATGCTTTATTAATATATAAAAAATACTTTATACTCTCTCTCTTAATATCCTCGTGTTTATTTAATGTTGCCAACTTTCTGGCAACTTTTTTTTT
>DVIU01000280.1 GCA_018711035.1 Candidatus Scatousia excrementigallinarum
TAGTTCATATATTTCTCCTGTGTTTTTTGTTTTGTGGTAAATTCATTATAACACATTGATTTATATGAACTCTTTTTTTATTCAAAAGTGTTGCACTTGATAGTATAATTCACCGGATACAATAAGAAAAAGAGAGGTTAAAACCTCTCTTTTTCTTTGGCTGCCCCTGACAGTATTTGACGTTTTTCGTCAAGGCTCTTCGAGCGCGAACTGACATGCCCGCGCATGTTCCTTTCCGTTCACCATGCCGCTTTTGCGCGGGCTTCACTTCTCTCTGCAGGGGCAGCCACAAAAAAAGAACCGCCTTCGCGGTTCCTTCTTGTGGCTGCCCCTGACAAAAGTGAACCAGAGGCTAATTTTGAGCACAGCTTTGAACTTACTAACCGTTGCAAATTTATTTTTAATAACAATAGACCTTGCCAAAAAAATCTATTTTACCATTATCTTCTGAATTGTTCAATTCTTTTCTCCATCTCACCATTCCAATTTGATCAGGTAAAGCTTCAATTTTAACATCAGGCATAAGTTTCCTAATTTTTAATTTTAATTCTTTATCTTGCTTTGATTTGCTCCCGATAACGTATAATTTTTCAGATAATTTCTTTATTCTATCAATGTCACTATCTTTTGGCAATTTATATCCCTTATTATAGGCCGTAAGTATAGAAATTGGTTTTTGTCTTAAAATTTTTTCCCAAACAAAATTATTATGTCCATTTTCACTTCCGTGGTGCGGTACCTTAAAAATTGAAGGATGACACTTCAAATGGGTATAGTTGTTTACAACAGCATCCCATCCTTCATAATCCTTGTTTGTTGTTTCTAAATCACTACCCAATAAAATTCCATTATCCAATAACTTTATTAACAAAACAATACTCAATATGTTGTCTTCTTTAAATTCATACGCAGTTTTACCAGCCTTATCAGGTCGCACCAACGACCGTAAGTACCTTATTAAATCATTATCTTGAGGAGAAAGAGAAAAAATTTCAACATTGCTGTTGCTATCTTCAGTTGCAAATATCCTCTTATCGTGACTTGCAAATTTTATACAACTTGCCCCTCTTTGCTTAATAAATTCTAGTACCCTTTCATATTCACTAGTGCTTTTGGATTCCTCTTGAATCGCATAATTTATAAAATCATTAAACTTCTTTTTTGTTATAATTGGACTCAAAACAAGTTTAACATTAGGGTTAGCTGAATAAAGGATTTCACTTATTCCGGAAATATGATCTGTATGCCAATGTGTCAGTACCACAAATTTTATCCGATTGCAATCAAAATCAATAGCTTTTAAATAGTCAATAGCTATCGGGTTTTGAGTAGAAGGGTTAAGGAATGAATCAACGATAATACAATCCTTTTCCCCTACGCATAAAACAATACACTCGCCAAACCCTTTTCCAAATATACTAATTTCTATCTCTGCTTCTTTTAATTTAGTCCTCGAGACATTTTTCAAAAAATCTTGTCCAGTACTCTGCATTTTTTTCTGCTTCTTGCTTTTGTTTCTTATTTAAGGTTTTAGTTCTTCTAAACGTAATTTTAGAAATAGAACTTTGAGGTCCTAATCTAAAATACCCGTCTCGTAATAATAATTTCGTTTCTTTCCCAATAATCCAAACTAATTGTGCTCCAACTTTAACCAAATCTCTATCTGATTTATATTGTATATCATCAAATCCAAATTCAGCATAAAATTTTTTTTCAGGTTCTTTTACATTAAATAATATTACATTAAAACTGTCCTTGTTTGTGTTCACCTCATCCACAACGCCGTGAAATTCCTCTACTTGATTATAAAACGAGTCTGTTTCTTTTACAGAATATAGTCGAAGCCAATAATTTAAAATATTTTTTATTTTTTCAGCTTCCTTTATTTTCTCCTGATTAAAAGAGTCTTCCGCTATTATATCAAACGAAAAAACCCCTTCTTGTCCACCTTTCCTAACATTTTCAAAGGAATCTATATCAATTTTCAATTCCTCTTGCAAAGCTTCTGTACCTTTACGTCTTCCCTCTTCAGATATAAATTCCTGTAAGTATTTGGTTTCTTCGAAATCATTATATCTCATTAATAAAGTTTCTTTATTCATGATAATCCATTGCCTCAATGAGTACGTCTGTTTGAATTTTTTTCATAAATTTAAAAGAGGATTCATAAATATCGTTTATTGTTTGTATTACATTTTCGGCACTATTCACCTCGTCCTTCTTTTCCATATGATCATTACAACTCATAAATATTCCAGGCGTAACAAAAACAGACGGCTGTAAAATAACGGTGTAATATCCTGTTTGATCTTCCTTAGCTTTTCTCATTTGTATGGCCGTTAATCCACTTTTTCTATTAACACCAGTTATCTCATCCCCTAACAATGTTTTCCAGTAACTTTTAGGTGCCAAATTATCTGCTATTCTTTGATATGTTTCCATGTCGATAATTTTATAATGAGCACTATAGTTAAATCCAAAAGCTTTAATAGCAAATGAGCTTAAATCGTTGAACGTTTTAGAAACAAAATCAACAATCGAGATAAGTGGCTCTTTTTCAGCAACGACTTCAAATCTTTTTTGTTCTATTTTTATGTTTAATTGAGATGTCTTAAAAATCGTTAATTGGGGAGTAACGATCAAAGAAGATTGACTTAATTCATTACGTATTACATCTATTTCCTCTGGTGCAATGATATTGTTTCTACTGAACCACTCTGGCTGAAACATCGCAGGATTAAATTCGCCAATTAAAACTATCGAATACTGTTGTCTTTCAGCGCATAAATTCATTTGAATTCTCCTTAATCGTTATATACAAATTATCTTATGTCGTCATTAGATAAAAAGTTCTTTTTTATTATAATTCATTCAAAAGATTTTGTCAACACAGAGATAATTTTTATTATAAAAAGCTTTCTTACTGCCTATAATGTTAATTTGAAAAAGTAACCCTAAACTCTAAAATCCTCTGTAAAAGTTCTTGCTCTACTTGAAGCCCACCGCGGAATATATTCTTGATCTGTTCTCTGGATTCTACCACCACACAATCAATCAGTTGCCTTACAATTTCATCATTGTAAGTTATTGGATGGTTTTTTAAACCTTCGAGAACAGGAAAGATTTTCTACTTTTTATTTATCATCTCGTATGCCCTTAAAGACAGGCTGACGCATCGTTCCGTTTTCCGTCTCCTGCATAAAATGCGCAGTACCGACAAGTTCAGGCTTTAGCCATACAACGTTTTTATATTTATCAAACAATGCCCGTGCGACTGTATTCTTTTTCGCAAACTCACGGACAATTTTCTTATCCTCTTTGGATACCCCGAGATAAACCTTCCCGCGGTTTTTCAGTTTTCCGTTTTCATCTTTGTAACCCAGAACAAGATCTTTGACGTCTCCGTTCTCGTCCGGTTGGTATCCGCAGATCAGAAGGTCTTCATCCTGCATGACTTTGATTTTGATCCAATCGCGCGTTCGCTTCCCTATATGGTATTTCCCGTCCTTTCGTTTGGCGACGATTCCTTCCAACCCCTGCCGTTTCGTGAGTGCAAAAAAGTCTTTCCCTTTTCCCTCAACCCATCGCGATACACTAAGATTTTCCCCGTCCCTGACCGTATCGGACAGGATCTTCTTCCGTTCTTCTTGCGTCTTGTCCGTGATTGTCTTTTTGCCTACATATAAAATATCGTACGCCACAAACTGGACGGGGTTTCGTTTCGCCGCTATCCCGATTCGGAAACTGTCTGTCATAAGGCTCCGCTTTTGCAGGGCGTAAAAATCAGGCTTGCCGTCCGTAAACGCAACAAGCTCCCCGTCCAAAATGCACCGCTGATTCGCAGTGCGCCAGATTTCAGAAATTTCCGGATAGATGTCCGTTACGTCCTTGTTGCGTTTGTTGCGAAGCGTCACCTTCCCTTTTTCCAGATAGGCTATACAGCGGATACCGTCCAGTTTCAGCTCATAGATATAATCTGGATCGTCGAAAGGCTCCTTTTCCTCTCCCAACAGCATGGGCGAAATTTCTTTTTCTTCAAACAGATCTGTCACGCCCGTTTTTCCTTCTTAACGGCGGGAGCCTTGCGCGAAACTTTCTTTGTCGGTTTATTCAGCCCTTTCAGGCTTGCCTGCAAAGCCTCCATCAGATTTGCCGCCACGTTGGTT
>DVIU01000281.1 GCA_018711035.1 Candidatus Scatousia excrementigallinarum
AAACCCCGACTATTCTGGTTGACAGAGATAAGTTTATGCAGATTATGACTAACTTGATTGAAAATGCAGCCAAGTATTCAGATGAACATTCTACAGTGCGAATTAAATCAGGTTTTTGCAAAAATTGTGAATTTGTTTCCATAAAAATTATTGATAACGGGGTCGGCATTTCAGAAGCAGATTACGAGAAAATATTTACCAAATTTTCCAGAATAGATAATCCTCTGACAAGAAAAGTTCAAGGCAGCGGTCTCGGACTGTATATAACCAAAAGTCTTGTTGAAAAAATGAAAGGCGATATTTCTGTTAAATCGGAAAACGGCGAAACTACTTTTGAAGTAAGATTCCCTGTTTGTAATATCGAAGCCGCTGCGAGGGAAAAATGCAGACAGTAACTTTAATTATCGATAAAAGACGCGAACTTTCCGTTAAATATAAAAAATTGCTTGAAAATCAGTATTCATTTGTTTCGATTTCTAAAAATCTGATTTCTGCAATGAAAACAATTCAGGATAAAGAACCTGATTTGATTATAATTTCAGACAGTATTGACAGCGATTTGTCAGATTACTGCAAAAAAATTCGTGCACTTACTTACAATATGCGGCCTGTTATAATCGCTATGTCTAAATCTGCGGAACTTGATGACAGAATAAAGGTGCTTGAAAGCGGAGCAGACGATTTTATAAGTGAACCTGTTAATTCGGATGAGTTTGTTATGCGTATAAAAGCGCATTTAAGACGTGAATTTGAATCAAATCTTGATTCAAAAAAAATGCTCCCTAATAAGAATTATTCATTGCGTGCTCTTAAACGTACTGTTACTTCAAACAGACCGTGGGCATGTCTTTATGTTACGGTAGAAAATTTTAACAATTATAGTGAAAGCTATACGAAACTTGCCTCGGATAAACTTTTGCAAACATATACGGCAATTATATCTTCTGCTTTGAGTGAAAATGATTATCTCGGTTCTCTCGCTGATAATGAATTTCTGATTATTACAGATTCATATAAAGCCGAAAAGGTTGCTAACTTCTTAACCTTTGCTTTTGATACGGTAATTCAAAAATTCTATTCTCCGCAGGATTTAAAGCGCGGATACATGATTATGCAAGGTGATGAACAGGCCGGCAGGCGTTGTGATTTTATGCATACTACAATAGGAATTGTTACAAACGAATTTAATAAATACAATGATGCAAGACAAATTCTTGCTTCATTGACAAATATTCATTCTATAGCAAATCTGCCGTCAAAATCCAATTATCTCATTGAGCGTGCTAAAATTTCAGCTCAGGACGCTGTGTTGGAAAAAGATTACAACAAAAAAATCCTGATAATTGAAACGGATGAAGCAATGAAGCTTCTTTTATCGACAATTCTTAATATGCAGGGATACGAAGTTAAATCTTCAGAAAGTTTTGATGAAAACAACCCTGTTCCTGCAATCATAATTCTTGATGCAGGCGATTCTGAGAATAAATGCGGGCTTGAGATTTGCAGAAGAATAAAGAATAATCCTAAATACAAAGATTCAAAGCTTATTATAACATCCATATACCATGATAAAGAACTTGTACTTGATTCGGGTGCTGACTTATATTTGCCTAAACCGTTTGAAATTGCAAGTCTTATTAAATGGGTAGAGGTGTTTATTAAAGAAGTAAATAATATCTGAGAATTCCGTCGTGAAACAATATATGAAAATAACGGACAAATTTTACTGCCCGTTATTGAAATTTTTGTGTAAAGATAAATTGTTAAACTTTAACCTAAAAGATTTTCCAAAATTTTTGCGTTATCCAGAGCTTTTCTGGACTGACTTACAGTAACCCGGCGCATGTATGTACGCAGAGCTTCGCGGATTAATTCGCTTCTAGTTCGCTGTTCATCATTAGCAAGACCATCTACTTTATTTAGAAATTCATCAGGCATAGTTACTAAAATTTTGGCCATTTCACTAACCCTCCTAATTGATACAATAATATTTTAACATATCTTTTATATTTCCGCAATATCTCCTTAAATAAATTGTTAAATCAGCCTTGTAGCAGGAGGTTTGGATTATAAATTCATGTCTAGACGGATTAGCCCGATACGGCTATAGACAAAAATTACAAAGTTGAAATATCATAATTTTGTTAATTTAAGAAAGGAGTTTTCGGATGGACGAACACAATCATTATGATAATTGCTTTTTATGCAATCATCCAATTTTAAAACACACTCTTATAGGCATTCTTGTATTCTTAGGTGCTTTCGCAGCTTTTTATGTTGTGACAGACTGGCATTTTAAAAGAATGCTTGACCCTGCTGTACAAATGAGAAAAATGGAAAAAATGATGCTTCACGACCAGCGTAAAATGGACAACATGATTAGACGTGAGGCCCGTAAAGATTTTCAATTTGAAAGAAAAGCGGAAAATTTTATCCGCGTAGAAAAAAATGCAGATAATTATAAAATTATAATTGATTTGCGTCCGTTTGATAATGATGAAAAGAATGTTGAAGTTACGGCAAACGGAAATGTATTAACGGTTACAGCAGCGGGAGAATCTAAAAAACACGGGCATGAGATGATTACAAAAGTTTCTCAAAACTTTATGTTTGATGATAATGTTGATTTAAGCAAAATCAATAAAATAAGAGAAGGTCACGATTATATCATCTTTGTACCGGTTGAATAGATGTCATTAAAAACTTTATACAGAAATGCCCGTTATTCTTCGGGCATTTTCTGTTTGTGGTAGAATTCGTTTATGAAAAGAATTTTGATTGTAGACGATTCTCCTAACTGGGTTAGATATCACGAAAATGCTTTAAGAATGCTGTTTTCAGATAATGTAATGATTTATACGGCTGATTCGGCAGCGGAAGGAGTTGAAAAACTTATGCTTTCGCTTGATGAGCCTTATGATGTGATATTAACGGACATGCAGATGGAATCGGATTATTTGCCTCTGTATGCAGGAGAGTGGTTTATTAAACAAATAAGATTTTTAAAAGAATATAAAAATACAAAAATAGTTATAATTTCGGCGGCTTCTGATATTAAAACAATTGCTGATAAATACGGAGTTGACTATATTCCAAAATATAATTGCAGAAATGAAGGGGCTTACGATAAGATTGGAGATTTATGATTAAAAGTTTAACAAAAGTTTTAGCGGTTCTGGTTTTATTAACAGGTATTTCATACGCAGCCGATGATGTTTCGCAGGTATGCGCAAGCCATATTCTGGTTAAAACTGCCGCAGAAGCCGTACAAATAAAAAAGGATATTGATAACGGCGGTGATTTTGCGACTTATGCACGTTTGTATTCTTTGTGTCCGTCTTCACAAAACGGGGGACAGCTCGGCTGTTTCGGCCGCGGCCAGATGGTGCCTGAGTTTGAACGAAAAGCATTTTCAATGAATGTTGGAGAAGTCTCCGACCCTGTTATGACACAGTTCGGATGGCATTTGATTAAAGTTGATGATAAAAAATAATCATCAGATTTTAGAACGGTGAACCAGTTTTAACAGTCCTTGTTTATTAAGTCCGTCGAGAATGTGAAAATTCAAAAGATTCCTGAAATCGTACATTGCAGGTGTAAATGAAGACATGGACTGTTTTGTGGTTTTAACTTTTTTTGCCATTTCTTTGACTTTTTTCATATCGTGAATTAAGCCTGTTTTAAATTGATCCGGTTTATAAATAGTCCACATTTCGTGAGGATAGTAAGTAGAGCGGCATTCATTTGTGTTCTGGTTAAGAAGCATGTCACGGAAAACCTGATAATCCATATTATAAAATTCCTGTTTGATTTCTTTTCTATAAGGGAAAAGTTTTTCCGGCATAGGTACAGAAGGTTCGGATATATATTCTGCATAAGGATTAAGGTCTTCCATATATTCCATTGAACCTATTCCGACAATTTGAATGGATTTTGCAAATTTTTCGAGAATACCTAAATCATCAGCATATCTTGACATTACATCAAGGAAAGAGCATGCCCCTTTTCCCGAGCAGATATAATCCGTTATTACGGTTTTTTTGCCTGTTTTTTCCATATTGTCGACAATTGTCTGCGGATCTGCTTTAATTCTTTTTAAATATTTTCTGTATGCAAGTTCTTCTTTTTCTGTGGGCGCAATTTCATCCAATCTTTTCACTCCGTTGTAATCCGGTCTGTACCAGTACTTTGAAAATGCTACAAATTTGTAATCGTCAATTCCGTCTTTCATCCATAATGCTGTGTTCAAAAACCATTTAGGACTTCTTCCCAGGCAGATTATAGGCTGCTCTTTGTATTTATTATATACGTTTGAAATTTTAATAAAATTTTCCATTGATTTTTCGGTTTGCAACGGAAGATAAAGGAATTTTAAATCGGCAAGTTCGTTTTTATCAACACTTCGCATGAACGTACTGTATTTTTTTCTGAATCTTTTTTTTGTATTTTCGTTCATGGCCATATATTCTTCGTAATCTATATGAGGAACGGTTCTGTTCGGGTCGAAAAATTCACCGAATGAAACGTTGGAATTATACCTGAAATCACACGGGATTTTTTTATTCCGGCAGTCAAAGACCGTGGCGGCAGGGGTAGGCGTTAACCCGTGATTATTAACGGCGTTCGGGTGGGCGTTAACCCGTGATGAATTTCCCTGAATGTTATAATTATTTTTGAATACTTGAACTCTTGAAACCTGCATAATTTCTCCTTTTTTCTTTCCAAAACTCGGAAAAATATTTTTTTGCTACCCGCCGGCAAAAAAATATTTTTTCGTGTTTTGTACTTCATACGTACCAAATTTTTAATATTACTTAAAATTAATATTGTAATTTGTTTTGTACGAGATTATAATAATCCATGCGGTGAGTAACAGAAAGGATAATATTCAAAATGGTATTAGAAATGGCTTTTCCTCAACTGGAACGTGCAATCAACCCGACTCATGATATAAGACTTTTCGCAGGTCGTTCAAATTCTAAACTTGCACAGGAAATTGCTGATTATTTAGGCACAACAATCGGGCCTATGGTTATCAAAAATTTTGCAGACGGAGAAATTTATGTTCAGGTTAAGGAAAGTGTCCGCGGCGACGATGTATTTATTATCCAGCCGCTCTGTAATCCGGTAAATGAAAATTTAATGGAATTACTTATCATCATTGACGCATTTAAACGTGCCAGTGCAAAGACTATTACGGCTGTTATTCCTTACTATGGTTATGCAAGACAGGACAGAAAAACATCCGGTCGCGAAGCCATTACTGCGAAACTTGTTGCAGACCTTTTGACAACTGCCGGTGCTGACAGAGTTCTGGCAATGGATTTGCATACGGGCCAAATTCAGGGATTTTTCAATATTCTTGTTGACCATATATTTGCAACTCCTATTCTTGTGAATTATATAAAAAGTTTGAATATTAATCCTGATGATATGGTAGCCGTAAGCCCTGATACAGGCGGTGTACAAAGAACAAGACACTTTTCAAAAGCTATAGGGTGTTCACTTGCTATTATTGATAAACGCCGCGACAAACACAATGAAGCAATTGCTTCTCACGTTATCGGTGATGTTAAAGATAAAGTTTGTGTAATGTTTGACGATATGATTGATACTGCGGGTACTATTTGTGAAGCTGCAAAACTTCTTAAACGCGAAGGGGCAAAAGATGTTTACGTATGCGCAGCTCACCCTGTATTTTCAGGCCCTGCCGTTGAAAGAATTGCGAATGCGCCAATTAAAGAATGTATAGTAACAAATACAATTCCTCTTGATATGGATAAAATGCCTTCGAATATTAAACAGCTTTCTGTAGCTCCTCTACTCGGACAGGCAATATCAAGAATTCATGATGATGAATCAGTAAGTTCATTATTTGGTTTTGAAAAAGATATGCAAGTTTAAAAGTTAAAATAGCTGGAAGATGAAAAAGACGAAAGCCGGCAGAAATGCCGGCTTTTTGTTTAGCAATAATGAAGGTGGGCCTCGCACGGTCTGCGGCGGCGGGAAGGGTTAGGCGATACCGGATTAAAATCTTGAAAAGAAATTTTGTTTTGTATAAAATTATTTTGCACAACATTTAAGAAGGAGACGCACACATGAAAAAATCAATTCAGGATTTAGGCGACGTAAAAGGTAAAAGAGCGTTGGTAAGAGTTGACGTTAATGTACCTTTGGACGCTGACAAAAACGTAACAGACGATACAAGAATTCAGGCAATTATTCCAACAATTAAAGCTTTAAAAGAAAAAGGAGCTAAAATTATTTTGATGGCACACCTAGGCAGACCAAAAGGCGAATGGAATACTGAATTTTCACTTGAACCTGTAGCAAAATATATGTCAAAAGTTCTTGGCGAAGACGTTTTATTTGTAAAAGAACCTGTAGGTGAAGGTGCAGAAAAA
Organism: Candidatus Scatousia excrementigallinarum; assembly: GCA_018711035.1. Lineage (GTDB taxonomy): Bacteria > Cyanobacteriota > Vampirovibrionia > Gastranaerophilales > Gastranaerophilaceae > Scatousia > Scatousia excrementigallinarum. Next base: position 6,405 of record DVIU01000281.1, read on the forward strand.
GCCCTTGAAGGTTTAAAAGACGGTCAGGTTGCGTTATTGGAAAACATTCGTTTCTATAAAGCTGAAGAAGCAAAAGATGATGATATGACTTTTGCAAATGAATTAGCAAAACTCGGTGATTTCTATGTAAATGACGCATTTGGCGCAGCACACAGAAACCATACTTCAACAGCAAAATTGGCTAAAGTTTTAAAACCTGCTGTTTCAGGCTTGTTAATGGAAAAAGAATTGAGATGTTTGTCTCAAGCTCTTGATAATCCTACAAGACCATTTACGGCTGTTGTCGGTGGTGCAAAAGTTTCTTCAAAAATCGGAGTTTTGGAAAACTTGCTTGACAAAGTTGATAACATGATTATCGGCGGCGGTATGGCTTATACATTTGTAAAAGCTAACGGCGGCAAAATCGGTAATTCAATTTGCGAAGATGACCAGTTGGAAGTTGCAAAAGCTATTGAAAAGAAAGCTGCTGATAAAGGTGTAAAATTAGTTATGGCAACTGACGTTCTTGCAACAGACGATTTCTCGGGCAACGGTACAAACAAATTCGTAAAAATTGACGAAATTCCTGACGGCTTTGAAGGCGTTGATGCAGGCCCTGATTCAAGAAAAGCATTTGCAGAAGTTCTTAAAGATTCAAAAACGATCCTTATGAACGGCCCTGTAGGTGCGTTTGAAAATCCTAAATTTGCAGAAGGTACAAAAGCTGTATTGGAAGCAATTGTAGAAGCAACCAAAAACGGTGCTGTATCAGTTATTGGCGGTGGTGATTCAGTATCAGCAGCTAAAAAATTCTGCAAAGCTGAAGACTTTACTCACGTATCAACAGGCGGCGGAGCTTCTCTTGAATTTATCGAAGGAAAAGTTCTCCCTGGCGTTGCTGCGTTAGACGATAAGTAATTATAATTTATATATGAAAAGACTCCCGTTTATTGCGGGGGTCTTTTTTTGTGGTATGATAAAGAAAAAACGAGGAGTGTTATGAAAAATATTATAGTAACAGGCGGGGCAGGTTTTATTGGGTCTCATCTTTGCGAAAAACTTTTGAATGAAGGCAATCACGTAATTTGTCTGGATAACTTTTTTACGGGTTCTAGAAAAAATATAGAACATCTTCTGGATAATAAAGAATTTGAACTTATACGGCATGATATTGTTGAACCTATATTAATTGAGGCGGATGAGATTTATAACCTTGCGTGTCCGGCAAGCCCTGTTCACTACCAGTATAATGCTATCAAAACAATAAAAACGAATGTCCTCGGTGTAACTAATATGCTTGGTCTCGCAAAACGTGCACGTGCAAGGATTTTGCAGGCTTCTACCTCGGAAGTTTACGGCGACCCGATTGTTCACCCGCAAAGAGAGGATAACTGGGGCAATGTTAATTGTATAGGCATAAGAAGCTGTTACGATGAGGGAAAACGTGTTGCCGAAACCTTGATGATGGATTACCACAGACAGCATAATGTTGATATAAAAATAATCAGAATATTTAATACTTACGGCCCTCGTATGGCTGAAAATGACGGGCGTGTTGTTTCAAACTTTATAGTTCAAGCACTGAAAGGACAGGATATAACAATTTACGGCGACGGTTCGCAAACGCGTTCATTCTGCTATGTTGATGATTTGGTTCGCGGAATGATGTCACTTATGAATAAAGACGGATTCATCGGGCCTGTTAATATCGGAAACGACGGTGAATATACGATTAAAGAGTTAGCGGAAATGATAATTGAATTAACAAATTCAAATTCAAAAATTGTCTATAAACCTCTGCCATCGGATGACCCTTGTAAACGCCGTCCGGATTTGACATTGGCACGTAAAGAGCTTGGCTATGAACCGACCGTTCATGTACGTGACGGGTTGAAGAAGACTATTGAGTATTTCACATCAACTTTGTAATATTGCAGATATGATTTTCGAGAAGTTCGACGAGCATTAAGTAAGGAAAGACATTCACCTTGCCGTCAAGTTCTTTGAGCGAAAAGGAATCTTTCAAGAGGATTTGAATATTCTGGATATCGCAAATTTCTGATGAGATGATTTTTAGTTTTTCGTCGGGTGTGAGGTCGTCCATAAATACTCCTTAATGTTTAATGTAAAATATTGTATTTATATGCAATATTTTGTATCTATAATAACATTATTGAATATAAATGTCAATATTTAATAAAATTTTGTATAATTAATTTATGGGAATAAATGAAGATTTAAGAATTATTTTATTAAAAGAGTGCTTGACTATTAAGAAGTTGGCTGAGAAAGCGAGCAAACAGTCCGGTAAGCAAATAAAGCCGGAAAGCCTTGTACGTAAGTTAAATAATGGTACAATGCAGTACGATGAAGCGCAGTTCTACGGCGATGTTCTCGGATATGACTTACAGTTTGTCAAAAGACAGTAGCCTTGCCTTACCCCCTTGCAAAACTCTCGAAAAAATACTATAATAGCCATGTCCTGTGAGGGTTAAGGCCTTGTCACAGAGTAGATTAGAAAGGAGAGTTTTTCTATGTGGGAAAAGGATATTAACATTAACGAGATTAAAGAAATCCGCACCAGAACAACCGTTTATTTCGGTGTTGGTGCTATTAAAAAAATCGACGACATTGCAAAAGTTTTGAAAGATAAAGGCATTGATAAAGTTATCGTAATGTCAGGCCGCAACGCTTATAAAGCAACAGGGGCATGGGATTACGTAGAAAAAGCATTGAAAGACCACGGCATCGGCTACGTCAATTATGATCAGGTTACGCCAAACCCTACTACAGTCCATGTAAATGAAGCCGCTAAAATGGCAAGAGATTTCGGGGCAAAAGCTGTTATCGCAATAGGCGGAGGCTCACCTACAGACGCAGGTAAATCTGTTGCAATCTTGCTGGAATATCCTGATAAAACCGCTGAAAATATTTACGATTTTGAATTTGCACCGGAAAAAGCCGCTCCGATTGTGTCAATCAACCTGACTCACGGAACAGGCACTGAAACAAACAGATTTGCGGTTGTAACTAACCTTGAAAAGAACTTTAAACCTGCAATCGCTTACGATTGTATTTATCCGATGTTTGCAATTGACGACCCTCAGTTGATGACAAAATTGTCGCCAAAACAAACAAGATACGTTTCAATTGACGCGGTTAACCACGTTGTGGAAGCGGCAACTTCTGCTGTTGCTTCTCCGTATTCTATTTCGTTAGCAAAACAGGTTATTGAGCTTGTTGCAAAATACTTGCCTAAAGCAATTGAAAATCCGGATGATTTGGAAGCAAGATATTTCCTTGCCTATGCTGCAATGATGGGCGGCGTAAGCTTTGATAACGGTCTGCTTCACTACACACATGCCCTTGAACATCCTTTGAGCGCAGTTAAACCTGAACTTTCACACGGTTTGGGACTTGCAATTTTGCTGCCTGCCGTTATTAAAACTATTTACAAAGACAGACCGCATGTGCTTGCAGATATTCTTGCACCGATTGCACCTGGCTTGAAAGGCGAGGCTTCGGAAGCTGAAAAGGCTGCAAAAGATGTTCAAAACTGGCTCGTATCGGTTGGAGTTCCTGAAAAATTGGAAGACGAAGGCTTCACGGAAGCTGATGTTGATAAGCTTACCGGTCTTGTATATACAACACCGTCACTCGGCGGGCTTATTGATATAGGGCCGTCGGGTAACGGGCGTGATGTGGTTGAGGCTATTTACAGAGACTCAATCAAACCGTTGTAAAAAGCTACCTGTAATACAGAAAAAAGCACCTCGTAAGGGGTGCTTTTTCTGTTTGTAACGAAATGTAAATATGAATTTAAAATAGGCTGAAACCCGCTTATAATGCCTCATAGGATAGGATAGGATAGGATGGATGGGCGTAATAGCAATAATTTCGACCGGTTTAACTTTATTAAAATGTAAGGGAAATCACATACAGTCAAGTTAAAAAAGAAAGGAAGACACTATGGGGATTGGAAGAATTATGGCTAAGGCCTTTAGTTATGTTGCAAAATCAGGTAAAAGCACTGTTACGCAAAATGCGGGAAAAGTTTTGAATGCAGGTTCAAGGAATACGGCACCGTCAATTTTGAGTAAAGTTGAAACAAACACGGCAAACAGAATTTTGCATATGCAGGACGCGAAAGCCGCATTTACACCTTATGCCACAAAGGTTACTAAAACAAATGTTCCGACACAACAATATTTGGATGAAATGCTCGGGGCCGCAAAAGTTGATGCCTTGAAGGCTGAGGGGATTTATAACAGAACAGCAGCGGCAGACGCGCTTGCGGCATTTAAACATGAACCTTTGACATCACAGAGCGGCAAATTATTAAAAGGCGGCAAATTGGGCGTGACATCGACACCTACACAACAATATATTGATAATATGCTGGGAATCGGTAAAGTCGACGCGTTGAAAGCCTACGAAGAAGGCGGCCGCGGAACTCTTTCTATCCTGAAACAGCGTGAAGCCGCACGCGAAGCGTTCACAAACGGAGGTAAAGTTTTATATCACAGTGAGCTAAAACCATACGGCAAGGTTAAAGACGTAACTTTTGCAAATATTCTTGGTGCAAAAAAGCCTATGAAGTTTGTTGATGCGACATTTGACAAGTTGATTTCAAAGCCTGCTCCTGCAAAGATGGTTTTTGAGAAATCACTACTTAAAAATATAAAAGACGCCCTTTAACAGGGCGTCTTTTTTTTTGTATGTAAAAACTTATACGTTGCAAGTTACTGCTGACATTGTATTCGCGATAATTTCGTTGAAGCTTTCAGCTTTTAATGAAGCACCGCCTACCAATGCGCCGTCAATGTCAGATTTAGACATTTGTTCAGCGATTGTGGAAGGTTTAACAGAGCCGCCGTAGAGGATTCTGATAGAATCAGCAGCTTCAGTGCCTGCAACTTCTTTAACAACGTTTCTAATCATAGCGATAACTCTGTTAGCTTCGTCGGAATCACAGGTTTTCCCTGTACCGATAGCCCAGATAGGTTCGTAAGCGATAACAGATTTAGCAACATCTTCAGAAGAAATACCTTCGAGAGCGGCTTTGATTTGTCCGGCGATCCAAGAATCTGTAACGCCTTCTTCTCTTTGTTCAAGAGTTTCGCCGCAACAGATGATAGGGATTAAACCTTCAGCGAGGATTGCTTTAGCTTTTTTGTTAATCATGACGTCGGTTTCAGAGAAGTACTGTCTTCTTTCGGAGTGGCCGATGATAACGTATTCGCAGCCGGCGTCTTTGAGCATTTCAACTGAAATTTCGCCGGTGTAAGCACCTGATTTTTCCCAGTGGCAATTTTGTCCTGCGATAGAGATTTTGTTGCCGCCGCAGCCGCAGTTGCATCTAACAGATTCAACAGCACAAAGTGAAGTGAACACAGGGGCAATAACAACTGTAGGCAATTCTTTAGCGGTGTAATCTTTAACGAAATCTTTAACACCTTCAAAAACGGATTTAGCTTCGGATTGAAGCAGGTTCATTTTCCAGTTACCGGCGATAATAGGTTTTCTTGACATAATTTCTCTCCTTTTTTTAGTCACAGATACTTGTATTATATGACAAAAAACTATAATTACAAACGGAAATTTACCAACTCAGAAATGTCAATATTCAGTGCATTTGCAATCCTATACAGTGTCAAGAACCTAGCATTTGTCTGTCCATTTTCTATTAGGCTTAGAGAGCGCATGTTGATATTTGCCAATGATGCAACTTCTTCTTGTGAAAGATTTTTTCTTTTGCGCTCATAAATAATTTTGGTTGCAAGTTTCAATAGAATTTCATTGTCTGACATATTGTTATTATACTAATTTGACAATTTTTTATCTATGATATATTATTGGAATATATGATAAATAAATCATAAATTATTATGTGGAGGTCAAATGAACGGCACTTTTTTTAAATTCTACGATATTTACACTGAGGAAAATAAACGTTACTTTTCTGAGGAGTTCCTGAAAAATAATACATTCGATGATATTGTTCATCCAAAGTTTAAGGATTTGGGCATGCGCTTCACGGTTCTTGCAGCTAACGTTCAGCTTATTACCGATATTGTAAACAATATAAAAAATTCACCGCAAATCTACAATTCATATTCCCGTAATGACAAGAAAAAAGTTAAGGATTTCCTTAAACAGTTTCATCAGCTTACCACCGACACTAATGTACTTCTTCTGGATTTTGTCAGCATGTCATTATTATTAAAAGAATGGGGTTAAATTATTTCCCCTTTTTTATGGCTTTTGAGCGCAGGTCTCTGTGATACGTTATCGCAAATCTGTGAGCCTCGTCGCGGATTCGCTGAAACAGGAATAATGCACCCGAATCGCGCGGAAGGATTACAGGTTCGGACTTGTGCGGAAGAAAAACTTCCTCGTTGCGTTTTGCCAGACTCACGACATCTATGTCTTTCACTCCTAGACCTTCGATAATCTCCATTACGCTCGACAACTGCCCTTTGCCTCCGTCTATTATCATCAAATCTGGCTTTTCCCATTTTTTCTCGCCGAGGTGCGAAATTCTGCGCGTCAAAACTTCCTTCATTGACTGGAAATCATCAGGCTTGCCTTCTGTTGTCCGCACTTTGAACTTTCTGTATTCTGATTTTTTCGGCAATCCGTTTATGAAAACTACCATTGACGCAACGGTATTTGTTCCCTGTATGTGCGAAATATCATAGCATTCCATTCTGTGCGGAAAGTTTCGGAGGTATAATTTTTCCGCCAGATAAGCGCCTATTTCGTTGAAATCCTCGTTGATTTTAACCATTTTCTTAATTTTGGCATTATCAAGCACTACGCGCGCATTTTTATCCGCAAGCATTTGTAATTCTTTACCCTGTGCGGATTTTCCGTAACTGATTTTTACCTTCTTGTGTGCGATTATTTCCAGCCATTCCTCGTAAAGTGCTTTCTCTCCAACATTTTCCAGCTCGTTCGATACTATTTTATCCGGAAATTCCAGTTGCAGTGTATTGTAATACTCCTTAAAGAAGGTTGCGAAAAATTCGGTCTTATCTTCTTCCTCAACCTCATAAACAAAATCCTTCTTATCAATCAGTCGGCCTTCGCGTATCATTAGGATTACGATTGCAAAAATTCCGTCCTCATTGAGCATGGAAATTATATCCTCATTGAGTTTTGTATTTTCGTAAACAACTTTTTGTTTCTCAAGCGTCTTTTTCAAATCGTTATAACTGTCGCGAAGCCTTGCCGCTTTTTCAAACTGTTCGGACGCCGCGTATTTTTGCATTTGTTCCATAAGCTGAGCCATAAGTTCTGACTGTTTTCCCGCAAGGAAAAGCTCCGCCTGTTTAACAAGGTTTTTGTACTCCTCGCTTGTAACCTTATTCTGGCACGGTGCCATACAGCGGCCTATCTGATAATAAAGACACGGCCTGTCTTTGAATTTCGGGGTTTTGCACTGTTTCAGAGGAAAAATCTTTTTCAAAAAATCAAGCGTTGAATACATTGCCCTAACATCCGTATAAGGCCCGTAATAACGTCCTTTTTCGGGATTCATGTTCTTTTTTCTCACAACCGTTATCCGAGGAAAATCCTCATCTGTTATCAGAAAATACGGATACTTTTTGTCATCTTTTAACAAAACATTATAACGGGGTTTGTGCTTTTTAATCAGATGACTTTCCAGAATGAGTGCCTCTACTTCCGTATTCGTAATAATATATTCCATACGCTCAATCTGCGATACAAGCACCTGAACTTTCACACTGTCGTGATGTTTCTTGTTAAAATAACTCATTACGCGGCGTTTTAAAATTTTCGCCTTGCCAACGTAAATTATCTCATTGTCCTTATTATAATATATATAACACCCCGGCAGCGACGGAAGCAGTTTTAATGTTTGTTTTAGATTCTCATTCATACTCCGAATTATAACATATTTTTTCCTGTTGAAAAAGTCAGGGAAATCGTTTATAATAGTTATAAATATAAAGGAGGATATTATGCAAAAAGCTGACATAGTAAGGATTTCGGGGGGGGGGGCAGCGTAGAACCCTTATAGGAAAAGGTTTTACATTAGCAGAGGTCTTAATTACCTTAGGGATTATAGGCGTTGTCGCGGCAATGACTCTGCCTTCTCTCATAAACAACACAAAAGGCAAAGAGCTTGAAGCCCGATATAAAAAGGCTTATTCGATTATTACTCAAGCTGTAAACAGAATGAATGCCGAACAAGGATTTATTGCCAACTGGTCAAGTTATACGGCTTGTACTGATGAATTTGCCGAAGTTTTCAACAAATACTTTATAATGGCTGTAAATTGCGGGAAAGCCGGTTGTTCGACTTTTAATGATGATGACGGAAATTATTTGACAAACTATAAGTCTTATACGGGAAAAACCGCTTCTGCTATTTGGTTTGACGACGGGCAGTTTGTTGTTGCAGATTCTATGTTTATTTCTATCAATCATTGCACAAAATCCAATAAAATTCTTATCAGTGTTGATATTAACGGGAAAGATAAAAACCCGAACAGATACGGGCAGGACTTCTTTGTATTCCAAATTCAGGATGATGGAAAGGTGCTTCCAATGGGCGCAAAAGGTACATCTGCCGGTGGTGCAGGCTTTGACAGCTCTAAACAAAGTGCGGATGATTTCTGTAATAACACATCCACAAGCACTTTAAATGGTTTTACATGTGCATACAAGGCTTCTACAGATAAATCGTTTTTTTCCAATCTTCCTAAATAAAAAACAGGCACAATGCCTGTTTTTTATTTAATATCTTTCGCAATTACGTCTGTGATGTCATCACCGCCAAAGTATACCATATTTTTAGGAAGCACCAGATCGTAATTCAAATTTCTTGCTTTCTCTACTACGGTCGAGCGGATTTCATTATCAATCTGGGTTAATTTATTATTGTATTCCGTGTCAAGCGCAATCTTCTGGGCGTTTACCTGATTTCTGTATTTTTCTTCTATTGCTGCAATCTTTGACGGGTCGGTTTCTTTTGATAGTTCTGCTTTTGCCTTATCAAGTGTTGCCTGAATTTCTTTTACTTTCTTTTCCTGCTCTGCTTTCAAATTTTTAACGGCTGTCGAATTAGCAACAATTTTTGCCGCGTCTATTACCGCAACTTTTGGCGTTGTATCCGAAATCGCAATATTGTTTACTGAATACCCGAGTGCAAATGACAGGCCGATAATTACGGCAATATAGAAGTGTTTTTTCATATAAATCCTTTCTCTTTCAATTTTTCAAAAACCAGTTTACATTCCTTTGAAATTTTTTTTAATAGGTCAGTCAGGGAGGTTTTTTAATTCACATATTTGCATTAAATTCGTTTTTATTTTAAAATGGTTTCACTTGTTAAACCCGAACCGCTTGAGACTAAAATTCCGTTGCAGCGGTACCGGATGAGAATAGGAGAAAATTATGGCACAACAATTTAATCCGCAAAACATGAATACTCAAAACATAAAAAAAAGAACTTCCGTTCTGGTGTTTTTGAAAGGGTCAACAGCTCCGCTTGTTTTGTATGTTGAAAATCCTCAGGATTTGTATTCCGAGCTTACTCAATTGATGAAATCAGCCTCCGCAGTTCTTGTTGAAAAAGAAACATCAGGCCCGCTAAAAAAAGTCTGCTTTGTTTCTAACCAGATTGCAGCAGCAGCTATGCAGGAAGAACAATATGTCTAGTCATATGATTTCTATTCAGCAGATTGAAGATTCTGATGAAAAAACAATTGAATACCACTTTTCGGATTCAATTAAAGATATTGATTCCGACGGGCCTGTTAATGCTAATCTTGTATTAAGGTCGCTCGGTGATTTCATCGAAGTCAGCGGAAATGTTTCCGCAACGTTAAATCTTGAATGCGATGTCTGCTTAAATCCTTTTAAGTATAATCTGAATATTAATATTGACGAAATGTTTGCAAAAAACGCTCTGTCAGAGGATTATGCACAGGAAACCGAACTCAAAGAAGGCCAGTTCATTACAGACCTCAACGGCGCTCAGGAAATTGATATTTATGACTTATTGTATCAATCTGTAATATTAAATTTACCAAATAAGAAAGTTTGTGGTATAAATTGTAATGGGAAAGAATTTCTCAAAGAGGATGACTTGACCGACCCGAGACTTGATGTTTTTAAAAATATCAAAATCGAGTAAACTGATTAAAGAAATATAAGTAGTAGTAAAAATAAAAAGGAAAAAGAAAAATGGCAGTACCAAAGAAAAGAACAGGACATTCCGCACAAGGACACAGAAGAAGCAACTGGAAGGCTACAAAACCCGAAACAACAAAATGCCCTAACTGTGGCTCAACAGTATTAACTCACACTGTATGTACAGCTTGCGGAACTTACAAAGGACAACCTGTAAGCTTAAAAGACAGAAAAGAAGAAGTTGCAGCAGAAGTAAAACCTGCAAAAAAAGCTTCTAAAAAAGCTGAAGCAAAAGTTGAAAAAGCAGAAGAAACTAAAGTAGAATCTGAAGAAACTAAAGCTGAAGTTGTCGAAGAAGTAAAAGAGGAAGAAAAAGCTTCCGAAGAAACAGAAGAAAAATAATTGTTAAATCCCGTCACCATTAAGGTGACGGGCATTCAATCACTTTTAGATAAGACTTTGAGAGGGAAAGATGACAAGAATAGCAATAGACGCAATGGGTGGTGACCATGCTCCGCACGAGATTGTAGCGGGTGCTGTTTGGGGTGCGCAGGAATACGGCGTAGCCATAGAACTCGTAGGTAAACAAGACCGCATTGAACAAGAATTGGACAGAATTGCTCAGGAAGGCATATATTCAGACTGTGGAACTGGCGGTAAAAAAAGACGTATCAAGATTGATTTAAATAAACTTGATATTAAAGTTACTCATGCTTCTGAAGTTATAGAAATGGGCGAAGCTCCCGGACAGGCTATTCGTAAAAAGAAAAAATCATCCATCGTTCTTGCCGTTGATGCTGTTGCAAAAGGCAGCTCCGACGCTGTTGTTGCAGCAGGTTCAACAGGTGCGGCTATGGCTTCAAGCTTATTCGGGCTGGGAAGACTTACCGGAATTGAACGGCCTGCTATCGCTGTTACTCTCCCGACAATGAAAAAACCTATCGTTTTAATTGACGGAGGTGCAAATAGTAATTGTACACCTGAAATGTTATACCAGTTTGCAATTATGGGTGTAACTTTCTCTAAAAACGTTTTAGGTATTGAAAATCCTCGCGTAGGGGTTTTGAATATCGGCGAAGAAGCCGGCAAAGGCAATGAACTTGCCCAGAATACTTATAAATTACTGGAAGAACACCAGGACAGAATTAACTTTGTAGGTAACATTGAAGGTAAAGAAATTTTTCTCAGTGTGTGCGATGTTGTTGTATGTGACGGTTTTGTCGGCAATGTTGCTTTAAAAATCACAGAAGGCACTTCTTCAATGTTATTCAGAATGATTAAATCAGAGTTTAAATCGGATTTGGCAGGTAAGATTATTGGTCTTTTAGCTAAACCTTTCATGAAAAGAATCGGTAAGAAGATTAATTATGAAGAATTCGGAGGCGCCCTGCTTTTAGGCGTTAAAGGCATTACGGTAATTTCTCACGGAAGAAGCAAAGCATACGCTATAAAAAATGCCGTCCGCGTAGCTAAAGAAGCTGTCGAAACCGGCGTAAATGAAAAGATTTCCAGATTTAATGAGGACTAATATACATGACAAATAAAAATATTCCGTTAAGAATCGCAGGTGTCGGATACAGTTTACCCGAAACAGTTATTACAAACGATGACCTGACTAAATTATATGAAACATCTGACGAATGGATTTATACCAGAACAGGAATTAAGGAAAGACGTGTCGTATCAGGTGAACAAAATGCCATTGATTTAGGTTTTGAAGCGGCACAAAAAGCTCTCGACAGAGCAAAAATTAATCCGGATGAAATCGAGTTGATTATAGCAGCTTCATCAGCTCCTCCGGACTTGTACCCGGCAATTGCCTGCCACATTCATCAGAGACTTGGCATTAAAGAACAAATTCCTGCATTTGATATTACTGCTGCATGCTCAGGATTGATTTATGCACTGAGCATTGCAAAAGCCTACATAAATTCAGGAATGTATAAAAAAATTCTTCTTGTAGCAACTGATAACAATTCAAGACTTGTAAACTGGGAAGACAGAGGTACTTCAATTCTGTTCGGCGACGGAGCAGGTGCTATGGTTGTTACCGAAGCTGAAGACGGAATTGATGATATCATTGCAATTGATATTAAAGCTGACGGGAATTACGGTAACCTTATTGAACTTTCCTTTGACGGCAAGAACTGCCCGCTGGTTGAGCAGTATGAAGAAAAGCCTAAGGGTATCAGAATGAACGGACGCGGCGTTTATACATTTGTTGCAAAGATTTTACCGCATTATGTTGAAAACCTTATTACAAACGCAGGTCTGAAAGCAGAAGATATTGACTATCTCATTCCGCATCAGGCAAATATCAGAATAATCCAGGCAGTTCAGGAACGTCTCGGTTACAGTGATGAAAAAGTTGTTACAAACATCAAATACTATGGAAATACATCTGCTGCTTCAATTCCTATTGCACTAGCAGAAAGTGTTGAAAAAGGAAATGTTAAACTTGGTACAACCGCAGTTCTTTGCGGATTTGGAGCGGGTATGACATGGGGCGGTGCTATCGTTAGACTTCGCGAAGGTATTTGCTAAGATTAATTTTTAAAAAATGAAAAAGATGCAGATTATTTTCATCTGCATCTTTTTTATTACGAAATGTAAATATGAGTTTAAAATAGGCTGAAACCCGCTTATAATGCCTCATAGGATAGGATAGGATAGGATAGGAGGGCGTAATAGCAACTTTTTCGGGCAAAAATTTTTATTAATAGTAGTCAGATAGGCACATTTTTTAAAAACACGAAAGGAGATATTATTATGGGAATCTTATCAGTCGGCAGCACGGGTAATGTAAATAACAATAATTCTAACGAAAGCAGCTCCGTAACAGTAAAACAAAAAGCACCTAATTCGGTCTTTGGAGAAACTCGTACGCAAAAAACCAATCATATTGATTACGCAAATATTATGCCTAAAACAATGGTAGCAGCAGAGCTTGATTTTGAGCAGCAAGAAATGATAGAGTCAGGGCAGAACAAGTTGCCTCAGCAAGAACTTTCTCCGGAGCAGGAATTTAATCAGCTAAAACAAACTCTTCTGGCAGACAGCAAAATTACGGTAAGAGAAGACCCTAAACTCGGGACCTGCTACAGTTGCAGAGGATTTGAAACCAATATGCGCGGAAAAGAGGGTGCCATAGATTTGGCGTCTTTGTCATTGAAAGATTTGGTTAACGGCAAGAAACAATATCTGGAATTGTCCAAAAAAGACCCGAAAGATTTGACGCCTGAAGAAGGGCTTGAGGTTTTTTCTTACGAGCAAACTTTAAAGGCTATGCAGCTAACTATTGATTCAAATGGTAATATCGTTAATACGGAAAATTGTGAATATATGTAAAATATATTGTTTTTATAAGGCGCGCTTGAAAAGCGCGCCTTATTTATATTGTACATTTAGCGTGTTTGTAGTATAATTTTCGCATAGATATTAAAAGAGAGGGATTGTTTATGAGTAAAAAAGTTGCGTTTCTTTTTCCGGGACAAGGGTCTCAATCTGTAGGTATGGGAAAAGATTTATATGAAAGTTGTGAAAGTGCAAAGAAAGTTTTTGATACTGCCGACAAAGTTTTAGGTAAAAGTATTACAACAATGTGTTTTGAAGGGCCGGAAGAGGCTTTAAAACAAACAGTTAATACACAGCCTTCAAATGTTACAATGTCAATTGCAGCATTAGAAGCCTTGAAATCCCAATGTGATATTACTCCTTCTTATGTTGCAGGCCACAGTCTGGGCGAATATTGTGCGATATATGCTTCAGGCGTTATGTCTCTGGAAAATACTTTAAAAGCAATTCAAAAACGTGCTGATTTAATGGGCGCAACAAAAGGCGGAGCCATGTCCGCAGTTCTTAACGCAACAGAAGAAGCATTGAAAGAATCCTTGAAGGAAGCCTCAAGCGCAGGATACGTTGACGTTGCAAACTACAATTCACCGGCTCAGGTAGTTATTACAGGTGATGAAAGTGCTGTTGCAAAAGCCGGAGAACTTTTGCTTGCAAAAGGCGCAAGACGTGTAGTTCCGCTTCCTGTTTCAGGAGCTTTCCACTCAAAGTTTATGGAACCGGCAGGAAAAGAATTTGAAACATTTGTTTCCGGTTTGGAAATAAATGACGCTTCTGTTCCGGTTATTACAAACGTTGATGCGGAATCGACAACTCGGGCTTCTGATTTTAAAGAAAAAATGCCTAAACAAATTTATTCGTCAGTTCATTGGACTCAAACAATTCAAAAAATGGCAGCAGATGGTGTAGAAATCTTTATTGAAATCGGTCCCGGGAAAGTCCTCGCAGGTTTGAATAAAAAAATTGCACCTGAGGCAAAAGTATTTAATATATTTGATAAAGCATCACTTGATACAACCGTAGAAAGTTTGAAAGAGGTGCTGTTATGTCAAATAAAATAATTGCTAACAAAATCAATTAGGAGAAATGCATGAAAAATATTGAAGTGCCGGTGATTACGGGGGGGGGGGCAAACCAGAACTCTCTCAGCCCAAGCTTTTACAGCTGATTATCGCAAAGAGTTTTTTGCAGAGTTTAACAATCGTAAGATAGCTTTTACTCTTGCAGAGGTTCTCATAACCCTCGGAATTATCGGAACGGTTGCAGCTATGACTTTACCTGCTATTGTTCAAAAGCAGCAGGAAAAAGTTACTATTACTAAATTAAAACAAACCTATAATATCTTGTCGCAGGCAGTAGAAATGGCTCAGGTTAAGTATTCAGATATTCATAACTGGGAAGCCACAGGTGATACTCAAAAACAAAGCGACCTGTATTTTGAAAGAATTACTGAAAATCTCACGCTTATCAAAGATTGCGGAAATCCATCCTGTTATAATTTCTGTGAAAATGGTAAAGAGTATGTTGATCTAAAAGGTAATAAAACTTCTGTTGCACCTATTGCGGCTCATCAGGGATTGTTAAAGAATGGTGCAATGTTTGCAGTTGCCTGGGCTCAGCCTGATAATGGCAAATGGTGGGGAAAGTATGCTGCGATATCAGTTGATATAAACGGTTCCAAAAAGCCAAATACAATAGGTAAAGATGTCTTTGTATTTGAAATTCGTGACATGTCTGATAATTGGACTACTTATAGAAAACCTTATCTTTACCCGCAAGGTCATTTTTTCTATCTGGAAGAATGTTTGAATTATCAAACAAGTGGTAATTGTACAGCATGGGTTATAAAATACGGAAATATGGATTATCTGCATTGTCCGGATAAGTTATCAGTAGACGGCCCTTATAGCTGTACGGAGGCACAAAAATAATGTTACAAAAGTTTTACCAAAATTTGTAAAGTAGTGCAAAACCTTTATTTATGGTATAATTACCGTATTAAATAAGAAGGAGATATAAATGTCTGAAAAATTAGCATTAGTAACAGGCGCGTCGCGCGGAATAGGTAAAGCTTGTGCAATTGAACTTGCAAAAGCAGGATATGATATTGCAGTAAATTTTGCAGGTAATGAAGAGGCCGCAAATAAAACAGTTGAAGAACTCAAAGGTTTAGGCGTAGATGCTGCTGCATTTAAGTTCGATGTTTCTGATAAAGAAGCGGCGGCAAAAGGTGTGGAAGAAGTTCTTGCTAAATTTGGCAGAATTGATGTTCTTGTAAATAATGCCGGTATTACACGTGACGGTTTGTTTATGAGAATGAGTGCTGAAAACTGGGATGCAGTAATCAACACAAATCTTTCAAGCGCATTTTATGTTTCCCAACCCGTCGTAAAAGTTATGATGAAACAACGAAGCGGTGCAATTGTTAACATGTCAAGCGTTGTCGGTGTATCAGGAAACGCAGGTCAGGCAAATTATTCGGCAGCAAAAGCAGGCTTAATCGGGTTGACAAAAACTCTTGCAAAAGAACTCGGCTCTCGCGGAATCAGAGTAAACGCAATTGCTCCCGGCTTTATTAATACTGATATGACAAAAGATTTGGATACTTCAAAGTTCACAGACTTCATTCCTTTGAAACGACTCGGTGAACCTGAAGATATCGCAAAAGCAGTTAAATTTTTGGCCGTAGATGCAGATTATGTTACAGGTCAGGTTCTGGAAGTAGACGGCGGTTTGATAATATAATTGCTGTTTGCCGGCAAGATTAAGATTTTTAACAATCTGCCCGCAGGAATGTAAATACCTTGCAAAAAAATCTTGTAGCAGATATAATATGAGAGAAAATGTATAAGTAATACAATTAATTAATGAGGTAAAGAAGAATGAGTACATTAGAAAAAGTTAAAAAAGTTGTAGTTGACCAATTAAGCGTTGATGAATCACTCGTAACTCCACAAGCAAGCTTCACTGCTGATTTGGGAGCTGATTCATTAGATACAGTTGAATTAGTAATGGCTTTCGAAGAAGAATTCGGTTGCGAAATTCCTGATGAAGAAGCTGAAAAAATTCAAACTGTTCAAGACGCAGTTGATTACATTGATTCACACTCAAACTAGTATCCTGTTAACGGGAAGTGTGTAAATCGTTTCGATTGATATTTAATGCGAGGGCGAAAATTGAATACTATTTTCTCCCTCGTACATTTATCAAAAAGTGCATTCACCCGCGAGCACACGCAATTGCGGGATGTTAGCGGCGGAAGCCGGATTAGATTTAAAAAGGTAAAGAGATGACTAAAAGAAGAGTAGTAATCACAGGATTGGGTGCAGTTTCACCTTTTGGTGTAGGTGTTGACAAATTTTGGCACAGTCTTGTTGAAGGAAAGAGTGGAATAAGCACTTCAGAATTAATCGACGTTTCAAAGCACGTTGTAAAAATTTCAGGTGAAGTTAAAAACTTTAACGCGGAAGATTATCTTGACCCGAAAGAAGCTAAAAAAATGGACAGATTCATTCAGTTCGCACTGATTGCAGCGGATGAAGCTATTAAAGATGCGAAACTGGAAGAAGTTAATGATGTTGACCCTTATAAAATCGGGGTTATCGTAAGTTCTGCAGCAGGTGGTTTTAGAACTTTTGAAGAAAACCATGTTCGTATTTTGGAAAAAGGCCCTAATAAATGCTCTCCGTTTACAATTCCTATGATGATTGTGAACATGGCATCAGGCAGAATTTCAATGAAATACGGCTTTAAAGGCATAAATAAAGTTGTGGTATCAGCTTGTGCAACAGGTACTCATTCTGTTGGCGATGCATTCCGTGCAATCCAATACGGTGACGCTGATATAATGGTTGCAGGCGGCTGTGAAGCAACAATTTGCGATGTCGGTATAGGTGCGTTTTCAAGTGCCAGAACACTTTCAAAACGTAATGACGAGCCACAAAAAGCTTCACGTCCTTGGGATGTTGACAGAGACGGCTTTGTTATGTCAGAAGGTGCCGGTGTTCTTGTTCTTGAAGAATATGAACATGCTAAAAAACGCGGTGCGCATATTTATGCAGAAATTGCAGGCTATGGTCAAACAGCCGATGCTTATGACGTCGTAGCTCCTTGTCCTGAGGGTAAAGGTGCAACACAATCAATGAAATTTGCGTTGGAAGATGCAGGTATGAAACCTGAAGATATTGACTATGTTAATGCACACGGTACAAGCACAGGTTTGGGCGATGTTGCGGAATCCCATGCTATCGCAGGTGTATTCGGCGACAAACAAAAAAATCCTAAACTTATGGTAAGCTCTACTAAGAGTATGCACGGTCACTTGCTTGGTGCAACCGGTGCAGTTGAATGTATTGCGTGTATTAAAGCAATCAATGAAAACATAGTTCCGCCAACAATAAACCTTGATAATCAGGATGAAAAAGTTGCTGATTTGGATTATGTTCCTCATAAAGCAAGAAAAGCGGAAGTTCATGCTGCTTTGTCAAATTCATTCGGATTTGGCGGCCAGAATGCAACTGTAGTAATAAAAGAAGTGAAGTAGGAAAAATTTTCCTCGTGTGTGAAAAAGAAACCGCCTCTTTTGAGGCGGTTTTTCAATTAATCTTTTTCATATCTTCACTGTCAAGTTTGTTAATTAGTTTCTGCAATTTTTCTTTAGTAACGGAGAGGAGTGTTGCTATTTGCAATCGGTCAAATTCAATAAAATTTTCAGATTTAAAAACACCGATAGAGAGGTCAAGCAGCGCCTTCACTTCAAGTGCATCCGACATCAGATCTAAGAAGATATGTTTTTGTTCTGTTATTTTTTCCATGATATATCATTAGTATCTATTAAATATCATTGATATTATAATTTATTTTTCAGTTTTTGTCAAATAATTTATAATTCTATTAATGGACATAAATATCAAAAATTTTATAAAATCCTTAACGTCAAAGAACGGCATGACCTTAACAAAGTTAGCTAAACTCTTGGAAGAAAGAACTGGAAAGCATTATACGCTGGCGAGTCTGACGAGTAAGATGAAAATAAAAAGCCTCAGTTTGTATGAGGCCTACTTGATTGCTGATATTTTGGACTACAAAATTAAGTTTTATAAAGAGTCTTCTGACGGGCGGGAAGAAATATTCTTCCCTTAAAACTTAACTTCAGGTACATTTTTCGCCCCGTCTGTAATCTCAAAATATTCTCTTGCTTTTATTCCGGAGATTCCGGCTATCAGATTTACCGGAAAACGCCGTATTTCCGAATTCAAATTCCTCACGCTGTTGTTATAATCCATTCTTGCTACCGCAATTCTGTTTTCTGTTCCCGCAAGCTCATCTTGCAGTCCGATAAACACTTTGTCGGCTTTAAGATTAGGGTAATTTTCAACAATTCCTAGCAGTCGTGACAATGCTCCGTTTAATTCCGTCGTACTCTGCTGAACTGCTTTAACATCATGGCTGCTTATTGCTCCTGAAAGTTTTGCACGCGCATTCGCAACATTCGTAAAAATTTCATTCTCATGTGCAGCGTAACCCTTTACTGTATTTACAAGATTAGGAATTAAATCGTTTCTTCTCTGCAATTGGTTTTCAACCTGTGCCCAGTTTGCATTTACAGCCTCATCCATAGTCTGTAGTTGATTGTAGACCCCGAAAAAAGCAGAACCTGCTGCTGCAAGAATAAATAGTATTCCTGCTAAAATAATACAACCCATGTTTTTCATTATGATTTCTCCTTTTTGTTTAGCCCACGATTTTACCTCGTGGATAAAATTTTTACCTACCATCTTCCTGAAGCACCTCCTCCGCCGAAGCCTCCGCCCCCGCCAAAGCCGCTAAACCCTCCACCAAAGCCGCTTCCGCGTCCTCCGCCTCCGATAAACGGAAAAAATCCCCCGCCGAACAGAATAAACAAAATCAGCATTATGAATATGATTTCGGATATATCAATTGTATCGGCCGCATCGGGAAAATTAACCGCTGAGAGTGTCACCCCGTAATACTTTGCGATTTCATCAGCGAGAATGTATGTTCCTTTTATTATTCCGGTTTGATAATCTCCTGTCCTGAAATAGGGCAGCATATAATCATCCCGAATCCGCCCTGCTTTTGCGTCATTTATTATACCTTCAAGGCCGTAGCCGATTTCAATACGCATTACCCTTTCAGGAGGAACAACAAGCACTACAGCTCCGTTGTTTTCTCCCTGTTTTCCGAGTTTGTAATCCCGCCCGATATTCAATGCTGTTTCTTCTAGCGGTCTGCCGTTGAGAGTTGCAAGAGTTACAACTGCAATATCTGTTCCTGTTTTTTGCTGCAAATCATATAAAAATCCGTTAATTTGTGAAATGGCATTTTCTGAAAGCACATGTGCATTGTCAGATACAAACCCTGTAAATTCTAATTTTTCAGCAGCAAATACAATAGAATTTATGAAAAAAAATATAAAAACCGTTAAAACTATAACTAATCTTTTAAACATAAAAAGATTATAAAATGTGCACGTTTAAGGTTTAATTAACCGACAAGGTAATTTCTTGCGGCCTTAATTTCGTCAGCTTTCGACATGTCAGGTGATTTAAGTTTTAGTTTAAGAACGTAATCAAATATTTCCTGATACTCGGGCGACGGGGCAATCCCGATTTCCTGCAAGTCTTTTCCGTTAATTGAAAGTTTTATGCAGCGGAGTTTGTCTAAATATTTTACGGCGGCCTTTTCATCTTTTAATATTGCGTATAGAAGAATAGTTTCAGGCATAGCCTTTTCAAACGCCTTGTAGATTTCAAAGTCTGTTTTAAGCTTGCCGGTTACTGAAAAATCGTCCAGAATTTTCTGTTCGGTTTTAGTAAGCGGAAGCCGTGACAAATCCCCCAGCACTCCGGCGTAAACCAGCCAGATGTTATCAACAGGATAGAGATTTATTAATTTTTCAATATTTACACGCGGAAGTGTTACCTTTTTTTCGGTGACCAGTTTGTAAATATTGTCTTTTATAAATGTCTCAAATGCAGTTTGAGAGTTTAAATTGAAAGTCTCGATTAATTCTTTTTTTATGCGTTTGTAACACATATCGTAATTGATATTTTTCAGGTAATCGTCTTGAAGTTTTTTCGTATGTTTGTCAAGTTTGAAACCGAATCTGACGGCAAATTTCAACGCGCGTATAATTCGTGTCGGGTCGTCAATGAAGCTTTCATCGTGAAGCACACGGATAGTTTTGTTTTTTAAATCCTCACGCCCGCCCGTGAGGTCAACTATTTCTCCTGTAGAAACGGATTTATAGAGGGTATTAATTGTGAAATCACGGCGTTTAACATCGCTTTCAAGCGTTACACCAATTTTTGTAACTGTCGGCAGGTGACCTTTCCGCTCGTAAACCTCGTCACGCGTTGAGGCGATATCAACTTCACGCCCGTCAAGTTTTACGCGAACAGTTCCAAAAGGCTCGTTTATTTGCAAAATTTCCGCTTCTGAAAGACTTTTGGCAAACTCTATGGCATTACCTTCATAAACCACATCAACATCAAGGCTCTCAATCCCTAAAAGTTCGTCGCGCACAACCCCGCCAACGTAATATAACTTATTATCATTTATATTGATGATGTTCATATTGCCTATTTTAGCGTAAAATGAGATAAAAAGGAAGATATCATGTTACAGGAAGCATCTAAAGCAATTAATTCGGCATTTAATAACAGTTTTATAAAAAAATTAAGCCAGTACCTTCACGACTGCGTAAGGGAAGAAGTTAAGAGTTCCACTTTCAGAAACCTTAAAGGCGACAAAGATAATAAATGGATTTTTCTTAAAGGTGAAGAAGAACTTTTTACAAAATGGGATGAATTTTTGCGTCTTGACGGAAGCGACAGCAAACTTACGGAACTGATGATTCAGTCTGACCGCGACCAGAAAGATAAATACCTGATTTACGGATATCTTTTCCTTGTGGGCAAAAGTTCCAAAACCAGAAAACAAAATGAATTTCTGACCCCGCTTCTTTACATGGGCTGCCATCTTGAAAGAAACGGCGTGAATATAAACTGTATTCCGCAAGAAGAAATGCTTTCTCTAAATACCGGCGCTCTCACCGCTTTGATGAAAAAAAGCGACGATGATGATGAGGTTGAATCACTTCTTGAAGGTTTGCTGGATGTTGTTCCCACTTTGCCGATAACAGAGGAAAAGATGAATATCTTCCTCACAACTCTTAAATCAATTATCCCTGATATTGATATTTCGCTTGACCACAAAGACGACGTTGACGAAGATAATATAACAAAAGATTTTTATAATGAAAAAATTACCGCTGAGAATGTCGACGAGGTAATCGAAGAAGAAGAAACCAAACAAAAACAGGTTACAAAACTCGAAAAGCTTTCTCTAACACGCCAGTGCGCAATAATTCTAACAAAACGCCCGACAGTAACAGCAGGTGTTTTGCATGAACTTACTCAAATCGCAGAAAAACCGAGCGGAATTTACAGAGAAACAGCATTGAATGTCGTAAATGAAGAATTTGCTCTTTCAAGAGAAAAAAGTGTTCCTATTAAGGAGATGAAAGAAATTAAAGACTTTTATCCCGTAACCCCGCTTTCACTTAGCGATTCACAGGAAAAAGTTATTAAAAATATTGAAAATAATAAATTCATAGCAGTTCAAGGCCCTCCCGGAACAGGTAAATCACAGACAATCGTAAACCTTGTTGCTCACTTAATCGCTAACGGAAAAACAGTTCTTGTGGCATCCCGTATGGATAAGGCTGTGGATGTTGTTGCTGACCGCCTGAACGACCTCGGGGCTCCTTTCCTTGCTCTTCGTGCCGGAAGATTGAATTATCAAAGACAATTAAGTTACCAGCTTCAAGATCTTTTATCCGGTAAGGTTGATATCGACAGTGAGTACGAGGACAGTCTTTTTGTCGGTGTTGATGATATGAAAAACCACATTAACATACTAAAGGAAAGCGAAAATAAATGTGAAAAAATCATTAAACTTGAAAACGATTGGCGCAGCCTTTCTGCCGAAACTCAAATGCAGGAATCCTCAATCGGTGATATGCAGTTTATAAAAACAACTTTGAAGAAGCCCGAACTTGACGCAATTTCCGCAACTATCAAGACGCTTGAACATAACATGGAAAAAACGGGGTTCTTCGCTAATATCGCAAACTACGGTGCTGTGAACAGCCTCAAAAAAATCCTTAAACTTAAATCTTTTGAGGTGACTTTTGAAAATCTTACACGCCTGAAACAGGAACTTGACGTTGCCGGAATGGTTTATAACCTCCGTAAAATTGAGGCTGAAATCCAAAAAACAGGTAATCTTCATGTGCTTACCGAACAAATTAAACAGTTAAAGAAGAAACAAAAACCTTTAGCAATTAACATCTTGAAAAACCGCCGCCGTGAAGCCTTAAAAGGAATTCTGCGTGATCAGATTAAATGCCAGCGGCTGAAAGTCCACGCGTTGTCGCTTGTGTCTACAAAAAAACGCCAGCAAAGCCACATTATGGAAACCGAAGATTTTAAACCAATTCTTGAAGCATTTCCTTGCTGGTGTGTAACAACTTTTGCAATATCAGGTTCGCTACCTTTAAAACCGGGACTGTTTGATGTTGCAATTATTGATGAGGCTTCTCAATGTGATATCGCAAGCTGCTTCCCGATACTTTTCCGTGCGAAAAAAGCCGTTATTGTTGGTGATGACAAACAACTTCCGCATTTATCTTTCCTTGAAAAAGCAAAAGAACAATCGTTCCTGTCACAATACGGAATTCCTGAAAAATATCAGCTTATGTGGCGATTCAGAACAAATTCAATGTTCGACCTTGCTGATTACTACTCGATGAACTCTGTTATGCTTGATGAACATTTCAGAAGTCTTCCGCCGATTATTGAATTTTCTAATCGTGAATTCTACGGTGGCAGAATGCGCGTTATGAAAAAAGATGTCAGTGATGATTTAGTTCTTGAAACAGTTCATGTTCCTGACGGTAAAGTCGATTTCGACGCCACAAGAAACCTCCCGGAAATTGAAGTTCTGGTAAAACGACTTTATGACATAATAGTTGAGGATGAACGAAAAAATCCTGATAACCCTGTTTCCATTGGTATAATTTCACCGTTTAGAGCGCAGGTTGAACAGTTGAAACTCTCTGTCGCAAAAGTACTCTCAGACCATATGATTAAAAAACACCGGATAGAAATAGGTACTGCACACACATTCCAGGGTGATGAACGTGATATAATCCTTATGTCATGGGCTTTTGCAAATAATAGCTTCCCGCAAAGCTTAACATTCCTGCAAAAACCAAACCTCTTTAACGTTGCAATCAGCCGTGCAAGGTATAAGGTTATAAACTTTGTATCAAAAGACCCGAAAGAATTGCAGGACGGTTTATTCAGGGATTATATGTCCTACGTTGAAGAATATACTAATAAGCGCGAGGCTTTGAAAAACTGTAAAATCGATGAAAATATCTACAAAAACAGTCTTGAACGTGAAATAGCGGAACAAATCCGTGCTCTCGGACATACCGTTAAAGCAGGAGTTGAAATTGCCGGATTAAGTACAGATTTGCTTGTGGATGATAAATTTGTTATTGAAGTTGACGGTGTTGAAGATAATATGAAACAATCAGTTTCCAACATGAAAAAACAGGCAATCATTGAACGTTGCGGTTTTATGGTAAGACGTGTAACCTACCGCGAATGGCAGTATTCTACAAACGCCTGCCTTGACAGACTGCTTGTCTGATTTATTCAGGCAAAGGCTTGAAATTTTATAAAGAGCGGTTATAATGTAAGAAAACAGAACATTAATAATTGAATTTATGGGGACGTTTTGGATTAGACAGGATGTTCGGTGAATGCAGGCTGCGAGTCCGGGCGCTGTTCCCGGTTATCAACGAGCGAACTAAATTAAATGCTAACAACGTAATTAAAGCTGACTTCTCTAGAGCTTACGCTTTAGCTGCTTAGTCGGTAATTAGCTACTTATATTGCCCAGCTTGCCGGTGATATAGGTTCATTATGCAAGCCGCAGTGCGTTGATGATGGTAGGCGTATCAAGATACCCATCAAGGGTTTAGAGTTTCCCTGAAATAAAACCTGGGGCTGATTTATAAGGTTTTGATTTTCCCCCGAATCAGCCGAGAGAATGAAAATCTACACTCGTAGAGGTTTGTCTTTATCCATTTTGGACAGGGGTTCGACTCCCCTCGTCTCCACCATTAAAATTTAGAGGCTGTTTATAGTCGGGTTTTCAATAGCGTTTTTCCCGCACAGTGCGGGCTTTCGCGAATTTGTGAGAATTTATTTGATACAATTTTTAGAGAATTTTATCACGCTTGCACAAAAATTCTCTTTCCGCAAATAAAAAGAGTCCTTTCTGAAATATAGATACAGGACAGTTTTTAGTATGTTTGGACAAAAGTTCGACTTTTACCATCCTGAGATGAGTACAACTTGTAAACGAATATTAGACTGTAAAAGTTATTAATGTAAATAAACCTATAGGATAATTATGAAAAAATTTATTATTACTTTGTTGTCATTATTATTTTTTTGTGTTCCTGCTATGGCAGAATACAAGCCTATTCCTGAAAATTTGAGCAAACAATACAAAACCGAAATGGAACAGATTATTGACGAAAAATATCCAATAGTTATTAAAAAAATTGACAATGAAGTTAAAGATGCAAAAAGAATAAGAGATAAAATTTTAGAAATTGGTTTTAATATAGAAGATTATATAACTTTATCTCTTATTCCTGAAACTTGTATTCCGTCTTCTGATTTAGATTTGTATGGCAAAATGTTAAAAGTTACAAAAGAAAAATATTTGAATGAAACATATACACCTATTGGAACTGATAGTGTAAACCCCATTGATGACATTCTATCTCCATATTTCATAGATAATAAGGTTAACAGGAGCAAACTAACAAAGATTTTACTTTATGAAAATAAACAAATTAAGGTTGTAGAAGAGTATATTAAACAAGTTGAAAAATTACGTCCAACTAGTAATCAAAATATTTATTAGGATTTACAGGCGTTCCTTTATAAATTCCTTCTCTTATTGTAATGTGTAAATGAGGACCCTGTGAATGACCAGTATTTCCGGATTTTGCAATTATTTGCCCCTGTTTAATTTGCTCTCCTGCATGTACATTCCAAGATGATAAATGCCCGTATTCACTGGTTACAATTTTTCCATTTATTTTATGGGTAATTATAACATATTGGCCATATCCTTTAGGATCATTCGCACCTGCATAGTAAACAGTTCCATCTGCAACAGCTTTTATTGGGGTGCCAACAGGTACTGCAATATCAATCCCATTATGGACATGTGTGCTTCTTTGTTCCCCATATTGTCCAACGATTGGCCCATTGCAAGGTTTTATCCATCTTTGCGGCTGTGAAGGATTTTTAGGTGCTGGATTCGGTTGTGGTGATTTAGATGTAGGTTGAGATGTGGGATTTTTAGGAGGAATTTTATTAGTATTATAATTTTCTTCTGTCATTGTTCCTGAATCATCGTTGGAACTTGTTTCTTCTACAATTTCAACCGTACATTTGCAATTCGGGTGAGGTCTTTCCGGAACTTCATCGTAAAAGTCAAATTCTGTGCCATCTAAAGATTTGCATACATCACATGTATTTTCACTATTTTCGGCGTGCCAAATATATTTATTATAGCTAATGCCGCCTTTCAAAACGGTAGTTTCAAGATTATCTTTTTCTTCCTGAGCATCTTGGTCATAATTATTTTCGTTCAGTTTATTATATCGTTGCATTGATTTTGCAATATTTTGTAAATCAGTAAATTTTTTCAAAATTTTAATTTTATCTTTCTGATTAAAAACAGGATTTGAATGATTTTTTAATAAATTCTCTTGAGATTTAGATATCTCATTTAGTGCTATCTCTAATTGTCTGTTATTTTTCAATGCTTGTAAGATTTTTTCTTTTAATTTTGCCATTTATATTCCTTCCTTTTTGTTGTAGCGCAATATGTGTATTAAATTTTTTAGTCGGCTGCTGTAAATCTTTAAAACATTTTTATTATAACGATTATTTGAATTGTTTGCTAGACAGTGTTTTCATCTACCTTTTAATAGTAGTTGACATAAAAGTCCATACAGCGACATGTTTTAAGACAAATTTAACTAATAAAAATAATAAAATTTACAAAATTTTTGTAAAAATTTTGTTTAACATATGATGTGTTAGATTGATACAAACATCACCAGAAATACTTGATATTACTACAACATAGAGTAATATTGTGAATAGGATAAAATACTACATAATGGAAAAATTTTGGACATTGTTTCGACTTCTTGTTCGCTCCACCATTAAAATTGAGAAACCTTTTATGTCCGTGTTTTCAATAGCGTTTTCCCCGTACTGTGCGGGCTTTCGCTGATTTAAGAGAATTTATTTGATACAATTTTTAGAGAATTTTATCACTCTTGCACCAAAATTCTCTTTCCGCAAATAAAAAGAGTCCTTTGGATAATCCAGTCATACTGAAGATTTAAAGTGTTTTAGACATTTGTTCGATTTTGACTTACTCTGGCGAATGGGTCATACAAAAAATTGCCTATCTTTCTTCAACACGTATAACTTTATATTGTATATTATTTTGTATTAAATATTCTCCCCATTGAATTTGCTCGGGTTTTAAGGTTTCGTTTTTACGTTTAACTTCAACAAAAATCATTTCTTCATTATTCCATACAATGTAATCAGGTGTGCCAATAGGATTTCTATCATTAATTCCTAATATATGTTTTATAACCTTACAAAAAGTTTTATTATCAATTTTTGTCAAAAATTCCTGAACAATAGGTGATTTATAATATTCTGTCGGATTTTTATAACCTTCAATTTCCCACTCATCCAGCCAACGAATATATGAACCTTGTTCATGTTTTGCAATTTGGTTATTTATAAATTGCTGAATATTCGATTTTTTTACTTCTTTTAATTTTTTATCTAGTTCGCCTGTTGAAACATCAGATTTTTCAACATCAAAGAATTTATTTTCAGATTTTGCAGCTAAAGTTTGAGGATAGAGTTCATCAAGAAAAACTAGTACAAATATTCCTTTCCAGAATGAATATTCTGCACGCATAACCTGAAAACCATCATTTTTATAATATTCTCTAACAACCTGTTCTGTTGAACATTTATTACCGTTAGAACAATAAAAAAAGTTTTTTCCAGGTTCACCTGTTTTTTGAGCACTAATAGTTATTGTTTTATTTTCAATAACATCAGGCAAAAGTTGCTTGGCGTCTGTAAGTATTGGGAAACAAATTACAATTAAAATTAAGAAGAAAAACTTTTGCATAAAGTCATTATATCAGCTAAACAGTTTTTAAATCAATTTCTTCTATATAGCATCTGCAATTAGGATGTAAATCATCGGGAATATCTTCCATATTTTCAAAAATTTTTCCTTCCATAGATTCACAATTATCGCAGACTCTCCCATCCCCTATTGTATGCCAAATAAAAATCTTACCTTGATTTTCATAAGCAAGTTCAATATTAGATGGAATACCAATTTTGTTCATTTGAGCATGAATCCTTTTTTCATACTTTTCAAACTCATCAGCTGACATGTTTGCAATTTTTTCACGAGTGAAAATCTGTTGAACACCTTGCGATGTATTCATAAATTTTAAATATCTCGACATAAAGCCTCCTTGTGTAAATCTTAAACACTTGCATTATAAATAATATTCAAATTATTCGCTAGTCAGTATTTTCATCTACCCTTTAATGGTAGTTAGCATGTAAATGCATATGGCGACAGGTTTTAAAGCAAATTTAATAAATAAAAATAACAAAATTTGCAAAAATATTGTAAAAATTTTGTAGTATATGCCTCGGCTAATTTGGTATTAGTAAGACTTTCGTTTTCTGGAGAAAGTGGATGTTACAAACTTATGTGCACTAATAAAGATTATAAAAATATAGAACCTATCTATTCTTAAATAATTGTTTTGTGAGTGGTTTTTATTTTATAACGGTTCATCAGAATATATTTTAGTTGCACAATCGGAAAATAGAGAGCTTAAAATATTAAATGAAAATTTGTATAATGAATTTATAAAGGATTTTTCATTATGACTAAAATGACAGAAAAATTATTAAAAATAGGGAATAGAGCAATTAAAAAAGCTCAAGAAAATAATCGTAAAAAAGGAATTTCCAATGTTTATAGTATAAATGGAAAAATTGTATTTCAATTACCTAATGGCGATATTACAACCCAATATAATTTTTCATAGAATAGTTTTGTAATAGAGATTTTAAATCCATAAATTTAAGTGTGTCTGAATGATAACTTTATCCTCAAAAAACTTGATATTACTATAATATAGAGCAATACTATAAATAGGATAAAATACATAATGGGAAAATCTTGGACATTATTTCGACTTCTTGTTCGCTCCACCATTAAAATTTAGAGGCTTTGTATAGTCTCTTTTTTAATCCGGATTTTTGTAATTTGGCACGATTATTTTGGGTAATTGGCATAGTGAGTTCGTTTGATGGGGCGGAAGTAATCAAACCATGTGTAAGTCAAAATGGTCTAAAACGAACATTTGGCGGACTAATTGTTTAAGAATCCGTGCGAAATAGTGCACCCTACATACCGCCAAATTTTTGTAACAATTGCAATAGTTTGACAAAAAAAATTTTTAGAGTTATTCTATCATATAATACAAAAGAAAAGTATGAAATCTATGATTACATTAAACAATTCCCAAATCAACACTTCAAACCGCAACAATGTAAGTTTTCAGGCACTAAAACTTCAGCCCAAACAATGGCCGGAAAATGTTTTAAATTCTGTACTTGAATCAAAAACAATTCAAAATATTATTAGAAATGACGCTAAAAATGGTAAAGATACAACCATGGTTCTTAATTATGATCAGAAACCTTTTCGTTCTTATGTGATTGCAGAACTTAATATAAATAACTCACTTAAGCTTTCTGGCTCAGCGAGTACTTACGGTGCTGATGTATCGGAAGCTTTAGCCAATACAATTAGAAAACTTGATTATAAAGGTAATTTAGCTGAAAATTTAGAAAAAATTAAAAAAATAGCCGGAGCAATAATTTATGAATAGAAACCTAAAATTTTTTTAATGAATTAATAATATAGTGTTATTAAGTCTGTAGTTCGTAAGGTGCAATTTTTTGCACCCTATGTATCCAAACTCTTTGTTAAAAATAATCAAACCGGCTGTTCTTTTATAAATTCCCGCACTGTGCGGGCTTTCGTTGATTTTAGAGATTTCGTTTTCTGTAAATAAAAAGATTTATATACTGCATTTCATTTAGTTCTTGACTGAGAGCTGCTATCAGGTAATATAATTTTAAAAAAAGGAGGTATTTATGACTAACAAAATTATATTGCAGCTTGCTGACGGCAGTGAAATAACTAAGGAGAAAGTCCCTTTTATTCACTTAACAGGGAAAGATAATACTGTAAGAATTAAAGTGGATGATTTGGAGAATTTTGAGAAACAAAAAGGTTTACTGATTGCAATTTATGGAGAAAATAATAACGTTAATATTGGAAAGGTATTCTATCCTGTCAATGATACTATAGGGCTTACAGGACTTACTATTAACATAGGGAACCCTCCTGAGGATACATTAGAACCGGGAGTTACACGTTATGCCAATAACTGTAAAATTGATATCGGTGATAATATTATTTTCTGCGGCGCAAGATTATTTTTGCAAGATGATGATTCTTCAATTTCTATTGGTGATGAGTGTATGTTTTCATGGGGTATTGATGTCTGGTGTACAGATGTTCATACCATTACAGATATGAACGGAAATCCTCTGAATTTCGGCAAAAGTATAGAAATTGGCAGGCATGTATGGGTTGGTAAAGATGTTAAAATCGGTAAGAATACGAAAATTTCCGATGATAGTATTGTAGGCTGGGCCAGCGTTGTTACTAAAAAATTTGACGATAAAAACATAATTATTGCCGGTAATCCTGCAAAAATTGTTAAAAAAGATATAAACTGGAATTTCCGTGATTTACAAAACTACCAAATTTATAGAAAAAACAATTAAATCTTTTTATATTCGAATTTTTTGTAAAAATAAAATAATGTAACAAATCCTATAAAGGCAAAAATTGCTCCGGGCAGTGCAGTAAATTCATAGCCTAATCCGTGTGAAACAGGTATTCCTCCAATATATGCACCCATTGCATTCCCGAGGTTAAATGATATTTGCGAACTTGATGCCCCGAGCAATTCTCCGCCTTTTGAATTTTTTATCAGGAGCATTTGCTGAGGGGCCGATACTGCAAATAAACAACCGGTACAAATAATCATAAGTATAACGGAAATATATGGATTTGAAGATAAAAAGAATATTAGCATTAATGCGCCGCAGGCTATTAGTTGTGTAGTACCAGCAACTAAGGAGGGGGAGAACTTATCTGACAGTTTACCGCCGAGTAAATTCCCGATACACATTCCTGCACCTGCTAATATCATCAATAGTGAAACATATTTAGGCATAATTCCCGATACATTCACGAGTAATGGATTTATATAACTGTACCAGCAGAAAATTCCGCCGTTACCCATAATAACGGCAAGTATTAAAAGCCAGGGGGCCGGAGATTTAAATATTTTGAACTGTCCGCGAAACCCTGTATCAGGTAACGGCTTTACTGAAGGTATTAATTTTACAACCGAATATAAAACTAAAAATCCAAACAATCCGATTAGTAAAAAAGTAATTCTCCATGAGAAATTGTGGCTTAAAAATGTACCGAATGGTATCCCCATCAGATTAGCAATTGTCATACCGGAAACCATTGTTGCAACAGCCTGATTTCCCTTTCCGTTATCGGCAAGTTTATCCGCAACGATTGCCCCGACTCCGAAAAATGCTCCGTGCGGCAGACCTGCTATGAATCTTAACGCACATAATACATAATAATTATTTGCAAGTGCGGCCATAAGATTTGCTGCTGTAAAAATTGATACCAGAGTTAAAATAAGTGTTTTTAACGGTTTTGTCCTTCCGAAAATTACAAGTAAAATTGAGCCGAATACAACTCCGAGTGCATAGAATGATATAAAGTTTCCTGCCTGAGGAATAGTTACCCCCATTGTTTTTGCGGTGTCAGGTAAAATTCCCATCATTACAAATTCCGTCATTCCCAGACCAAATGTTCCGAGTGCTAAGGGTAAAAGACAAGTTGATTTTCTCATTCGGCTATCCTTTATTTTATGGCTATAATGAAATTATATAGCAAATATTTTTATTATGAGTTATGATATTATCAGGAATGGTAAAAAATTATGAAATCCGTAAAAGAACTATCTATTGAATCAAAAATTTTAAAAAGATTGGAAAATAACCCTAATTGTTTGAAACTGGTTAATTATCTGTTTGCAGACGAAGAATTGCAGGAAATGCAGGAATATGCAAATAACGTTTCAATCAAACGACTGGGATTTAATGACCATGGGCCTGTTCATATGAGACAGGTTGTCGGAAATGCCATTAAGATGCTGAATATTCTTCAGGAATCCGGTATTAAAACTTCTCTGGAGACAGAAGAAATCGGAACATTCGAAGACAGTATGTGCGCTGTTATAATTGCAGGTTTAATGCACGATTTAGGTATGATGATAGGAAGGCAGGGGCATGAAGATATGTCTGCAATGCTTGCACAGCCATTAATTGACAGAACCCTTATGCATGTTTTCCCTGATAATCTTCATAAAAGAGTTGTGATTAAATCTCTTGCAACAGAGGCTATAGTAGGTCATATGTCTTCGCGGAAAATTCATTCTATTGAAGCAGGTATTCTATTGATAGCAGACGGCTGCGATATGACTAAAGGTCGTGCAAGAATCCCCTTATCTATAAATAAAACTCCAAAAATCGGAGATATCCATAAGTATTCAGCAAATGCCATTAACCGTATCGGAATACATCATGGCGAGAAAAAACCTATAAAAATTGAAATTGAAATGTCGAGTGACGTTGGATTTTTCCAGATTGAGGAAGTACTTTTGACCAAAATTAATGCAAGCCCTGCAAAAGAATATGTCGAACTGTACGCCGGGGTTACGGGTCAGGAACCTAAGTGCTATCTGTAAAAAGACTAATGCGATAGAAAAAGCCTAAGCTATCATAGGTATATTACAATCATGCGCTGTGTATTATTATTGAATAAGTACGTAAGTATTTTTTTCGACTTCTTTTGACAATTCTTTTATAACTTCATTATCCATTCTCACGCACCCCAGTGAAGCGTACTTACCAAGACTGTTAGGGTTTTTATTTCCGTGGATAAATTGTCCGTTTCTTCCGTAAATTTTGCCGGTTTCAGGATTAATATTTTCTATGATTATTACATTCGGGCCATAATCATTAGGATTCTTTTTTCTTTTTGTTCCGTATGCTGTTTTGTAAGGATAGGCTTCTACATTTGTAATCATCTTTATGCCTTTACGGGTTGGCGAAGATTTTTTACCTGTTGCTACAGAGTAAACGATTTCGGCCTGACCTTTATCATCATATCTGTATAAAAGATTTGTTTTTGTATCAATTACAATTGCAGCGAATTTTTTTTCGCCGGCAACCGTGATTATCGGGCTCGGTGCATTTTTTAAATGTTCGGGATTTTTGCTCCCTTTGGGTGATACCTTTTCTTTCTCAATAGTCAATCCCGTTTGCGGAATTTCATCCGGTACATTTGAATTTGTTTTCGCAAAGACAGTATTTATTTCAGAAGAATTTTTACTTCCGCTGAATTTTATTGTTATATCGTTATTTAAATTTGGATTTATTTTTATCATAGTTATTTAATCTTTTTCAAAGATGAAAGGAAGTTATTATTCACAACATCGCCGTCTACTTTTGTTAAAAATACCTGACTTTCGTCTTCACCTATTTCAAGTTTAGGCAGTTGTCCAATTTCGGCAGCGTAGTACTGGGCATCATTTCTGCTGCTTAGAGGAATTCTGTTTGCGAGGCTGTTAAGAGATATGCTTCTTAGTGCTCCTGCAAATCCTTTTTTTGTATTGCTAAATTTGGTATAAATTCTTAAAGTTGCGTCTCCGCTTTCAATCTCATAACGTCCTACAATAAAGCTGCTCAACTGTGGTGATGAAGATTTTATTTTCATCATTTCGATTACGTTATTTTTAATTAACATATCTCCGGAGATTTTTTTGAATTTGCCTTCAGGAACATTAACCATATCAGAAAGAGTTGAAGGGCTAATCATTGCCAGAGGATTCCTGAACAGTGCCGCAAATTTCATAACATATTCAACAAGTCCGATTTTTTGAATTTGTCCGTCGTTAACAACAAATTTCATAATGCCGTTGAGTTTTAGGGAATCGTCTGTATATAAATCCATTATACCGCTTGCTTTTCCTGAGATTTCGCGCGGAAGATTTAACAATGTTGTTGACATTGTATCGGAATTTATGTCTTTAACTCCGAGTTTTATATTGTATTTATGTTTTTTTAAATCGCAGTGAACTTTCAGAGAAGAAATACCTTCTGCAATATCAAATCTGTTGGATTTAAGTTCAAGAATATTATTTTTATCAAGAGTTAGGTTTGCCGCAATATTTCCGAAGTTGATATCTTTAAATTTTCCTTCTTTAAGTCTGAATATACATCTTTCAATGATTAAATTATTAACATCAAATACAACAGACTCATCTGCTGCGATATCATTTTCATCAGCGTCAATACTAACTTGTGGTGCATTTTTGACCGCATCTGTATTTTGTTTGTTAAATGATTTAAGAATTTTATCAACATCAATATTATCCATGCCAAAGTTGACATCCTTAATCACGATTGGATATTTTAAACCGTTAGCAATATCACCGGTAAAATCGAATTTTGTACGTTTGTATCTGCCGTCAGCAACCAGATGGATAGTATCTTTATCTGTAAAAAGTTCTCCGTTTTTAATGGCAATTCTCTGAGACGGAATCCTTATGTTTTCGGCTTTCATATTACCTTTTATAACAGGGTAAGGGCCGTTATTCAAAACAGCAAGGTCGCCGGAGAATTTCCCGCCTTTGAATAATCTCTGGCCGATTAATACATTTAAAAATTCGCTCGGAAGCGGGTTCGGAATATTAAATCCTAAATCCTGTACAAGCGGAACAGGTTTTGAGCAGTCAACATTGCCGTTTAATGTCAGGACGGGTTTAACTTTACTGCCTTTTACCAGTTCTTGAGCTATAAAGTAATTGATATCTTTAATATTCAAAATATTATTTTCAAAGTGGAGATTTGCCTGTACTGCTCTATCCCAACCGGTTGGAGTCAGGGATGCTCCGTCAACAAGGATATCATCTCCTTTTGCGAGTTTTGAGGCCCAATCAACGTCAATTTTGTTATTTATTGATTTTACAATTATTCTTGTGCCAGCTTTCCCGATAATTTCAAGAGGGATACCGGTGAGTTTTGAAAGGTAATTTTTTGCAAAATCATTTGTGGCTACTGTTGTGATTATTACCTCTGTATCACAGGATTTAGCGTAATCCTTCATAACTCCCTTCAGGGATAGTTTATTCGAGGTTTGTGTACCGTAAAAACCTTCAAAATCTTTGAATGTGATATCTTTTGAGGTTAAAAGCACCGTGCCTTTATTGACTGTAATAGGAAGGTTACTTACAGGAATAATTTTTAAAGAACTTTTATTAAGATTGATAGACCCGTTCATATCATTTTTTGTAAGATTAATGTCGAAGTCAAAATCACCATTCATATCTTTAAAAAATGCAAGCATTTCACGTCCGTTATTGATGATGATGTTTGAGTTTACAATATCTATAACGTCCTGAACTTTGAATCTTTTTGATGAAAGATTTACGTTAATTCCATCTTTTCTTGAAGCTTTTGCGTTGATATGGACATTTGATTTATTTATGTCAAGAACACAGTCGTCCACGATTATGCTTTTATCTTTTATAACAACTCTGTTCTTATCAGCAATTGCGAAATGAAGAATACTATCATTCTTTTTAATTTTTGTGTCTATATCAAAATGAATAAATTTCTCGACTTTTTGTGTATTATCAATTTCTAAATTGTCTGCGTTAAGTTTTACATAAACATCAGGCTCAAGTTTGTATAGAATCAAACTTTTTTTCAAAGAAAGCACAGAGTCATAAAAGTCGACTTCCCATTCACTTTCCTTTTGTTTTTTCTGCTCTTTTTGTGCCGGAACCAGTGCCATTAACCGGTTTACATCCGCAAAAATATAATCAAGCCCGAATCTGTTTAAAATAATCCTTTTTTTGAATAAATCTTTGAATGATATTTCTGTATCAAGATTTTCTACATTAAAAATTTCGATATTATTTTTTGATAATTTTATACCGTCAGTTTTGAAGGAAATTACAGGCGAAAATTCTGTTTTTAAAACAGGATTTTTAATCTCAATATTAAGGTCTGTATATTTATTAACTTTATTTTCAACAAATCTGATAACTTTTGGATTAGAAACAGCAGCAGGGAGAGCTTTTAAATAAAAAACGAACGGTATACTTGCCAGAACCGCTGCCGCACATATAACACCACCTATAACTTTAATCTTTTTCTTCATAATATCCTCAATTAAAATTATATCATAAACCAATTTTATGTTATTATATATTTATGAAGAAATTTTTTATATTGCTGGGATTAATTGTATTACTTAACGGATGTGTTTATCCAGCCGATAATGCTCGGGAACCTATTAAAGCATCTGTTTCAATGAGTGATTTAACCGTATTCAGCGGCGAAAAAAACTTATTCGGACTTAAAGATAAAGAAGGAAATATTATTGTAGAACCTCAATATAAAAAACTAATAAGACTTG
>DVIU01000282.1 GCA_018711035.1 Candidatus Scatousia excrementigallinarum
ATTGATAGCATTTTCGTCAACGTCTTGGAAATTTGACACTTCTTTGACCTTGATTCTTTCACCGCCTATATTTATTTCTTCTGCGAACAAGTATTTAGATGATGCCGGATTCAAAAAGTTTTCTTTTGTCTTCTTTACGATATTGCTCAAATGAACAAAGAAAAGAAAGTTTCTGTACCCTTGCTTATAAAGATACAGCATTAATCCCGCCATGATCAGCGTTTTGCCGCTTCCCGTGGCCATGTGAAAAAGCGTTTGAGTTGGCTTTTGACGAAGCCTGCTTTCAAAATATGTAATAAAATTACAAAATGCATCTTTCTGATAAGGTCTTAACTCAAAAGACTGTTTAAGATTTTTAGAAACACTCAAAGGCAATTCGGCATATGCGCCAAATTCCTTCAATGCGTCTATTTTTTCATAAAGAAATGCCATAATTACTTGTCTCCGTAAAAGCTTTTCGTAAATGCCTTATCTTCTTCAGAAATATGATAATTTTCATCGTCTATATCGCAATAGTTGACATAAAGTTGATTTTTGTCAAGAAGTTCCATCAGAAATCTCTTCTTATCATCAATAGACAATTCCTCAAAAGACTTCGCGTTTTCCTTTATTTCAGCAGGATTCACTTTGCACGAGATAAAGTCTGTATCTATAATTTCAGCAAGCAAGGCGATGAGTTCGGCATCGGTAGTTGCGGACTCAATTTTATCGACATAAGTTTGATTCAGTTTAGCGAGTTCACAGTAGACAAATGAACCGCAATTATTTTTATTGATAACTGCCTTTAGTCTAGGAATAGTTGCGGTATTAATGTAATCCATCTGTTCCACCAAAATAAATCTTCTATTGCCATTGTCTTTTTTATTTAATTCTAATATTGCTTGTCCAGTCGTTCCGCTGCCTGCAAAGAAATCCAACACAATAGAGTCCTCTTCTGTAGCAATTTGTAATGAATCAACTACTAATTCCACTGCTTTAGGATATGTAAAAACATTTCTCGAGACCAGATTAGTTAATTCATTTGTTGCAGTCGTGCTTGAATACTCAGGTCTATTCCAAAGTGTTTTTGGACGATCTCCTTTTATACGAATTTTTGTATATATTTTATATTCGCTCTTTACTTTTTTTACAACTATTTCCGTTTTCCAATCCGACTCAACTTTTGATTTTCCCCATCTCCATCTTCTTTCAATTCCGTCAGAATCAATAGGCAATATTTTTACATATCGATCCTTTTCAGTTAATGAAATGTCGTTATCATCAGGATTATAATATATTGGGTAAAAAAGATTTGGCCTTTCCTCTCGTAGAGAGCCATTACCCGTTCTTTGTAAGGCAACTAGCTTGTACTTACTAATACCATCTTCCAAAGGATAACTATCAGAATTATCATAAATATAACTTTTAATTGTTGCATTGTTGGCATTTTTTGCGTAAACCAATTTATTTTCGTGTGCTATAGAAAAGAATTCATTGTATCTCCCTTTCAAATTATGGACAACGGCAAGTACTCCAAGCCTATTCTCATATCCAAAAATTTCATCGGCTAAAACCCCTAAATAAAATAACTCATAGTGGTCTATATCTATGAATATTATCCCATCATCAGAAAGAAGTCTTTTAGCAATTTCTAATCTATTTTTCATAAAAGTCAACCACGTTGAATGATTAAATGAGTTGTTATATGCAAAAGTACTTGCATCACTTCTAGTATTATAGGGAGGATCAATATAAATACATTTAACTCTACCTTCATAACGCTTCAATAAAGAAGTAATAGCAATTATATTGTTGCCTTTAATAACAAGATTATCTTCGTCGTTAAAATTACATCCTATTGTTTCGCACTCTCCTGTTACTCTCTTTGCATTAGTTAATACTTTAGGCGCAAATAATCTATCCACTTCATCCGGAGCAAGCGTTTCATTGTAAAAAATTTCTGAGCGCTTTTGATCTTCTTTTGTTTGTCCGCCCTCGAGTACGCAGTCCTTGTAAGGGAAAACAAGCTCTACATTGTCAGAAGAAGAAATAAATGAACCGCTTTCGTCCACAAGTCCTATTTTATTTTTGAAGCGAGTATAGGAATCCGGCAAAAATTCTTTATTATTTATCACCCATCCGAAACCTACTTTGTCAAATACTAAAACTCCGTCAATTTCGGTAAAAAAGCGCTTTTTAGTTGTTTCGTTGTCTGCCAACAGTTTTATAAGCGAAGGATCCATTTTCATTGCCGCTTCATATACGGCGTTACGTAACAGTTCTCCGCTTTCGCTAAAGAAATCTGCCTTTTGTTTCAATACTTCTATCAATGTCGAATATAAAGAATTCATTTTTCACTCCTGTTTTTAAACATTTTATTTATCGGCTTTTTTATTTAATAATTTTTTGACTTCCTGATCGAAATCGGAAGTTATTTGTTGCGTTTTATTGAAAATATCATACTCGCTTGTCGCTTTGCGTTCGGCATCAACTCTTGAGACACTGCCTTTGCCTTGCAGAATCTTGTATTGCCTGAATTCCAAAAAGGCGTTGATTGCTTCGGCAAATTGTTGCATCGTAAAGGCACGTTCGTTCTCTATAAGGTCTTCAACGTAATCGAAGAATCCGGAAACAGCCCTTTCCAGTCTGCGTATCTGTTTTTCGTCGAGATAGTTTTTCGCAATCGTGACGTCGGACTTTAATATTCTGCCATCCGGAGAATTCTTCCACG
>DVIU01000283.1 GCA_018711035.1 Candidatus Scatousia excrementigallinarum
AAAAAAGAGGGAAAATGGACGATATAAAAATTTTATTTGGCAGAAAAGTGAAAGAATTGCGTATAAAAAGAAAGTTATCTCAGGAGGAGCTTTCCGAGATGATTGATATTGCCGAACGTAATTTGAGTAAAATTGAATGCGGCAAAAGCTTTATCAGAGCTGAAAAAATCGGCAAACTGGCAGAGGCACTCGGTGTGACTCCAAAAGATTTATTTGATTTTAGTCATCAAAAAGATTTGAATGAGATTAGAGACGAACTCATCAGTGCTATACAATCGGATAATAAAAATCTGCGTATTTTATATCAGCTTTATAATATAATAAAATAAAGTGTTAAGGATTAATTATGATAAAAGACATGACGCAGGGTGCGCCTTTAAAGTTAATAATGTTATTTTCCGTTCCTTTATTGATAGGAAATATCTTTCAACAGTTTTATAACCTTGCAGATATCGTGATTGTCGGCAGAACCCTTGGTATGGAAGCTTTGGCTGCTGTCGGGGCAGTTGCGCCGTTATTTTTTCTTATAATGTTTGCTGTTGTGGGATTGGATAACGGATTTTCAGTAATCACCGGCCAGAGATTCGGAGCAAAGGACTATGAAGGAGTTCGCAGGTCGGTTGTTCTTTCTATTATATTGAGTTCGGCTTTTACTCTCATATTTACAGTAATAAGTGCTGCGTTAATGAAACCTATTCTTTTTATGATGAATGTACCTTCAGAAATTTTTCATGATGCGTACTGGTATATTCAAATCTGTGTTTTAGGGCTTGTTACCGTTAATTTTTATAATCTTCTGGCAAGCATTGTAAGGGCTCTTGGTGATAGTAAGACGCCATTATATTTTCTTATTTTTGCTTCAATTTTAAATATTTTTCTGGCATTACTTTTTATATTAAAGTTTCACTGGGGCGTTCCCGGGTCTGCGGTTGCAGTGGTTCTTTCGCAGGCTGTATCGGGATTTATGTGTTATTTCTATGTAAAAAAACGTTTCCCTATTCTTCACTTGCACAGAAAGGATTGGGAATTCAAAAAATGTAACAGAGCTAAAGATGTTGATTTTGCCATGGAGCATTTAAAAGTAGGATTTCCAATGGCAGTGCAGTTTTCAATTCTGGGTATCGGAATTTTAATCATACAAAGTGTCTGCAATACTTTTGGTTCAAATGTAATAGCGGCGTTCACTGCTGCATTGAGAATTGAGCAGATTGCGACATTACCTATGATTTCTTTCGGGATAGCTCTGGCGGCATTTGTTGCACAGAATTACGGGGCTAAAAACCTGGCCCGTATCCGTTATGGTGTGGGGAGAGCTTCTCTAATCAATATCGTACTAAGTATATTTATGGCGATTGTAATGCATTTTTGGGGTGCAAATATAGTTGAGCTGTTTATTGGAAGTGTAAGTCCCGATGTGATAAAAATTGCTCATGATTATTTATGGATAAGTACAATTTTCTATTTCTTTCTGGGTCAGATATTTATTTTCAGGAATGCACTTCAGGGCATGGGCAGACCTTTAATTCCACTCACATCGTCATTTGCCGAGCTTATGGTAAGATCATTTGCGGCTGTTTATCTTGCAGTTAAATTCAGCTATTACGGAATTTTTTATGCGGGGCCTATCGCATGGGTTACGGCATCTGTCATTGTTGCTCTGGGGTACTACATTAATATAAGAAGACTCATTATGAAAAAACGCAAGGCCAGGTCTATATAAATTATCTGGCAATGTCTTTTATAACACGGTAAATCGTTTTTAGTTTTTCATCAGGAGTATTAATAATTATTTCGCTAATTTCGTTAATTATGTCCTCACGTGACTTTTGGTGATTAAATTCAAATAAATCTTTAACATCGACATTAAATATACGGGCAAGTTTTACAATATTTGCCATTGTTGTAAAAGTGGTGCCTGTTTCTATATTGCCTATTTGTTTTTGAAATACGCCCAGCTTTTCGGAAAGTTCTTCCTGAGTGAGATTTCTTTGCTTGCGAAGTTCTTTTATTCTTTTGCCGAATAGTTTCTGTTCATTCATTTATAACTCCTTTTAATAATTGTATAAATTATTGGAATTATAAAGCACCCTTTTAAACTATCTTTTACTATTGAAATAGATATTAAAATATGGTATTATAGTATTAAAACATGGTATTTTTAAAAATTTAGACAATTTAAAGGAGATTTTTTATATGATTCTTTCTAAAGAAAGTTTAAAAAAAAGAGGATTTACTCTTGCCGAAGTATTAATAACACTCGGTATCATAGGCGTAGTTGCGGCAATGACACTTCCGGCATTAGTTAATAATAACAAAAATAAAGAGCTGGAAACGCGATTTCGGAAATCCTATTCCTTGCTTTCACAAGTTCTCCAGAGGGTTGTGGTTTATGACTACGGAGGCGTATATCAGCCGTCAAGTGTACAAGAACTTGTAAACTCTATCCAGAAATATTATAAGAAATCTTCAACCTGTATTAACGGTCAACAGTGTTCAAGTTCGATATTTCCGGTTAAAGATTACTCTAACGACGCTCCGGCAAGCTTTTTGCAAAGTACATACAAGACTTTTATCGGAAAGACTCCGGATTACAGATTTAATGATGGTATTATGGCTGCTGTTGACGGCAGTTTTATATTTTTTGATTATGCTCAACAAGGCGAAATAACTTATGGAACTTATCTTATTGCTATTGACGTTAACGGCTGGAAAAGCAAACCGAA
Source organism: Candidatus Scatousia excrementigallinarum (assembly GCA_018711035.1). Lineage (GTDB taxonomy): Bacteria > Cyanobacteriota > Vampirovibrionia > Gastranaerophilales > Gastranaerophilaceae > Scatousia > Scatousia excrementigallinarum. Next base: position 2,724 of record DVIU01000283.1, read on the forward strand.
CAGATACGGACATGACTTTTTTGTTTTTCAATTAGGCAAAAACGGCGCATTAATCCCTATGGGCAGAGAAGGAACTTATTTTGAGGAAGATGAATACTGTTCTTTGACTAGTAATTCCGCACAAAATGGTTATGGTTGTACTGCCAGAGCAGTAAGCGACCGTGATTATTTTAAAAAGCTTCCTAAATAAAACTAGTAGATATATCACTTGCGTATTAAAAATTTTCGTGCAAAAATCTGTTTAACTAGTGGTACAAAATAAGGAGAGAGTTATGTCTACATTTATTGAAGATATTTATGCACGCCAGATACTTGATTCACGTGGAAATCCTACCGTGGAAGTCGATGTAAAGCTTACAGACGGGAAAAAAGGCCGTGCGGCTGTGCCTTCAGGCGCTTCAACAGGAATTTTTGAAGCATTGGAACTACGTGACGGTGATGAACATTATTATCTCGGTAAAAGTGTAATGAAAGCTGTAAATAATGTAAATAACATTATTGCACCGGAACTTATCGGCGAAAAAGCAAGTCATCAGCGCGAAATTGATACATTTATGATTGACATGGACGGTACCGAAAATAAATCAAAACTCGGTGCAAATGCTATTCTGGGTGTTTCTCTTGCTTGTGCAAAAGCTGCTGCAAATGCCTATGATATGGCATTATACAGATATCTCGGCGGAATAAATGCTTTAACACTTCCTGTTCCTATGATGAATATTATTAACGGAGGTGCACATGCTGACAATAATATAGATTTTCAGGAATTTATGATTGCTCCCGTTGGTGCAAAAAGTTTTCAGCAGGCAATACAAATGGGATCTGAAATTTTCCATACATTGAAAAAAGTTTTACACGAAAGAGGACTGGCTACTTCTGTGGGTGACGAGGGAGGGTTTGCTCCAAACCTTCAGTCAAATGCGGAAGGCATAGAAGTTATTTTGGAAGCTATTAACCGTGCAGGATATAATACAGATCAGATAAAGATTTGTCTTGACGTTGCCTCATCTGAATTCTATGAGGATGGCGTATATAAACTCGCCGGAGAAGGAAAAACTTTAACACCTGATGAAATGGTAGATTTTCTCGAGGACTGGGTTAATAAGTATCCTATTATATCTATTGAAGACGGTATGGCAGAACAGGATTGGGACGGATGGAAAATGCTTACTGACAGATTAGGTGACCGCTGTCAGCTTGTGGGTGATGATTTATTTGTTACCAATACAAGACGTCTTGCTGAGGGTATTCGCCGCGGTGTGGCAAATTCAATTTTGATTAAAGTAAACCAGATTGGTACACTCACAGAAACTTTAAATGCTATATCTATGGCTAATGCAGCGGGTTATACGGCAATAGTTTCTCACCGTTCGGGTGAAACTGAAGATACTTTTATTGCCGATTTGGCTGTTGCAACTAACTGCGGCCAGATAAAAACAGGCTCAGCGTCGCGGTCTGACAGAATGGCTAAGTACAATCAACTTATAAGAATTGAACAAAAGCTGGGTTCTGCCGCCAAATATCTTGGTATACAGGCGTTTAACGGTCAAAAAAAATAGAGGTTCAGGAGGCTTTTTAAAGCCTCTTTTTTAATGGTAAGCCCCGCACGGCGGCGATGAGCCGGCACAGAAGGCGACACCAGATTAATTGTAAAGAAATGTAAATATGAATTTAAAATAGGCTGAAACCCGCTTATAATGCCTCATAGGATAGGATAGGATAGGATAGGATAGGATAGGAGGGAGAAGTAGTGCTTGTGTTAAAGTTTAAATAAAAACGTGCCGATAGTGCATATATAAGGAAATAAAAGGTAAAGGAAATTTTAAAAGTTACGGGTGCACAAGTCACCCGTTTTTTTTGCAATAAAAAACTCCCGTTTACGGGAGTTTTTTGATTTAGTAATTTGCTATTGATTGTCCGTTTGTTATTTTTTGAAGAACTTCAATTGCTTTTTTCAACTGGACATCATCTTTATTTTTAACATTTTCTTCAGTAAGTTTTACTTCAATGTCAGGAGTGATACCTTTTTTATTAATATCTGTTCCGTTTGGAGTGAGATATTTTTGGATTGTTATATTAATCCCTGATTCGTAAGGGAGTTTGTTTATTTCCTGTACCAAACCTTTTCCGAAAGATTTTTCTCCGATAATAACGGCTCTGCCGTTATCTTTCATTGCACCGGAGAAGATTTCGCTGGCAGAAGCAGAACCTCCATTTATAAGAACGACAACAGGTTTTTGAGTAACACATCCTCTGGTAGCTCTCTGAGTTTCTTTATAACCATCTCTGTCCACGGTGCTGACAATTGTACCGCCGTCAAGGAACATATCGGAAATATAGATTGCGTTGCTTAAAAGTCCGCCCGGGTTTGCACGTAAATCTATGATAAATCCCTTTTTATTTGAACCTTGTTCCAGAATACTTTTGAACTCTGCTGCGGCATTTCTGCTTATAAAGGAGCTGAGTCTTATATAAGAAATATCTTCAGGTATTTTAATATTGTCAGGTACTTTTTGTGAAATAGATTTTACTTCAATTTCAGCACGTGTAATAGTGTAAAGTTTAGGTTCTACATCTTTACGTTTAATTAACAATTTAACGCTTGTGCCTTCTTTACCTCTTATTAAGTCGGCTGCCTGATCTACGGTGATACCTTTCGTACTTTTTCCGTCAATCTCAAGGATTTCATCATCGGCTTTCAAACCGGCTTTTTCTGCCGGAGTATCTTCAATTGGCGCGATGACAGTCAATTTACCTTCTTTTACTGCAATCTGAATCCCGATACCTTTTAGAGAACCTTTAATAGAACTTGTTTCTTCTGCAAACTCTTTAGGATCTAAAAATTTCGTGTAAGGGTCATTTAAGCTTGCAACCATAGTATTTATTGCGACGTAAGCGTCTTCATTTGTCATGATTTTATCATCATATTTATGCCGCCATTTCGACCAATCTTGAGAATTGTTTGTCTGGTCGACAAATTTAATATTAATCAGACGCCAGACCTGATCGTACAAATCTACAGGGCTGTATGCCATTACATTGTTGTGAATGATACAGCCGAATAATAAGATAAATGCACCTAAAAATATAAAACTTCTTCTCATAAATTTTCTCATTCTCTTAATTTTTCCTCCAAATTATCCCTAAATCCGATTTGAGCTCAATTGTTTCTTTTATAGATGTTTTTTTTGAAAAAAAGTTTCATAATTTCAAAAAAAATTTTTGCGAATTATTGGGACTGTTGTTAATTACATAATAACACAATCAGGAAAAATTTACAGTTATAAATCATTGTCGTATTTTGAATTATCAAAACCGTGGCATTTATGCTTGCCGTTCCATTCCAAACCCGTGCAATGACGGTAGTCCATATTATTTCTGAAAACTACCCAGCCTGCACACCCATATCCGTCACTTTGAAGTGTACAGCTTGTTTCAAACGGGTGAGTTGTATCAGCCTGACTTCCATAAGGCTGAATTCCATATTTTGTTATATAAAACTGAAAAATATCAAAACCGAACTGATTTGGCTGTTTACTTCCGTTTACGTCAACAATAAAAGTTGCGCAGACATTTTGTAATGCTTTTGAATCTCCGAAAACGCCTTTACAATCTTTATCATCTACGGTAAAAGCAATAGACATACCGTCAACTACGGCGAATGTTGCATACTCACCGCCCTCACCTGAGCCTATATTAGGGCCGGGTCTGTTATTTAACTGTCTGGTATTTGTATCAAGCCAAATTTCTCCGTTTATACCGCCCGGTTTTACCGTAAAATATGGGGAAAGAATCTGTTTAATATTTTCAGCACCGGTAGGGTCATTTTCTCCAATTAAGTCCCAGAATTCAGGAGTTCCGCGTTCTGCAACGGCTCTTGTGTAAGCCTGTGTCATTGTACTGTAGATTTTCTTTAACTTAGTGGTGTTTTCGCGTTCCCTGTGTTGGACAAGAAGTGTGGGCATTGTCATTGCTGCAACTATACCTATAACACCAAGTGTTATTAATACTTCTGCTAAAGTGAATCCTCGTTTATTTATCTTTCCCATATAAATCTCCACGTTGATATTGTATAATTATATCATATTTTGGATATCAGTTCAATACCGGATTATAATTTTTGTGTCAAAAGTGCATAAATGTCATTGAATACAACGAGAATCATCAGGGCAATAAGCAGCAAAAATCCTGCTGTTCCGATTTTATCAATAGTTTCTTCATTTAAAGGTTTTCCTCTTAACTTTTCTATAAGTAAAAACATCACATGTCCGCCATCCAGAGCCGGAATCGGAAGAAAGTTTACTATTGCAAGGTCTAACGAAATTATTGCTGTTAGAAGAAGGCCTGAGAAGAATCCGTTATGCTCGATAATATCCCCGCCGACTTTTGTAATTGCAACAATTCCATGTAGGTCTTTCAGAGGAATTTTGCCTGTAAATATCTGATAAAGACCGTAAAGAAGCATAGATGTTTGTTCCCACAGATAATTAATGCTTGTTTTAATTATTGCTTTCGGGCCTTTTGTCGGAATTACTATTTCTTTTATTTCCATCTGAATCCCCATTAAACCGTCTTTATTAGGGTAAATAGGTTTTAATTCCAGAATGTTTCCGTTTCTTAAAACTTCCATGTTAATTGGATGAACATTATCTGATACCGCATAAGACAGGTCGTTTAAAGTTAGAGTTCCGTCAGAAATTATGTAATTTTTATCATCAATTTTTTCTCTAATTTTAATTTGTTTTTCCGAAAGTTTTACTTCGGGGTCGTTGTATTTTTTGAGACCTTTTAAAACTTTATCGCTTAAAATTACAGCCTTTTCGTATTCCGGTGAAGGAAGTTTTATTAGAACATCTTTTGGAATAATTTCATCTTCTTCAAAGGTCTGGTTTAATTTACGTAGTTTTTCAAGATTTTTGTTGACTAAATCTTTATCAACTTTACCGTCATCCTCTTTGCTTAGCTGGGCAATTAAAATAGGTGCGGCTGTTGTGGTAACATTAATTCCATTAATTTTGAGAATTTTGTCACCTTTTTGCAAGCCTGATTGCCAGATTGAAGCTTCTTTGGGTGCAACGATATCTTTAACAAAAATATCATATTTTCCTGACGGCATATGTCCCCACAGTGCCGCCGTAAGAAAAACCAGTACAAATGCGCAAACAACGTTAGCGAATACTCCGGCAGAAACTACAACCAATCTTTGATAGATAGGTCTGTTCATAAATCTGTCCGGCGAATCTGCCGGCAGATTTAATTCTTTATCGTCATCGGGGAATGCTACATAACCGCCCAGAAGAAATGCGTGTACGAGAACTTTTACATCACCTACCTGTTTTTCCCATAATGTAGGCCCTATAGGAAGTCCGAAACCGAATCTTGCAACTTTCATTTTAAACATTTTTGCAGCTAAAAAGTGGCCTGCTTCGTGTACAAGAATTAGCACGCTCAGTAAAAGTATCATTATAATTATTGACATAAATTATCCCCGATTAATCTATCTTCTTGATAAATTATATCATAAAAAATCTAATTTTTGTGTAAATAGTCCATATCTCCATTGGACAGTATATAAGTTGAACATCCCCAACCTGTAGAATTTAAATCTACGCAGGGATCCGGATTTGGTGTTATCCGGTCTTTTTTTATATAAAAAGCAAAAACATCTTTACCAAATGTATTTGGTTGATTTTTTCCGTTAACATCTATCCATAACAGTCCACAGGTATTTTCTTTGCCGGGGATAATTCCATCTGATTCGGTGCAGTGAATATAGTGATTTCTGAGCCATAGATATGTACCATCGGCAAGTATCATTTTATAATGGTTACTATTATTATAATTACTCCATTTCCCTCCATTAAGGTATCTTATTTCTTTACTTGCAAGGCAGCCCGGGTTTGGGCCGCAATCTTTTGTGATTTTAAGGTATTTTTTGAAATATTCTGCAAACTCTATGCTTGATTGCTTGCTAAATGCATCTCCTGAATCGTAATATTCCCATGTATCAACTGTTCCGTGTTCTGCTATTGCAAAATTAAGTGCCTGGGACATCATTGAATAGAATTTTTTTACCCGTGTGACGGTTGCTCTTTCCTGATATTTTCCGGTAAGGACCGGCATTGTCATTGCTGCAACTATGCCTATTATTCCGAGTGTTATAAGTACTTCTGAAAGAGTAAATCCCGCGTTTCTATAAGTTTGTTTTGTCATGTTTATGTACCCTAAATGTAATATACAAATTATTATATTGTTCCTTTATATATTTGTCAATAGGCGACAAAATAGGAGATTGCAAATGCAGAGGAAATTGGTTTCGAGCGGTACCGGATGGGAGCTTTATATGCCTAAAGATGTCTTAAAACTTCTTGGGATTAATCCGTCTGAGACCAGAGTGCTTTTTAAAATGGATAAAAATGTTCTTAAAATTATAAAAACAGGCTTTGATGTTAATAATCAAAACCTGTTGATAAAAAAGTTTAATAAAAGCGGTAACGGTTACGGGCTTTATATATCAAATTCAATTATACAATTTCTTGAGATTAACCCTGAAGTTGACGAGGTCAAGTATGTTATTGAAAATGATATTTTGAGTATTTCAAAAGCCCTACAGTAATTCTTTTAAGTAATTAGGCAATGCAAATCTTGCCATGTGATAATCTTTGTTATAGATTTTACAAGTTTTTGTAATTTCTGCACAGCGTTCTTCATCAATATATGATAAAGGTTGAACGCTTTCCGAGCAGAATGCCCAGGCCCAGTATCCGCCGGGATAGGTCGGAATATTCGATGTATAGGTCGAACAAATCGGGAATACTTTTTTCAGAAGGTTATACATTTTTTTGATTTCTTCTTTGTTTACAACAGGGCTTTCCGATTGAGCTGCAACAATGCCGCCTTCCTTTAGTGAATTTTTCACATTGGTATAAAATTCTTCTGTAAATAAGCCTTCTCCCGGGCCCATAGGGTCTGTTGAATCAATCAGTACTATATCAAATTCATTTTTCTTATCTTTAATATATTCAATAGCATCTTTCACGAGAATTTCAACTTTCGGGTCGTCAAGCCCGCAGGATATTGTCGGAAGATATTTTTTGCAAGCGTCGATTACCATTCCGTCAATTTCGCAAAGTACAACACGCTCAACAGTTTTGTGTTTTAAAACTTCTCTCACGGTGCCGCCGTCGCCGCCGCCAATTACAAGAACGGATTTCGGACATTTATGATTCATCATCGGGATATGTGCAATCATTTCGTGGTAATGAAACTCATCCCCTTCGGTTGTCATCATCAAATCGTCAAGGGTTAAAACTCTTCCGAGTTTACTGTCTGTTTCAAAAATTTCTACTTTTTGAAAATCTGACTGTTCTGAAAAAAGAACCTTACCTGCCTTAATTGCCAGCCCAAAACCCGCAGGGGTAATTTCATGATAATATCCGTTTTCTATTCCGTTTTTCATTTATTATTCTCCTTATTAAACCGATGTCTGTTTTCCCATAACATGTATATGCAGGTGGAAAACTTCCTGCCCTGCTTCTTTACCTGTATTAATTTGTGTTCTGTAAGATTTTAAACCTGTGCGTTTTGCAACTTCTTTCACACCCATCAACAGTTCGCCCATGAGGTTTTTGTCCTCAAGTTCATTTAGTGAAGCAACATGAACTCGCGGTACAACAAGCAAATGAACAGGAGCTTTCGGATTAATATCTTTAAAAACTACGAGATGTTCGTTTTCATAGACAAATTCTGTACCGAAATCGCCATTAATTATCTTACAAAAAATACAGTCGTTGCTCATAATTATCCCTCTCTTATGCTGATATGCAATTTTATAATGCTGAGTAAAAAAAATCAAGAATTCTGAAATAAAAATTACCAAATACTCCTATATTAACTTAGACCTAAAGGGGATTATTTGAAACGAAAAAAGAATTACAATTGCAATATAATCTGAACTGCACGACTCGCGCGGATGCGGGCAAGGATTCTGCTTTTCGGTCGGGTATCGAAAAGAATGAGGCAGAGACGAAAGATTAAAAAGTTTTTGGAGTATTTGGTATGTTAACCGGAAATAATTGTCACGATTGCAGCAGATACAATCGCTTGGAAATGAAAAATGTGAATAAAGATATCGTTGCATGGCTAGAGGAAATTGTAGAAGAAAACAACAGCCGTGTAGAACGTAAAGAATGGAAAAGTAAATATAACAGTTATGTTGTGTATGATTATGAGCCGTTTTGCACAGACGGATTTGAGATTAATCTTGTAATAACGTCTTATGATCAAGCTTACTTAAATTTTATAAAATACCTTTATGAAGAAAAAGTCAGTACAATTGAATATCTTAACAGTTGTATAGGACAATGATTGAGGCGGGGATTTACACCCCGCCTTACTTATACAATATTTTGTCTGGACAATTCCAATAAAGAGCCTGCAAAATACTTTTTTCCACATTTATTATTTATAGAGTCGATAGTTTTTTGAATTTTATGTCTTGAAATTTTTAGGCATTCGGCCATTCCGTTAATGGAATAGCCGTTTATGCCCAATACAGCTACTCTTAATTCAAGGTCACTCAATTCATTTATAGATTCTATCATTATGTATCCTTATAAGTATCCTATATGAGTAATTATATAGCTCAAGAAAAATTTTGTCAAGTTTGTATACTTATATGTATGTATAACGAAACTGAAATCTTAAAACAATTTGGTAGAAATATAAAAGCTGAGCGTATTCGCAAAGGTTATACCCAAGAATCATTTGCGGAGAAAATGAATGTTAATAGAGAATACATAAGCAAAATTGAACGCGGGCTTGTAAATATGTCTTTAAAGAAAATCGTCAGCTTAACAAATTTTCTTGAAGCGGATTTGAAAGATATTTTGAGATTTTAGAGTTGCGTTTTTAAAGGTAGACCTCTCCCAACTTACAGAAACAGGAGTAACTTATAACGATTATACCTCGTTATAGGTTTTGAAGTGCGTTTTGCAAACTTCTTTCAGCCTGTCTTTTCCGTACTTTGAGATAAATTCGCCTGCGCAGTCTTTCACCTGTGCTGCACAGCCTTTAGGAAAATTTATACCATATTGGCACTGCATATCCGCAATTTTATGTACGAAAGCCGCGCGTGCAAGTACAGAGGCTGCTGCTACTGCAATATCGCTTTCACCCCGAACCATCTGATCCAGTTTTATTTCTCTGCCTTTTTTCATCAACGCATCTTGTATAAAATGGTCATTGCCGAATTTATCGGAAATTGCGTAGGTGCATTCGTGTTTTTCAAGAATGTTTTCTATTGTTCTGGCATGACCCCAGGCAAGAAGTTTATTCAAATTTTTTATATTTGCATAAAGTTCATTGTACTTTCCGTTGGAAATTGCTATGACTGAATGCGGGGCGTGTTCTTTAATTACAGGTTCCAGTGTGAGAATTTTTTTGTCTGTAATTTTTTTACTGTCTTTAATTCCGAGTTCGGCAAACAGTTTTGCTGACTTTTCATCCACAAGAACTCCTGCTATTACAAGAGGCCCGAAAAAGTCGCCTTTGCCTGATTCATCGACGCCGATATGTGTTATAAAGTTTTCCATTAATTTAAACTCTCCGGTATTGCCATAGGTATAGGTGTAGGTGCTTTTGCAGCAGGCTGGGGCTGCTGCTGGACAACAGGCTGAGGCGAAGGTTGTGAAACCGGACTTTGCTGCTGCTGTTGTTGCTGTCTAAAATTTTGTAAAACTTCTTTCGGCGTTGTAGCTTCGTTTTGCATTGGAACCTGTTCTGTATAATTATTATTAGTAGTTTCTGTAGTGGTGGTTTCATTTTCTTCTTTAGGTTCTTCTTTTATAACTTTAATGCTGCCCGGTTTTGCACGGAAAGCAGTAAGTTCTATCTCAGGATAATTGAAGTCAACATTTCCGTAAGGCTGGGTGGCAACTTTCATTACATCACGCCAGATTAAAGCCGGCACTGTACCGCCCTGAATTGAACGCATAACAGAATTGTCGTCATTTCCGACCCAAACACCTGTAACAACATTTGGAGTATAACCCACAAAGCTTGCATCTTTATAGTCGTCGGTAGTACCTGTTTTTCCTGCGGCAGGTTTGCCGATACGGGCTGCTGCGCCGGTGCCGTGTTCAATTACTGTTTTTAGCATAGCAGTCATTTCGGCGGCAGTTTTAAGGCTTAATTGTCTTGATACTTTTGTTTTTGGAGCTCTGTAAACCACTTTGCCGCGTGATGTTTCAATTCTTTCTATTGCGTAAGGCTGGACAACATAACCACCATTAGCGAATGCGCCGTAAGCTCGTGTAAGTTCAAAGAGTTTTACCCCATTTGAGCCGAGTGCAATTGTATAATCATATTCGAGCGGGGTTGTGATTCCTAGAACTCTTGCAACCTGAATTACGGCACGTATACCGACTTCCTGAATAAGTCTTACCGCACAGACGTTTGATGATACCATAAGAGCTGAATATACAGGGATTTCTCCTCTGTATTTTGAGGCGTAATTTCTCGGAGCCCAGTCACCGATTTTAATCGGAGCATCTTCAATCATATCATTTGGTGAAATGCCTTTTTCCATAGCAGCAGCATAAACGAACGGTTTGAAAGCTGAACCTGAAGGTCTTATAGCCTGAACGCGGTCATATTGTGTTTGAGTATAATCTTTACCTCCGGCATAGGCCAGAATTTTGCCGTCTATAGGGGAGAATGAGAATACTGCTGCCTGATGGTTAGGTTTTGTGAGGCCGTAGTTTCTCATATTTTTCAGGATTGCTTCGTTAACTGCAACCTGTGTTTTATAATCAATTGTTGTTACAACTTTGTAACCGCCCTGAGAAATATCTGTTTCATCGAAGCCTAATTTTTCAAGTTCTTTCAAAACATAATCGCAGAAATATGGGGCTTTGTTTGTTGTATAGAAACGCGGAACTGATGTTAATTTAACTTTAGCTTCTTTTGCTTCTTCATACTGTTCTCTGGTGATGTATTTCATTTTATACATACGTCCAAGCACCTGATTACGTCTTTTTACTGCAAGTTCCATATTGTTAAACGGTGAATAAACACTCGGAGCCTGAGGCAAGCCTGCAATAAGTGCTAGTTCAGGCAGGGTGCAGTCTTTGAGTTTTTTGTTAAAATAAATCTCTGCTGCTGCTTCAACTCCGTAAGCACCTGAGCCTAAATAGACATTATTCATATACATTTCCAGAATTTTATCTTTGGATATAGTTTTTTCGATTCTGGCGGCTACAACCAGTTCTCTTATTTTTCTGTCAAATGTTCTTTCATTAGATAGAAATAAAATTCTTGCGAGCTGCTGTGTTATGGTGCTTGCACCCTGAACGACGCGTCCTGCAAGAATATTTTGAACAGTTGAGCGGGCAAGACCTGTTATGTCATAGCCCTTGTGGTTATAGAAATTTTTATCCTCTGTTGCAATTAGTGCATTTATGAAATCTTCAGGTACATCTTTTATATCAATTTTTGAAAAAGTATAAGCCGTGAAAGTTTTTATTATTTCACCGTCAGAAGAATAGAACTTTGTAACAATATTAGGTTTAAAATCTTCGAGATTTTTAATAGGTGAAAGAGAAGATAAATAAAGGTTAAATGCCACACCTGCGGCTAAAACGCATGCAGCACCGAATATTACAAGATTTCTTAAATCAGCCATTATCCCCACATCTTTTTTAGAAATATTTTTTTTTGCCAGATTTTTGGCAGACATGTGTTTTTCGGTTCTTCTTATCCTAACCATTTATTTTCCCTCATTTTTTTGTAACCCTAAGATAACATTCAGGATATTACCAGAATATTTTATTATAAACTGATAATATTAGCAAATTCTTTATGATATTATTATATTATGTTTGATTTTTTCTGTTCAGTTATAAATGAAATCAGGTCATATTTCGTACCGGAACAGATTGTGTACGATGTTACGGGAGAATGTAAAAAGTGCGGAAAATGCTGTAATTATATGTACAGTGTTGACACATATACTGAAAAAGAGTTCAAGATAATGCAGTTTCTATTTCCGACTTACAGAAGGTTTTATATAAAGGGTAAGGATGATGAGGGTAATCTTATTTTTGCCTGTAAACTTGTAACCCCTGAAGGTTTATGTTCGGATTACAAACACAGGCCCCGTATGTGCAGAAATTATCCGGCAAAAAGAGTTGCCTATAAAGCAGAGCTTCATGAGGGCTGCGGTTATAAGGTCAATATAAAAACATTTGAAGATTACTTGAAAAAAGACACAAACTAGTTTACAATCAGTAAAAAGGAGGAGTAGTATGAAAAACATTGATATGAGTCGATTAGCGGGGGGGGGGGCATCCACAATTTAAGCTATCCCAAATTATTCGGGAAGTCGAAAACACATGGTTTTCCCTCTCCAAACGGTATGGAATGCTCTGTCGAAAATTTGGGTTTACGCTAGCTGAAGTTCTGATAACGCTAGGCATAATAGGGATAGTAGCAGCAATGACGTTACCGCCGCTTGTGCAAAAACAGCAGGAAAAAGTAACAGTTGCAAGAGTAAAAAAAGCATATTCAATATTACAGCAGGCATTTATGATGGCTGTTCAAAAAGACGGACCCCCTGATCTTTGGGGTGTTACTGAAATGTATGAACCAGAAAGCCATATTATAACTGCAAGGAAATTCATGCCATATATAAAAGTTTTGACAGATTGTACCGGTATGAAATCACATGAAGTGTATAAAAAGTGTACAAAAAGTTTTTCTGATAATGCAAGTTATGCGAGTTTTAGGATTGCGGACGGAACAACTGTTATTGTTAGACAGTGGAACGGGAAGTGTAATGGCCGTTATGGAAACACTAAAGGTTTAAAAAATGTATGTGGACAGATTATGATAGATACTAACGGCACAGGAAGACCTGATTTTCTGGGACAAGATATTTTTAGTTTTTATCTGACAAAGCAGGGACTATATCCGAGTGGTACGGAATTTGACCGTATATCAATAAAAACACACTGTAAAAGGTCTGTTGCATGGAATCAAATCATAGATAGTTATGCTAACGGAATGGGTTGTACTGCGTGGGTGCTTTATAATGAGAACATGAACTACCTTCACTGTGACGTTGATTGGGAAAACGATAAAAAATCTTGTAGGAAATAGAGAGTATTTTTTATGATATAATTTAATGAAAGAGGAGGGTAAATATGATTAATCAGGCAAAACAGGAACTTGAAAAACTTTTGAAGGGAAATGAAAATTTCGTTAACGGTAACCCGCAGGCAGTTACCAAAAGTCTGGAAACTTTACAGAAATTTGAAAAATATCAGGCTCCGCTTGCGGTTGTTCTTACCTGCTCTGACTCGAGAGTAGTACCTGAGATTATTTTTGACTGCGGTATAGGAGAACTCTTTGTCGTAAGGGTTGCAGGTATGACGACAGGGCCTAACGTTGTTGAAAGTCTTGAATATGCCGTTAAAAAATTGCATGTCCCGCTTTTAATGCTTCTCGGACACGATGACTGCGGTGTTATGAAATTTGCAGGCGAAAACTACCCGAACGTAACTGAAAATTTCAAAGCTTTTGCAAAATGTGTATACCCTGTCATTGAAAATTACGGCCCCTCTGTTTGCAGTACGGAATTTGCTAAAAAACACACTCTCTGGGTTGAAAAATTTCTCCTCGAACACTCAAACATTATTAAAGATGCAGTGGATAATAATCAACTCTATATTGCAAAATGTCACTTTAACCATGCAACAGGAAAAGTTGAAACAATTGATTAAAATTTTTCCTGTGCTAAACTAAAAGCGTAATCAAGAAAAGAGAGGTTAATTATGATTAGCGAAAAAATGGAAAAGGCTTTTAACAACCAGATTAATGCAGAACTATATTCTGAATATCTTTATTTATCAATGCAATCTTACTTTGAAACTTTAAATCTTAAAGGTTTTGTAAACTGGATGACAGTTCAAGTTCAGGAAGAACACGCTCATGCTATGGGTATGTTTAATTATGTTCATGAACGCGGCGGAAAGGTTGAACTTGAAGCTATTGAAAAACCGGAAACTTCCTGGAATTCTCCGTTAGAAGTGTTTGAACACGTTTTAAAACATGAAGAACTTGTAACTTCAAAAATTAATGCTTTAATGGATGTAGCGGAAGAAGTTAAAGACCGTGCAGCTTTATCATTCCTCGACTGGTACCTTAAAGAACAGGTTGAAGAAGAATCAAGTGTAGGCGGTGTTCTTGCTACTTTGAAACTTATCGGTGACGATAAAAAAGCATTGTTAATGCTTGATAAAGAATTGGCTGCAAGAACATTTGTTGCGCCTGTTATCGGTTAATTTTACTCTATTAAATAAATTGCAAAAAAGCTCCGATAGTTTTTCGGAGCTTTTTTTGTTAAAAATTTTGTAACGTTGTTGCCTTGAAATTTATAATGGGTTAAAATATTATTAAATTTGATTGGGGAGGAAAATAATTCTATGCCGGAATTAGCAAGAAAATACGAGAGACGCGACCGTTATTATTACGGAAACATATATAATGATGCGCCTGTGAGGCATATAAACCGGCAGGGGAACCCTTTTGCCGCACCTTACCCGCAATCTGTCCAAACTCATCAACGCGTGTTAAGACAAAAACCTAAAGTTAATCAAAAAAAAGTTAACCGTTATAACTTAATTCACAGATGTATTTCTGTTGCCGTGATGGTGGCTATCGGATGTACATTTCTGCCTTTCAGTTTTAACCGTGTCACAAAATCAATGTTTTTTAAATCACCATACCCTGAAATAAAGTCGGATTATGAGAATATAGGTTTTCCTACAACAGGATATTTGAGCAACCATCTGTTCAATAATATTCCTCAATTTCGTAGTGCGGAACAAAGAAAACCGCTTATGACACCATTGACCGAAAATGCGCATATTGTAGGTATTGAAAATGGAATTAAGAATTTAATGGCTCAATACCCGACAATCCAGCCGTCTGTTTTTGTATGGGATTACGAAACAGGTCACTTTGCTGATATTAATGCTTCCGAACAATATTCTGCCGCAAGTATTATTAAGATTCCTGTCCTTTTGCAGTTATTCCGTTCTATAGAAGCAAAACAGGTTTCTTTATACGATGAAATGACTTTGACAAATTATTACCGTGCAGAAGGTTCAGGCGGATTGCAGTTTAAAGCCGAAAATTCAAAATATACGCTTGATGATTTAGCGCGTGTAATGATTACGGATTCCGACAATTCCGCTACTAATATGATTATGTCAAAAATCGGCTCGATGACGGATGTGAATCAGGGTATCAGAGAGTGGGGATTGAAACATACTCATGTAAAAACCTGGCTTCCGGATCTGGCGGGTACAAACCATACAACCGCGAGAGATTTAGCAACTATGCTTTATAACATAGAAAATCCGGAATTCTTAAGCATGTCATCCCGCGAGAAGATTTTCGATTACATGGGTCACGTTAAAAATAACAGACTTATTCAGGCAGGCCTTGGGCCCGGGGCTTCTTTCCTTCACAAAACCGGCGATATCGGTAAAATGCTAGGTGATGCAGGAATTGTTTATACTCCAAACGGTAAAAAATATATTGTAGTAATCCTTGCTAATCGTCCTTATAATTCTGTTGCGGGAAAAGATTTTATTGTCCACGCTTCCGAAATAATTTATAATTATATGGTGAAATAATGCTGGCGGATATTCTGGACGGCAAATGTTTTAAGCTCGTATGCGGAGCCGGAAATGAAGATGCTGCCGAAGTTGAAAAGCTTGTTGCATTATATTCTGCTGCCGGATGCAGGTTTTTTGATTTGTCCGCAAAGCCTGCAATTGTTGATGCTGCCAAAAGGGCATTGAGCGGAAAAGAAGCATATTTATGTGTAAGTGTAGGAATTAAAGGCGATCCGCACGTTAATAAAGCCCGAATTGATTACGAAAAATGTGTTGGCTGCGGAAAGTGTTCCGAAATTTGTCCGCAAGGTGCAATTAAATACCATAAAGTTAAATCAATCCGCCGCTTGGTTGCTCGCAATAAACGGGTCTACGGCTCTGCTCGCCTTGCCGTCCGGCAAGTCAACGCCAGCCTTTGCCCTCTGCTCGCAATCCGCTGCATAGGCTGCGGTAAGTGTGAAAAAGTTTGTTCAAAAGATGCAATCTCTTATGTTCCTCAGGAAGTTGACCTGAAGGAGATTCTGCCCCCTTTGATTGCCAGAGGAATTGATTGTATAGAACTCCATGCTATGAACGATAATGATAACGAAATAGCTGAAAAGTGGTCTTATATAAATGAAATTTTTGATGGAATGTTGAGTGTATGCACTGCACGTGGAAAACTGAGCGATGAAAAAATGGTTTTGCGTATAAAAGAAATGACCGCCGGACGCGCGCCTTATACAACAATAATTCAGGCAGACGGATTTCCGATGAGCGGCTCTCAGGATGATTACAAAACAACTCTGCAAGCTGTTGCAACTGCCGAACTTGTTCAGAATGAAAATATTCCTGTCTACATAATGCTTTCGGGCGGGACAAATTCCAAAACGGCAGAGCTGGCAAAACTTTGCGGAATAAATTACCACGGAATAGCTGTCGGAACTTTTGCACGGAAAATTGTCAAAAAATATATTGAGCGCGAGGATTTTCTGACGAATGAGAGAATTTTTAACGAAGCATTGGAAATTGCACAAAAACTCGTAAATTCTGTGGTATAATTTTTTTATGACAAAGATATTGGATTGCACAATCAGAGACGGCGGACATCTTACGGAGTGGAATTTTTCTGAGGAGTGCGTACGGGCAACTTTCAAGGCGGCACAACTCAGCGGGCTTGATTTTTTTGAAATCGGTTACAGAAACCACGGTTCCGGTATGTTTGCACGGTGTACAGATACTGATTTGCGCAGGGTTATTCTGTCCAAATTTTCCTTAAAGCTTGTTGTAATGGTGAATGCACGGGAATTTTTGCCGGAAAATTTCGGCAGCGGGGATTATGCCGATTTCGTCAGAGTTGCCTGCCATCCTCATGAAATCAGTCAGGGAGTTGAAATATGCAAAATCCTTATTGATAAAGGATATGAAACTATGCTTCATCTTATGGATGCTTCGAATATTACGGATGAACAGTTTAATGCGTTGAAAAATTACGATAAAAATAATTTAATTTATTTTGCCGACAGTTACGGGACGCTTTTGCCGGATGACATATGCGGGTGTTTTGAACTTCTGCACTCAAAAGGCTTTGAAAAAATAGGTTTTCACGGACATAATAACAAACAGCTTGCATTTATTAATACTTTAACGGCAATTGAATGCGGGGCGTATTCCGTGGACGTGACGGCTTACGGAATGGGCAGAGGTGCCGGAAACACTCCCGCCGAATTACTTCTCAATCATCTGGGACGTGACTCTGGCCCGTATATTCAACTCATTGAAACATATTATCTCGATTTATATAAAAAAACTCCGTGGGGTTATTTATTAAAAAATTTTGCAAACAACGTGTAAATTTTCAAAGTACCTAAATCAGGTGTTTAAATGATTGCAATTATCCGGCATGAGGATATTATAATAAAAATGAGGTGAAATATGGAGTTATCCGAACACGTCCAATATATTATACATTCAGCAAAAACAATAGTGTACGCAAGAGATTATAATGCTGTTGAGCCTGAACATATAATGCTTGCTTTATTTATGGATGAAAACGATTTGCCGAAAATAATTCTTGAGAAAATCGGTCTGGATAACCCGCGCTTAATACGGGATTTTAGTGCGAATATTCCAAAACGAAACGGCCATAAACCTCAAAGAAGTCAGGATCCTCCGCTTTCAAAAAATACAATAACCCTTATTGAAACAGCAGAAAAAGAAGGTCTTGTATATGGAGACAGAGTCGTAAGCATAGAACATTTATTTCTCGCTCTGTTTAAAACCCAGTGCGCTGTTATGGACTATGTGTTTAAACAATACAGTATAAATCAGAAAGAACTTTATGGCAGGATGAAAGATGTCATAGACGGCATGACTACTGTTGATATAGTTGACGGCAAAGTTGTAGAGCCGGCTTCTAAACCTCAGACTGTCGGGTCGCAGACTGATGTTAAAAAAGACGCCAATAAAGAAGAAAATCCGCTTGAAAAATATACAACAGACTTAACAGCCGTAGCAGCTCAGAGTAAACTAGACCCTGTGATAGGGAGAGATGATGAAATAAGGCGTGTAATACAAATTCTCAACCGTCGTTCCAAAAACAATCCTGTTATTGTCGGCGAACCCGGTGTCGGTAAAACAGCGGTAATAGAAGGTTTGGCGCAGAGGATTATAAAAGGTGATGTTCCCGAAAGTTTAAAAAATGATAAAATTCTTTCGCTTGATTTAGGTGCGCTTCTTGCAGGTGCTTCATACCGCGGGGAATTTGAAGAACGCTTGAAAAGCGTTTTAAAAGCTATTGAAGAAAAAACAGATGACTTAATGCTTTTTATTGATGAAATTCATACAATAATGGGAATGGGCGGCTCTGACGGGTCGGTTGATGCCGGAAATCTTTTAAAACCTATGCTTGCTCGTGGAATGATACGTGTGATAGGTGCGACGACTCTTGACGAATACAAAAAATATATTGAAAAAGACAAAGCCCTCGAACGCCGTTTTCAACCGGTAATTGTAGATGAACCTTCTGTTGAAACCACAATCAGTATTCTAAGAGGCCTGAAAAATAAATACGAAGTGTTTCATGGGATAAAAATTCTTGATGAAGCAATAGTTCAGGCAGTAAAACTTTCTCACAGATATATTCCCGACAGGTTCCTTCCCGATAAAGCAATAGATTTGATTGATGAAGCTGCTTCATCGTTAAGAATTAATATTGATACAATGCCCGAGGATATTGATATTTTTACGCGTGAGAAATTTCAGCTTGAAATCGAAAGAAATACTCTTCAGGAAGAAAAATCAAAAGAAGCTGATAATAAAATCGTTAGAATCAACAAAAAAATAGACACACTTGAACAGAAAATCAATAAACTGCGCGATCAGTGGCAGCAGGAAAAGAAAGTTATAAATTCTGCAACAACAGTTAAGAAAAATCTTGAAATTTTAAAATCACAGTTGGAAATAGCCCAGAAGAAAGGACAGGTCACAACTACCCTTGAAGAAAAGTATAAACAAATGCTTTCAATGGAGCAAAAATTAAAAGAATTACAGTCCGATAAATCAAAAAAACATCTGATAAAAGAATATCTTGACGGCGACGATATTTCAAACATAGTTGCAAAATGGACGGGAATTCCTACAACACGTCTTGTGGAAGATGAGTCTAAAAAGTTACTGCAAATGGAAAATTTTATTCACGAACGTCTGATAGGACAGGAGGAGGCAGTAAACAAAATTGCAAACGCGATACGCCTTTCGCGTTCGGGCTTGCGTGATAATAAACGACCGATAGGTTCATTCCTGTTCCTCGGGCCTACAGGTGTGGGAAAAACAGAACTCGGCAAGACTCTGGCAGAATTTTTATTCAATGATGAAGATGCTCTTGTGCGCATTGATATGAGTGAATTTATGGAAAAATCCGCAATCTCTCGTCTTACAGGCGCAACTGCCGGTTATGTAGGATATGAGGAAGGCGGCCAGTTAACTGAAGCTGTACGACGCAAACCTTATTCGGTTGTTCTGTTTGATGAAATAGAAAAAGCTCATCCTGATATTTTTAATATAATGCTCCAGATGTTTGATGACGGTCGTCTGACAGACGGACAGGGCAAGCTCGTTGACTTTAAAAATACTGTTCTGATTATGACCAGTAACCTTGGAAGTGAGATTCTTCTTGATAATAAGCTTTCAAATCAGGAAAAGTACGATAATGTCCATGCCTTGCTGCGTTCAAAATTCAAGCCGGAATTTATAAACAGGATTGATGAGATAATTACTTTTTCTCCGCTTTCGCTTGCAGAGCTTGCGAGAATTGTTGAAATACAGACTTCATCGCTCAAAAAACGTGTTGAAGAACAGGGAATGGAACTTGAAATTACCGAAAATGCCAAAGTTTATCTTGCTAATGAAGGTTACGAACCTCTGTACGGAGCCCGCCCGCTTCGCCGCGTAATCCGTCAGGCAGTAGAAATCCCGCTTTCCATGAAAATTCTTGCGAATGAATTTGTGCATGGGGACAAAATAGTTATTGACTGTGTTAATGACGAACTTGTATTTAATAAAGCGGCTATTTCAGTGTAATGAAAAAGCCGGACAGGTTATCCGGCCTTGTTTATACATATAAACTTCATTGCCGCAAAGCGGCGTGTCACTAAAAGTATTTGAGCCTTTAAGACTCTGTCTTTTTCATACCCTAATCAAACAGCTAAGCATTACCGCACAAATTGTACGGTTAAAAAGCTTCTTCTGTTTGTTCAATTTTTTCAATCAAATCGTCAACCTGTTCTTTAATAAATGCAATAAACAGTCCGATTTCGTCTTTAAAGCTGTAGGCCCCGGGCCAAACTGTGTATCCGTACATAAAACTCTGCACTCCTTATATTGTCTAACCTTACATGTGAAGTTACGGCAGCGTTAATTTAAAACTTTAGGAAAATTTGTTATATGTAAATTTTCTGTTACAATAATCTTATGAAAAAGATTGAACTTCTTGCTCCGGCTAAAGATAAAGAAACAGCATTTGCCGCAATTGATTGTGGTGCAGACGCAATTTATATAGGTGCGTCCGATTTCGGGGCAAGACATGCTGTTCCTAATTCACTTGCAGATATAAAAAAAGTTGTTGATTACGCACATAAGTTTTATGCAAAAGTTCACGTTACTATTAATACAATCCTTTCTGATGATGAACTTGAACAGGCGCACGAACTTATTCAAAAACTCTATGAAATCGGAGTAGATGCTATTATTGTTCAAGATACAGGGCTTTTGCAGCTTGCAGTTGAAGGCAAACTCCCGCCGATACCTGTTCATGCAAGTACACAGTGTGATAACAGAACGCTTGAAAAGGTTAAGTTCTTTGAAAATATCGGTGTTTCACGGGTTATTCTTGCGCGTGAGCTTTCACTTGAAGAAATAAGAAATATTTGCGCAAACACAAACGTTGAAATTGAAACTTTTATTCACGGGGCACTCTGTGTATCATACAGCGGACAATGTTATATGAGTTATGCAATAGGAGGGCGTTCTGCCAACAGAGGTGAATGCGCTCAGGCTTGCCGTAAAAAATATACCCTCGTTGACAGTGAGGGAAATATTATTGCAAAAGACAGGTATCTTTTGAGTCTGAAAGACTTTAATGCCTCGCGCCATATAGAAGAACTTATTAAAGCAGGTGTGAAATCTTTTAAAATCGAAGGTCGATTAAAAGATATTAATTATGTGAAAAATGTCGTTGGATATTATCGCCGCGAGATTGATAAATTCGCCGAAAAAATTTCTTCGGGGCAGGTAGAACTTGATTTTGAGCCTGATTTAAGTAAAACTTTCAACCGCGGTTATACTGATTATTTTCTCGACGGCCGAAAGAGGTGCTACAACTTTGATACCCCGAAATCTACGGGTGAAAAACTCGGTAAAGTTACCAGAGTTAATCGCGACAGTTTTGAGATAAATGCAAAAGTCTCGCCGCAGGACGGGCTTTGCTGGTTTGTAAACGGTGAAATGCAGGGCTGCCTTGTAAACCGCGCTGAAGGAAACAAAATTTTCCCGAACAAAATGCCTCCTTTGAAAGCCGGTACACTGATTTATCGTAATCAGGATTTTGAATTTGAACGGCACCTCAAAAATTCGCGCGTAAAACGCAGAATTGGTATTAAGTTTGAATTTTCTGACGGATGCCTGTCGGTTACGGATGAAGACGGAAATTCGGTAATGCTTCCGGTTCTCTCAGGCGACCCGCCGAAAAATCCCGAAAAAATGCGCGAAACTTTTATTGCACAACTTAAAAAAACAGGGGAAAGTGATTTTTATTGTAAATCTGTTGATATCAGAAACGAATTGCCGTTT
>DVIU01000284.1 GCA_018711035.1 Candidatus Scatousia excrementigallinarum
CCTACGGTGGGAGCTTATAAAGATGTGTATAACTTGACCTATGAGTCAGGAACCGCAACTTCATTAGGACTTCCTGAGCCCAGCTTCTACTTGTGGTCGGGTGAGGAGTACTCGAAGTACAGCGCATACTACCGCGACTTCAGCCCTACTTACACGTACTGCAGCGACACCAACAGCCGCACCTATAGCGGCAACCAGGCGATTTGTCGGGTTGATTAATAAAAAGCGGCCTAAAAGGCCGCTTTTTATGCTTCGAACATCTTGAAGTTTCGTTCTACGTTTTTATCCATTACTGATTTTATTGAATCATATTCGGTTTGTAATGAATTATGTTCTGTATCAATGTTTTTTAATTCTATATCGTATCGTTTATCTTTTGCCTGAATTTTATTCATTGCCTTATTATATTCAGCCTCAGCTTTAGTAATGTCAACATCAACTGTGGATTCTGTAATATCACTACAATTTGAATACATTGTGGATACCCATTCACCATCACCATTGACCTGTTCCATTGAAACCAGGCTGCTTTCTAATGCGAATTGCAGCCATTCCTGACTGGATGCCAGACCTTTTTCAATAGTTTTGTAACCGCCTTCAAGCATACGTTCAAACAAGTTTGTATACCATTTAGCTTTTGCTTCACCGTCTGAATCAGGATCGTTTACGTCAACCCAGGTATATTTTGGAGTACCAAATTCATCCATCATTTTTTCGCAAAGGTAAACATCAATAACAGCCTGGAAGTTACAATAGTATTCTTTAGTTACATTCTGACCATTTTCTTTACCGTCAACTTCAACATATGCACCTTCGACGCCGCCTTCAGATGCGTCAAGAGCTGTTGTAGGGAAGTATGGAGCATTGGTTCTGCCAAGAGATGGATCTTCTTCACCCTTCTCATTTTTCTTATAGTCACCGTAAAGTATCCACTCCATATCGTCAAGTTTATCGTAATATTTTGCGCCAACATCCTGACCATATATAAATTGTGATAATTTACCTGCTGCTTCAAAATAATCTTTTTGAGCATTTATAAGTATTTGTGCAGAATTAGGATTTTCCTCATCACCATTGGCATCTCCTTTTGCTTCATCTACAAATTTATCTCGGTCTAATGCACCGAATATTCCGCTCTGGAAGTACTGGTACATTTGTTTCATAGCATTGGCAACATCGTCATCTGTGGTTTCAACCTGAACAATTTCTGTCCATTCAGAACCATCTCCGGTTAAATCTGCATTTCCTTCTTTTGTCGGTAAAAGTTCTTCTGGATCTTTATCTTTTGGCCAGGTAATTGTATGATTAATTTGATCAACTATAGCACCTGCATCTATATAGTCCTGAAGAGAACCTCTGTTTGGAGCAGGAGAAGTCTCTTCATTTACTATTTGGTTCGCCTTCATGTTGAGGTAATCTTCCATTTGAGCTGCAAATACTTTTGAGTTTTCCTCATCAAGCTTGCCTTTAACTTTGTCCCAAATTTCTTTCATGGAGTTTTGATATTGCTGATAGTTGTCTACTGTGGCGCCACCTGCACCTATAAGCTCTTTATAAATGTCCTGATATTTTTTCCCAGAATTATCTGTCGTCTCATAGACGAAATCCTTCATGTAATCTTGAACTGCTGCTGTATACGCCTTATCAGCAGTCTGATAATCTGCCAATAATGCTTCGTAAACACCATATTCAACTGATGTTTTAGATTTTTCATATCCATAATGAAGACCCGATACACGGATTACTTCAGGTGTAGGGTTTTGTTCTGTTGCAGGAATATATTCATAGACCATATCGCCTTCCCATATTCTCTGCATGTCTTTATCAAAAGCATATACCTGATCTTGTTCAAAATAGGTTGTCGTTTTTTCAAGACCATATGATTTTAAGAATTCTTCAAGAGCTTTTGCATTTAAGCCTTCTGTATCGCCTTCTTCAATTTCTTTATCTTCCGACGCTTTCTTAAATGCTTCCTGAAATCTTGCAGTATCAAGTTCTGATACCAGAAGTTCTCCGGATTTGTTTACAAGACCGTACTGGTTGTTCTGCGGACTGTAAGCGGTTAAGCTGTTGAATGTTAAATCCTGATATTGTTTTTCACCTTTAAGGTTGTAATTACTCATCATTAATTGGGTTTTATTTAAAGCAGCAATATATTCATCACTTACCCTTGAACTTTCCGTAGTGAGGCGCATTTTGGCATTGTTAATGAGCTGTGATCTTAACTCATTATCAGCCATACGTGATGTGATAGATAATAATCTAGCTTGTGATGCTGCCAGTCCCATAGTTTACGAACTTTTTCCTTTCAAAATTTTAGTATCGTAATATATTCTTGCTATGGTTATCGGCTTTTCGGCTAATTTTCTTTAAAAAAGAATAACATAATTTTACAATTTGTTACATTTTTTCAATGCATTTTCAAGCCGTTTTAAATCCTTTTCGCGTGTTCCAATTCCACACAAAAGCATTGTTGATTTTTCATTTGTTTTTTCATCTTCAATGTTTTCTTTTTCATAAAGATATTCAGAAAGTTCATAACCTGTGTAATCTTTATGCTTCACAAGTATTTTAGTTATATCGTCGCCATAGAAATCACAATTTGTACAATTTTGTTTTAAAGTTTTTATATTCTCAATCAAAGTCTCAATTTTTTTTCTGCCTCTAGTCGAATTGAGAAAATTAATATTAGCTTCAATCGACGCCAGAAGCGGATATGACGGTGATGTTGTATTAATTATTTGTAAAGCTTTTGATACCTCCAGCTCGCAGGTTGAGTGAAGCAAGGCCGTTGGATTTAAACCACCGGCAGTTTTATGAAGCGAGTGTATTGTAAAATCAGCAATCTTAACAGCACTTTGAGGCAGATTGTATGAAAATGGATACAACGCACCATGCGCTTCATCTACTATAAGATAAGTTCCATACCGATTGCAAATATTTTTTAGTTCTTTAATATCAGAAACTATACCTTCATAACTCGGCGAAGTAACAATTAATGCTCTGATATTTTCTTTTTTTAGATAATTTTCAATATCAGAAATATCGCATGCCATAGGAACACCCCAATCTTTGGATATGGGAATGTCGTAAAATACAGGTATCGCACCTGCCAGTTTTACAGCATTTTCATGGCATGGATGCGCATTTCTCCAGATTAAAACTTTCTCGTCTTTTTTTACACAGGTTAATACAGCGGCTATTATACCGCTTGTAGATCCGTTCGTTAAAAAAGAAGTAGATTGTGTCCCGTAAATATTTTTTGCACTTTCTTCAGCCTTTTGGAGAGCTCTTTGAGGATTGTAACAATCCGTTTCTGAAATATCATATTTATAAAAGTTTCTTAATTTATTAAATATAAAAAATTTTTGACCGTGAGAAGGTGTTGTAAAAAGTGTTTTACGGCATGTTTTTCTTAATATTTTTACAATGCTCATAATTATTTATTTTTAATTTCAATACTTCTCTTTGTGCAATACTGAATCAATGTCATTTTGTCCCTGTTTTCGTAGTAAGTGAAACGTCCTGAATGTGTATATTCGCCATCATTTCCTTTTTCGATTCTGATAGGAACATATTTGCAGGTTACACTTTGTGCTTCTGATAGCGGAAGTGTTATATTATATTCGCCTTCAATATTAACATTTGAGTGTGTTTTAAATTTCATACCGCCTGCTGAAATATCAAGTGTAGTGATTGGATATTTATTTTCATCAGCCGAAAGCTCAAGTTCATGTATATATTTTACACGAGTGTACTGACGTCTCTGGAGGAATTTATGTTTAGCAGGACTTGCTATTAATAACTTTTTACCCTCTATAGATTTAGGATATGAATCAAAGTATAATGTACCGTTTTTAGTTTCAAGATAAAATTCACAATAGTTGCTTCTCAATATACCCTTAGGTTCATATTCCAATTCAAGTGTAAAGCCGTCAGGAGATACATCCGCTACAATACCTTTGTTTGCAAATTTAAAATCTGCCGGAATCATTATTACACGTTGACCTTTTTCTACTAATTCTCTCATGTTGTAATCCTCATTTAACTTTTTTATCAATTATAATAGATTTTTTTTATTTTGTCACTCTCTTAACATTTTAAAAGAAAAGCCCCGTCCAAAACCGGCGGGGCAAAATACTGAGCAATCAGAAGAGTTGAGGATTTACATTAATATACTACCCCTTTATCTTCTGCAAAACATTACCGGAAATAAGT
>DVIU01000285.1 GCA_018711035.1 Candidatus Scatousia excrementigallinarum
TAACAACGAAGAATAAGTCCCCTGAATTTATTTCAGGGGACTTATTCTTTTATGAGCACATAAAAATTTTCATTCAAATACGCTATTGACAATTATTCTGATTTGACTTATAATTATGTCAAAGATGACTCAGCGGAGAATTTCAATGGAGAATAAAATTATAGGTCAAAAATTGAAAGAACTTAGGCAGAGTATTAAGTTGTCACAGGCAAAGTTATGTAGTATTAACGGACATATGGCACAATCATCGCTGAACCGCTATGAACGCGGTGATAACGATGTTCCTAACGATATCTTGTTGTGGTATGCCGACTATTTTGATGTTTCTCTTGATTACATTTTCGGGCGCACGGACAAGCCTCAGGGAAAGCTGTACGATTATAATCCTAAAGCCTTTGACGATGAGAAAATGCAACAATTCGTGGAGATGTGTTTTGACCCAAAATCTCCCGCCAATGCCAAGCTAAAAGGCATGATTATACAACTATTAAAAAATAACAACTAATCTGTGAGGGTGGAATATGCTAAATTACTCTAATTTAAGCGATATAGAGTTTGAATGGTTGTGTTGTGACATAATGCAAAAAAAACTCGGTCGTAAATTACGAATATTTGGTAAAGGGAAGGACGGAGGTATTGATTTAACCGATAATATTTTACATAAAAATATCATTGTGCAAGTGAAACATTATATTAATTCTGCATCTAGTACACTTATAAATGCGTTAAAAAGGGAATTAGAAAAGGTAAATAAATTTAGGCCTAAACAGTATTATATATGTTGTTCTAAAAATTTGACGCCTCAAAATGTGGCGGATATTTACAATATGTTCAAATCCTACATGTCATCAGATGCTAACATTATTACTCTCAATGAGATAGAGGAGTTTTTAACGAATAAAGAAAATGAAGATATATTATTAAAACATTATAAACTTTGGTTGGATTCAACTGGAATATTAGAAATAATAGGGAATAGAAGTATTTTTATTGATTGCGAAGTTCTTTTGTCTAATATTCATAATGACCAAAAGTTTTTTGTTGAGACAAGTGCGTTTAAAAAATGTTTAGCATGTCTGTCTAAAAATAAAGTTTTATTTATTACGGGAAATCCTGGCGTAGGTAAGACTATCACTTCAAAGATGTTGGTCATGTATTATGCAGCAAAAGGATATATAGTAAGATATACCTCAAATAGTTCGGATCTTAAAGAGTTAAAAAAATCGTTAACAATACGACCAGAAATTAATGAAGTTATTCTAGTGGATGATTGCTTAGGACAAGCTTATTTTGAAATGAAGAAAAGTCAGAACGAAGAATTGATTTCATTAATTAAATTTGTTAATTTATCAAAAAATAAACTTTTGATACTCAATTCTAGAGTTACTATTTTTCAGGAGGCTAAAGAACAAAAACCTGAACTTGTGAAGAGTTTAGAAAATGAAGAATATAAGGTATTTTTCATTGATATGAACACTATAAGCAATATTGAAAAAGCTAAGATATTGTATAATCATCTATATTTTAATAAAATTAGTCTTGATTACTTCAATGAAATTAAAAAAGATAAAAGATATTTTAAAATAATACTTCACAAAAATTTTAATCCTCGAATAATTGAATTTATAACTAATAGTCATAGAACTTCGAATATCAGTGTTAAAGAATACTTTACCTTTATCATTAATCAGCTTAATAATCCTAAGGAAATTTGGAAAGATGAGTATGAACGTAGATTACAGAAAGTAGACCGTCTTTTTTTGACCACGTTATATTCATTGACAGATAAAGAAGTTGAAATACAGTTATTAAGAGATTGTTTTGAAAAAATAATTTTTCCAGATAAAAATATTGATAAAACTATTAATCAGTTTGAAGCTGCTCAAATTAGGCTACTTAATGGATTTATTAAAATAATAGATAAAAAAGATACGAAGATGATATCTATGGTAAATCCTTCTATTAACGATTATTTTAACTATCGATTAAGAGAAAATAAATCAGAAAGGAAAGAGTTGCTTGCTCACATTTTGCATATATGGCAATTTAATAGACTAGTAACAAAGGAAGAATTTGGGAATGAAGCTATACAACTCATTTATGGAAATCAGCTAAAATCACTTATATTTGAAACTAATAAACAACGCAATGCCTTCGTAGTATATGCTATTTCAGTAGGAAAAATATGCGATTGTGGTTTTTGTGAAGATGTTTATAGATATTTAACTGATATAACAGATTTGATTGTTCAACAGATTGTGACCGTAAAATTTTATTTCATATTAAATGGATTATTTTCGGATGACTTGTACGATTTTTATAATATCCATAATTTTATATTTAAGGGAAACGGTCTAGAGCAAATGCTGTTCGGGCATGATATTGAAGATACAGTTGAAATTATAAATATTATTTATAATAAAATTACCAATGAATTTGAAAAAGAAGAATTTATTGAAAAAGCAACAGAAGCACTTAAAACGGCGATAATGATATATTGTGATGATTTTGTAGATGTGTCTGAGTTGGATATTGATATTAATTCAATTATTAATCGCTGTTACACTGAATATGGCGATGTTAATGAACGATTAGCTGAAGATCGTCTTTTAGAAAAAGCAATAGATGAGATTCTTAATAAAATTGACTATGAACTTTCATTACTACCTGATGTAATAAAAATCACTGAAGATTTTATAAGTAATTTAAATATTAGTGTTTCAGGTATAGATGAAGCCATCTATGAAAATATGCGCCCAGAAAACGATATAGAGGAAGACTATTATTTTGAGTTGTATGATAAAGAAAATGAGGACGAAAATGAAAAAATAAATAATATATTTGATCGATTTTAATTTGCATATATGACTATATTTGTCATATTTACTATGCTATAATGCCGCAAAGAGGTAAAAGTCATGAAAGCAGTAATATACGCAAGGTTTTCTTCTGAAAAACAAAACGAAGCGAGTATTGAAGGTCAGCTCAGAGAGTGTATGGACTATGCCAACTTTAATAGTATTGATGTCATCGGTAACTACATAGACAGGGCGCAGTCTGCAAAAACCGATCATCGCCCCGAATTTCAGAAGATGATCAAGGACAGTTATAAACACGCCTTTGACTGCATTATCGTTTGGAAACTCGACCGCTTTGCTCGCAACCGCTATGACTCTGCTTACTATAAGAACGTGCTCAAAAAGAACGGCGTGCGAGTAATATCCGCGAAGGAGAGCATTTCTCAAGGCGCGGACGGTATCTTGCTTGAATCAATCCTTGAAGGCTATGCCGAGTACTATTCCGCCGAACTTTCCGAAAAAGTCAAGCGCGGCATGACGGAAAATGCGCTAAAAGCAAAGAGTAACGGTGTGCGTCCGCCTTTCGGTTATTATGTGGACGATACTGACCATTATCAGATTGACGAAACTATTTCCCCGATCATCAAAGAGATCTTTAATCTGTATGTGGACGGCGTAAAGATTACGGAGATTGCGGCAAGACTTAAAGAACGCGGTGTTAAAAATCGAGGCTATGAATTGAATTACAACGCAATCTTTCGTATCCTTACCAATCGCAAGTATATAGGAGAGTACAAGTTTGGGGAAACAGTCATACCCAATGCCATCCCTGCAATTATCGACGAACAGACTTTCAACGCCGTACAGCAGCGCATGGCGAGAAATAAAAAAGCTCCTGCAAGGCACAGAAGCGAGGACGACTATTTGCTTACGACAAAACTGTTCTGCGGCAAGTGCGGTGCGATGATGACGGGCGAAATCGGGACAAGCAAGACTTCAAAGCAGTATCGTTATTACAAGTGTAATCGGGCGAAGAAAAAGGCTTGCGACAAAAAGACGGTTAAAAAAGAATGGATGGAAGAGATTGTACTTGACGAAATAAAAGACTTGCTTGCAAATGATGATATCATCTCTGAACTTGCCGACCGTATTTATGAGTTACAGATGCAAGAGGATAATGCGGCAACTTCCATACAGGCACAGCTTACTGGCGTGGAAACCAAGCTGAATAACCTTGTAGAGGCAATCACGCAGGGCATTTATTCCTCCGCGACGAAGAAGGCGTTGGATGAGTTAGAAGAACGGAAGCGCAATCTTGAAATTGAGCTATTTGAGGCACAGATGCGCAACCCTGTACTCACAAAGGAGCAGATTTTATTTGCTCTCTACAATTTTCGCAAGATTGATATCTCCACGCAGGAAGGAAAGCAAAGGCTTATCGACGGATTTGTAAACAGTATTTATCTGTACGACGACCATTTTGTGGTTACATATAATTACAAAGGACAGAGCAAGACAGTAAGTTTTGAGGAACTGAATAGTTCGCCTTTAACTTCAAAGGGGTCACCAAATGCGAACAAATCCGAACACTCCTGTTCGGGTTTGTTTTTTATGTAATCGCCAAGTTCAGATTCTTCTATATCTTCAAAGGTGATTTTTTCCTCGCCTTCCTTATAGTTGCAGGTGATAATTGCGTAATCGTCAAAGAGATAGATTGTGTTCACAAACCCGTCAATGAGCGCCCGCCTGCCTTTCTGCGTGGACAAATCTAATTTGCGGAACCTTGTCAGTCCAAAC
>DVIU01000286.1 GCA_018711035.1 Candidatus Scatousia excrementigallinarum
GATAAAATTATTGCGATAAATACCATTTTGGCTAAATTAACAGATGAGCAGCTGGATTTTATACATGGTGTTATTACAACTTTAAAACAAAATATTTAAACAGTTTGAACAACAAATTAATTATTTTTTAACCCTGCAAGAAATTCACCCATGCTTAACTTTATTTTATCATTTTGCGCCGCAGTAAACGTATTTATGCTTTTTTGAGCATCCTGTAATGCTTTTTCTTTTTTTCTTTTGAAATGAACCGCAAGCGCGCCAAAAGTGACACAAGCAGCAGACAGCAGGGCAATTACAGCCCCCATTTTGCCCTTGCCCGCAATTATTCCTTCATCCGCTTTTAATTTCGGTCTTGGCGGTCTTGTTTCTTTGGGATAAAGCGTATCGAGTTCTTTTATTTTCTGTTTAAATTCCGTTGTTAATCTGTCAATTTCCTGCCTCAGCTTAAAGTTTTCAATACCGCCTTCTTTGTATACTTCTGTCATCTCATCAACAGTGGGTTTAAGATTTTCTGTTATCTCTTTTACATAGAAATCAATATCTTCTTTTCTTATTCCCGCCTCATCAAGATTACATATATTATTTATCCTGTGTGTAGCCCTTGCGGCAGGGTCGCACTTTTCAAAATCAGTTATCGCACATTGTAATTGCGCATGGAAATCTTCATTTGCGGAACTCATTAAATCTTTCATGCAAGAAATATTCCCTCTGCTATTACTTTCCGGCCTTAAAAGCCTTTCCATGTTTTCTACGGTAATAATTGTGGGTCTTCCCGTTTTTTTGTAATTTTCTTCTGATTTTTCAAGCAAATTAAGTATGGCGTCTTGCAGGGCGTTGTTATCGCCCGTTTTATCAGGCAAATAAACAAAATCTATATCATAGACCAGATTATATGGACCAAACTTTCTATCTAAATAACTGTCTTTATATGTTGCACTTGCAAGTTTTGAATAATACTCCGCAAGCATTAAAAAATCTTCTGCCATTTTTTTATCTTTTGATATAACGGCAGAACAATTTGGATCGCTAAAAAACCACTTAAACTGCCAATGCGCTCTTTTTCTGTAGGCAAGAAGTAAATCCCTTATTTTATCTACAGTACTATCAGGGTCATATTTTTTATCATATAAGGCATAATAACGAAGCATATTTGAGTCTGACGCAAACTTATCATCTCTGTGTTGTATTTCAAGCACTCTTTTGCAGACATCAAACCACTGTTGTTTTTCTTGTTTTCTAAGTTCGGCAATTTTTGGCAAATATTCTCTTTGTAATGTTTTTCTTGCCTCCCAGAAACCGCCCCGCGGTTTAGATACAAATTCATCCGCAGCACAAAACGATGGTTGGCGTGTATTTTGTACAGCATTTTGCCTGTTTATGCCATATATTGAATTTGCAGCCGCGGGCGAGATTTTCATAATTATTCTTCATTTCCTATAAATTTGTTGTATTCATCCTGAAATATTTTGTCTATTTCTTCTGTTATAGCAGGCGTTATATTGTTGTCTTTAATATATTTTATTATATCACCCTGCTCAATTGTTTCACCATCCGCCTGCTTGCATACACCTCTACAAATATCGCTTATTTGACCATTAGAGAATTTTGCACCCGTTTGTGTTTCAAATTCCATAAGCTCTTGTGCAAGTTCAGAATAATTTATATTCTTTTGAGGATATTTTGCAAACAAAAACTCCAGCACCTGCTCCATATTTTCCTTATCAGGCGGGTCAATAGACATTTTTATGGGGAATACATCGTTATCATTCATATTTAAAGCAAGAGCCGAAGGCGTGTTTGTTGCAGCAAATACCGTACAGTGGTGTTTTTTGGAGCAGGTTTTAATAAACTGTTCAAATTCATTTTTAATGGGTGAATTCTCATCAATAATTCTGTCAATTTCGTCTATGAATATAATTGAGCGTTTTCCCGTATTTTCAAAATTTTCTTGAGCCTTTTTTGCATATAATTTTACTTTTTCCATCGCAGCAACAGCGCTATCTTTTGCATTATTTGATGTTCTTACGGAATACACCGGGCAGCCCGTTTCCTTTGCAACAGTTTTTGTAATATATGTTTTACCGTTGCCAAAAGGACCAAAAAAGAGTACACTGCCGACTATATTAGGGGCTTGTCCTTCTTGTTCCGCATTAACTTTGTCAATAAATTCTTCTCTTAATACACTCATTTCATACTGATAGCCGCCAACATCTTTTACGCCAGAGGTTGTCGAGCGCTGCTGGGTGAAATTATCCCATTGATTAAAATCTTCAAGCGGACGATTCTTATCTTCATTATCAAGTCTTTCAATTTCCGCAAGGCTTTCTACTGCCAGAGCATACATTTTTTCAACATATCCGGCTTGTTTTTGCAAAGACCCTAAAATATCTCTGTAGCCATCAAGTACTGCATCATGGCGTCTTTTTGCACTTGCCGAAGTAATATCGGATGTGTCCATGGCTTTTATCGCCTCAGGTAAATACTCGCCCTTGCTTACTTTATCAGGGTCTTTTATTTCTACGCTATCCATTTGTTTTTGCAGTTCGTTTAATTCTTTTGTCCAGTTTTGCATAACTTGATATTGCGCCTGTCTTACCCTTGGCATGTTCGGGTCATAAGTTCCGTTTTCATCTTTCTTTTTTCTGCCGTTTACTTTAATACCGTTAAAGCTATAACCTGTAAGTGCTTTTATTTTCATATTTATTTTCCTTAACCTTATTTCCTTCTTTATTTAAGCTTAATTTTATGACAAATCAAATTTTAATCCCACCCTGTGTGATGCAGTTGCAGCAGGGTCAAGATTTTTGGGATGATTTGAATAAAATATTATTGTTGAATGAAAATCTTCATCAGCAGAACTCATTAAATCTTTCATGCAAGATATATTTCCTCTGGAATTTACAGCAGGGTTTAGGAGTTTTTCCATACCATTTACAAAGATAATGGAACGTTCGCCCGTTGATTGATAATTTTCTTCCGCTTTTTCGAGTTCTTCAAGTATTTTATCCTGCATTTGGTTAATATTGACTGAACTTGGTATTTTAACATAGTTGGTATCTGATTTTTGACCTATCCAATCAATAATTTCCATCATCGTATAAGGGTTTGCCCCTGTTAACATTACACAGTTCGGTACATCAACCCTTTTACCTCTATGATTTGCTCTAATCGGCACAAACAGTTCTTCATATGCCTTGTTTTTAATTCTTTCTATTTTTTCTTGCTTATCTCTTATGAAAGCAGCCTGTATATTTTCTTGTTTAAGCTCATTTTGTGTACGCGCTGCATGCCTTTTCATCTCTTCATTATTTATTTTTCTTGCTTTTTCTACCGTTTTCGGGACTTCCGCAATATTTTGATGCCTATCATACACCCAGCAGGCAATTTTACCTACTTCATACAATCCGAGTGTAAGACCATCATATATAATGCGCTGCAAGAAATCCCTTGAGCCATCAGTTGACAAATAGCTGCGAAACGCGCTCTTTTTTGCATATTGCAATTCTTTGTCTGCGGTTTCTGAATCATTTTTAATTTTCTTATCAAAATCATTCAATTTTGTTTGCGTATCTTTTTTGAAGTTATCAAAAGCCGGTGCAACATCAAGTGTAAAATCGCCTGCATTACGCAATTCATCAATTTGTTTACTGTATCTGCCTAACATTTCCGTACATTCATCGTAACGCCCTTCATTGAGCATTGCCTGTATTAAATTTTTATATACTTCACTGCTACAATTAACATCTTTTCCAACAAAATCGGGGTAATGAACCAAAATCTCATCAAGCCGTCCTTCTTGAGCCATTGCGTCTATTATCGGACCGACAGAATCAAGATAAAAGAATTTTTTATGTTCGCTTGAATTAGCATATTTCAACAGTTCGCCAATTCTGCCCTGTCTTTTCATTTCAGGAACAACAAATTTTCCGCTTAATTCTCCGCGTTTAATAGTGTCGGATATATTTTTTTCTGACAACATACCCTTAATAAAACCTTCATCAGGGTATTTTCTATATTCAGCCTCACCATTCTTCATTATGCGCATAAAGCCGCTATTTTTATATGTCACAGCATGGTTGTAATTCAAGTCATTTAATGAGGGGTATAAGATTTCATAAAACGGCAAGTATGTATCGGAGTT
The DNA here is from genome assembly GCA_018711035.1 of Candidatus Scatousia excrementigallinarum. GTDB lineage: Bacteria > Cyanobacteriota > Vampirovibrionia > Gastranaerophilales > Gastranaerophilaceae > Scatousia > Scatousia excrementigallinarum. Next base: position 4,142 of record DVIU01000286.1, read on the forward strand.
TTCGGGATTAGAAACATAATCTACAAGTTGCCTGTGTTTATATTCCATTTCTTTATAATTTGGTTTTGCGTATTCAGAATCAGAATCCGAATTATAATAAGTGGCTTGTTGAGATTTTGAAATACCGCAATTGTTTTGCACCCCGATGATATTTCCGTCAGAATCGGTATAAAGCCCGAATGTCTTTGGTATATCTTCCGGCTTATGGAAACTGTAAGCAGAATGTGGGAACGGTTTTACAAATTCCTTGTTCCCAAAATTTATAGAATAAGCACCGTTATTTATCGGTGCTTTAATCGAGGAGGTTGATGTATAAGCCGAGTTTTTAATACTCGAGCTTTGTTTTAATATATTTTTTCTGCCCGTATAACTTGACACACCCGAAATTCTCATTTATTATATCCCTTTCACTTATTTATTGACTATTAAAATCTTGGAAATTATTATTTTTGCTACAATTAGACGGAAAAGTTGAATAATTTTACAATACTTTACATGTTTTTTTCTTGATTTCATATTTACATACAATTTCCTTGCCATAACGGCTATTTATTTTATGCATTGCATTTTCCGTTTCTTTATTAATGCAATTCCAGATAATTTTGCTTATATTAATATTTTTGTTTTCAATCATATTTATTGTTGTGTTGATTGCAATGTTTAGATTTTTTATAACCAGATAATATAAAATAAGCTTGCCTGATTTTAGTTCTGCAAGAAAGTAGCCGTCGCCTATAGCGATAATTTTCATATCAAAAATTGTATCATTCATGGTTTCACCCTTAACAGCCGTATATTTTTCGCGGTTAATGTAGAAATATAATTTATATTATCTAATTGTATAATTACAACTGACATAAGTCAATATAAAATGTCAGTACAAGACTATTAATTTTAAAATTCTATCTAAATATGATATAAAGATGAATAAAAACAGAGATTTAAAAAGCATTTTAGGTAATAATATTGCAAAATACAGAAAAAGACGCAAGTTTACACAGGAAGTTTTTGCAGAAAAAATATTTTTATCAGTTAGTGCACTAAGCGATATTGAAACAGGAAACAGCTATCCTAAATACGATACAATAACGAAAATTATTGAGACACTCGGGGTTGAGCCCCACGAACTTTTTATTGACGAACAGCTTGATTTTAAAGCCAAAAATTACGAAAATATCATAGAATTATTAAATAACTTTAAAGACAATGAAGTAAAAATAGCTATAATGCGCAAAATAGCCGAACTTGTGGATATACTGGATTAATCCGTCAATTTATCAAGTGCCCTGTAATAAGTGCCTAAAGCACCTTCTTTATGGTCTTTCTGATATTTTTCAAGTTCTTCTTTATTCATTTTTCTAAACGGCATACCTGACAGGGTTCTTGAAATACTGTCTGTAAGGACTGTACATGCAGCAGTAATTACCCCCGCGCCTAAAATACTTTTGGCGTAAGGGATTTTAAATATATCATTAATTCCCATAATTACAATTTGTGTTGCAATTCTAATTATTTTATTTACTCCGCGCAATCTGGCGTCTTTTTCTGCCTTGTGCTTATTCCCCGTTTGTTTTGCAGTGTTATTAAATTCATCCGTCATTGCAAAATAAAGTGAGCCAAAAGTACCCATAAGTTGTGTGGTTTTACCTATTGCGGCGTTTTTAACTGATGATTGAGTTTCTTTGTTGAGGGCTGAAATCCTATTTTTTTCAATGTGGTTTTTGTAAAAATCCATAAACTCGCTATTGATTTTGCCACCGTGTTTTTGGAGTTGCTCTTTAAAATCAATATAAGTATTTAACAAATTGTATTCATTTTTAAGCTCAATTTTTTCAGGTTTTTTAACTACTTTTAATCCTTCTAAAATTTTATGAACAGCTTTGTAAGGGTAGCTGAATAACTCCGTTACAAATTTAAACGGCATTAAAGGAATGCGCAGAAGTTCTTTTCTTGACATCTCTATTTTTGTAAACGGTATTTTCGACATTTTTTCATATTCACCAAGAAGTATTTTTTCAACCGTTGAGCCATCAGGATTTTTGAATTGTTTTACAAGGTTAGGATTAGAGAAAGCTTTATCAAAAACAGGGTTATATGTTTTTCTCATGCCAATAAAACCCGATTTTGCATAAGCACTATAGAGGTTATTTATATCTTCATTACTTACCCACACTTCGCCAACTGTAAAATTATGATATTTTTTCGTTATATTTTTTACAAAATCAAAGCTTGTGATTTTGTTTTTAATATCATTAAATATTTTTGTGCTTTTAATCCCTTTAAGGGCAAAGCCAACGCCGATACTTGCACCTGTTGCAAGAAGGATATTTTTTAGTGATAAAAGATGTTTTTTGTTTTTGTTGTCTTTTTCTGGTTTCTGTTTATTAAGTTCTGCATAATTATTTCCTTTCACACTATCGATAAATTTATTTATCGAAAGAAAAGAGGGCTGAGAACTGTTATCGGGAATTTTAATTCTCGTAAGTTCTCTGCCCGTTGATATTCTTGATGTGATGTGAAATAATATTCCAAGAGCCGTGTTTAATAGTGGTGCACCTAGTTTTGAGTTATTTGAAAAACTTGCAAAAGCTCCTAGCAGGAAGTATTGCGAAATTGCCTCTTGAACGGTTGCTAAAATTTCTTGTTTTCTTTTTGTTTTGGCTGAATCAACCGCCTCTTGTTCCGTAACGCCGTTCATAATCGACTTATTATAGAAGTCATTACCAAGCATTACAGCTGCGGTAATTCCTGAAACAAGTCTTACAACAGTGCGTTCATGCGGTGTATGATAGTGGGCTTTATCCTTTGCAAGATTATTATCAAAAAGCGCATAGAGCTTTTTTGTTGTGTCATCGCATATTGATTGAAAATCAGGATTGCATTTATTGTCACATATAAATTTATCGACATCTTTGGGGTTAATTCCACTTTTCTTTGCAAATTGATTTATGAAATTATCCCCGTTTTTAAGCAAGCCGCGCATAGCTCTTTGATATGCTTTATCTTGTTGAAGTTTTTCATAGTTTTTAAGTAAATCAGAGTTTTGAAGTGATACAATATTAAACTTTTTTGCAACTGTATTTAAAATATCTCTGGGTAAATCTAAAAACGGATATTTAAGGGTATCTATGAAAGAATGAGCTTTTGAAAAACAGGTATTATCACCGATAGTTTGTATAAAATTCGAACCTGTCTTGCTCTCAAGAAAAGTAAAAATCCCGTCGATATGACATTGAGATATTTTTTTAACAGAAGAAAGGTGAGCTACCTTACCATACGAGGTAAAGTTAATGCCATTTTTACTTTTTAAGGCATTATTCAATGGGGATAGCATAAAAAATATTCACCTTTTTCACAATATGTTTAATTTATGTAAATCAGGTGAATATTTATTTTTGCTTATAATTCGATTTGTACATATTATTTGAAATAAAATGTTACAATCTTGTACCGTATAAATCCCACATTCTTTCTTCTCTGTCGGGTTTATGTACGTCGTCGGAACTACTTTTTGTTTTTAACGCCTCATCTCCAAGTGCCTCATACATATTAATTGCGTTTATTGAAGCCATTAGTACTTTGTATGTTGAAGGATTTTCTATATTATCAAGACAATAGTACAATTCCGCAGAATCCTTATCATCACCCCAATATTCTTTTGTCATTTCAAGGTAACTGTTTTTCATATTACTTCTATCAACATGCTCTTTAATTAAATCAGCATAAATTAAGCCTCTAGGATGTCCTTCGCCGCCCCATTTAACTATAATTCCTTCATTGCCATCAAGTGCACCGGCATCCCATTGTTTATATAGTTTTCTATCCGCCTCATTTGAAGCCTCAACAGGTAAGTTTTCAATAATTTTTTCTCTGTTTGTTTCTTCAATTTTTCCAAAACTTACATTTTGAGGTTTGTTTGCATAAGTTCTAAATGTGTTTACTGGTGTAATTCTCATAATTTAATACCCCCTATCTAATTGTTTAATTTCCTAAACCCATGCAAGGTTCTTATACAAAACATGAAAAAAAATTTGTTTGCCCCCCTTGCTCAAAATTACTTAATTCCTAAAACTGCTGCTACAATTATAAATTTATCAGTACAATAAATATTGGTGTTCGGATAGCGTGCCGTTATCTCCAGTATTATTTTAATAAATTGAAGTCGTCGGAGTCAAAGCCGCGTAGCGGGTGAGAATCCTACGACAAATCCAAAATCTTTGATTTTGTGATTTGACGGATGCAGTTAGCGTAAAATTTCAAGGGCGAAGCCCGTAGAAATTGAGCGTCTGCCGCCGTCTCCATTTTTACCTGTTATAGCAAGGGTAGAACTGTTTTGTATAGCGCTAATACGCGCACAGTGTGCGTTTTAATAAAATTAAGAGAATTTAAAAAGAGCAAATTTTAGAGAATTTTAAGTTAAGAAATTGCAAATTCTCTTACTCAAAATTAAAAAGTCCTTTTGTCTAACAATACCTTCTTTCACCATTGCAGAAAGTCGGGTATTCCGTCATCATCCAAATCCTCTTCAAAGTAATCCGGAACTCCATTTCCGTTAATATCATCTTCGGGAAAATCAAAAACATCATCATTGCTCTCATCGGAATTCATTAGCCCTAATAATTCTACTAAGTTGAACGAGTCATCATCTTGTTTACTATCTATACAGCGACTTTGAAATCTTGAAACAAGTTGTCGTTTTGTCCGAAAATGCTCCTCCAGATAATCATCAAATTTACTGTCGTTTACATCTTGAGAAAGGTCATCTAAGGAGCCCGAAGCACCATGGACTCTTGAGAGATTTTCAGGCATAGTTGAAGGATATTCATTTCCGTCATCATCTGTAGCCATAACAACATCCCTGTCAAACAAATCTTTAATTCCGCTAATTAAAGGACTGTTCGCAAATTTTTCTAAAAATCCTTCTTCCCCAATAGAGTCGTCATCATTTCTTGTTACAAGGGGATAAGGCCAAGTTTGATAACCTGCAAAGCTTGGGAGGACAAAGTGTTTTACTTCACCATCTTCATCAACCAATGTTGATATTTTTTCATCAGGGTCAACGAATATACCATTTTTTGTGTCAATGTATTTGTTATTTAACAAGTCAATATCAATACTGCCATCTGCGGTTCTGTAGATACCATGTTCGGGGTCAAAAATATCTCCATAGCCGCTAAAGCGTTCAGGATTAATATCAATACCCGTTCCTTCGATCTTAAATATGCCATCATCAGCATCTGCAATTACTTTATCTGACTTAACACTCAAAGCGTTATTATCTACCACATATCCGTCTTCATTTGCAAAAATCTCTTCAATATCTTCATCCTTAGCCATAGCAACACCGGCTGCTATGCTAAGCAAGGTTGTACCACCGACAAGACCGATTATTGCTAAAGAATCGGCAAGGTTATCATTTTTATCCTTGCCGCAAAATGAAATATTGGAATTTGTTTTTTCAAAGACATCAAATGCATTGCTTGAAGAATTTAAAAATTCTGTACATCTTAAATTGTTACCCGATTTTATACTATTACTTTTCGGCAAATTAAAATTTATTGCACTTATACGCATTTGATTACCCTTCCCTTATCCTACTTAGTATATTCTAAACATGTAATTTATAATTTTTGCTAATATTATAAATTACATTGTAAAAATGTTACATTTGTTTACCTTATTTCGATACATTACAGTGTTTTTTTCGTGCATAACCAAAGCACAAATTCCAAAAGCATGTCTAAACGATAAGAATATACGATAAACACTTGATATAAGTGAAATATAGAGCAATACTATGAGTACACAAAATGATAAAATGGGGAAATCTTTGGACATTTTTTCGACTCCCGCCGTCTCCACCATTAAAATTTCCATCCTAAAACCTCGCGGGAGTTGGACAAAATGTCAAGTCTGACATTTGCAAACACAAGAGCTTGTCTTTGGCTTTAAAGTTAATCTGTGAGAATGTTAATTAAATATTTTCATTAATCTTATACAAATCCACGCCGCCTGCGGCTTTGTATAAGCCGATTGTTGAGATTAGCGAATTTATTTTGTTTGAAACCTCATCTTTTCTTACCATCAAATAAGCTTCTTTTGCATACAAAACATCCAAATCGCTCGCGGAACCGATTTCCTGCTTGTCTTTGGCAAGAGAGTATGTTTTATTTTGCATTTCCAGGCGCTCTAAACTTTCTTTGTAATTTTCCTGAGCCTCTTTGTATTCAATAAGTCCTGAATTAATATCTTTTATTCCTGTGAGAATTGCCTTTTGATAACTGTTTAAGGCTTCTTCATACTGGAATTTTTTGAGTTTCAACAGAGCGATTTTCCTTCCGCCGGAGAACAAATCAACAGAGGGCAAAATTCCGGCACTGAACATTTGTGATACAGAATTAAAAAGGGTATCTAAGTGATAGGCGTTCAAACCGATTTGTCCGAATATTATAAATTTCGGTAAAAATTCACGTCTGGCTGCTTTTGCATCAAATCCTATACGCTTTATATTTGCTTCTTCCTGAAGATAATCAGGACGGTTTTCAACAATTGATGCGCTGAATTCTGACGGAATTCCCGTTAAAAGAATAACATCCTCGTAACTGTTTCTCTCTATGTTATCAGAGTTTGAAAGATAGACCTTCATTGTGTCAATTAGAGTATCGCGTGTTTTAATGTGGCGGTTGCGCTCTTCTTTCAAGGTTGTCAAAAGTCTTTGTTCTGAAAGCAAGTCATTTATTGTGCATAGCCCTATATCGTATTTGTCTTTTATTTTTGAAACGATTTCTT
>DVIU01000287.1 GCA_018711035.1 Candidatus Scatousia excrementigallinarum
TCAGACAGCCTTCCACTTTTCAATAACAAATTCAGACTGGGAAGACAATGTCCGATTTGAGGAACTGGTAAAAAATTGTAAGGAGGTCGGATACTTTGAAGCAGGCGGTAAAAAGTGGACTTGCCCATTCCATCCTGTATCAATAAATAAGCAGGAATGTGAAAGTTTGAAAGGAAGTTTGTCAATTAGTTCATGTAATTATAACAACGATTACTGGGCCGGTGCTGCAAAACAATGCGGAGGAACAAATAAAATGCCTACACTAGCGGATTTAGCTAATATCGCGTCAGTATTATACAGTGGAAATCCTGTTATAGGCCCGACAAAAGATGTTGATGGCCTTACTTATGTCCCTGATACGGCATCTTCTTTAGGACTGCCTGAACCAAGCTTCCTGATATGGGCAGCAGATAATAATACTCAGTATAATGCTTCCTCTCGCGGATTCTATTCTTCTTATACAAAATACATCTACTCGTCCCGTAACGGAAGCGGGATGTGGGGAATTTGTGCCGTAAACTAGTTTCATGTGACTTTTTATAAATAATCATTAAGTACATATCGTAGGTAAGATATGTACTTTTTTATCTGATTTCCTCGTATAAACGGATGATTTTTGTGCATACCGCTGTAAAAATTCAGGTAAAATACGATAGAATAAAAAAGGAGGAAGATAATAAAATGAGCAGTTTTTATCCAAGTTATAATTTACCGGACAGAATCCAACATACAAAACTTGATTCAGGAGTATACGGAATGCCGTCGGCACGTATGGATAGAATGGAAACTCCTGCAACAGGAGACTTTAAAACAGTATTATCCGGTCTCGTGGAAAATTTTAACACGGAATTAAATGCTCCTGATAACCTGTTAAAAGACGTAATGTCGGGAAATACCAATATTGATATCCATGATGTTATGACTGCAATGGCTAAATCCGAGGTAAGTGTTAATATTGCAACACAGGCAGTCGGAAAAGTCATTCAAGCGTATGATAAAGTTATGCAAATTCAGGTGTAGAATATATTGTAGTAATTCATAACAAATCAGACCGGGGAAGAAATGGACTTTCAAAAACTATTACAAAATAAACCTTTGCTATATGGAATTATAGGCGCAGTCGTAATAATTCTGGCACTTGCTGTGACAATAGGTGTTGCCGGTTCGTCTAATAATTCCAAGAACGGAACATCTGTAAGCGAACAGCCGATTAAAGAAGATGTAAACCTTCTTACAACCGATAATCTAGGAAAGGCACTTGAGATTCAGTCATTATTGGCAAAAGAAGGGATTGCTGCAAGCCGCGGTTTGGATGGTACGAAATCTAACATTTACTTAAAAAAAGGCGACTGTACTACAGGTCAAAAGAAATGTACAACGGAACAACGCGACCGCGCAATTATGACAATTGTACAAAGCGGCTTAATGGATCAAAACGTCGGGCTTGAAGTTTTTGATAAAGGCGACTTTACTTCTACTAAGGAAGATAAAAAAATAAGACTCACAAGAGCAATCAACGGTGAACTTTCAAGGCTAATCAAAAGAATTGACGGCGTTGATAATGCTTCAGTTTTTATTTCAATACCTGAACAGACAATGTTCACTGCTATGCAAAAACCGGTTACAGCTACTGTTCAGCTTGTTGTGCCTGTCGGTACAAAGCTTGACCAGTTGAAAGTAAAAGCTATTACCAACCTTCTTTTAGGAAGCGTTTCCGGGCTTGAAGCAGAAAATATTTCTATTTCAGATACAAACGGTAATGTATACCACAGTATTATGAATGCCAGTGATGAAATGCTTGCACGTATAGAAGAAAATGATAAATACATGCAGCAAAAAGTCCAATTGCAGTTAGATAGACTTATAGGCAAAGGAAATTATGTTGCAACAGTTAGCACTTTCCTCCGTCAGGCTCCTGCTGAAAAATACAGCACGGATTATGACCCTACAAGAAAAGCTTCTGTAAATGAACAATCCTTTACTGAAGGATTAGGCGACCAGACACGTGATAGTAATAAAAACGTAAATGCCGTAAGTGTATATCTGCCAAACGGAATTGCAGGCGGCGGTATGGATTCCAGTCAGGATAGAAGCTACTCCCGTCAAGCAAGAGAAACTCAGTACGGTGTCAGCAAAACCCAGTTAAATGAATATTTAAAACCGGGTATGGTTGAGGATATCTCTGTAGCAGTCACAATGGAAAAAAGTGCCCTCCCTGCGGAAACAACTGTTGAAGAATTAAGAGCTCTTGTTGCAAAAGCCGCAAGCCCTAAAGTTAATCCTGAAAATGTATCTATAGCATTCTCGGATTCTGTAGACCCTTACCTTGCATCAGACAGACCTGTTAACCTTCCTAAACCTGATGAAAGCGGAAATCCTTGGTGGCTTGCAGTTGCATTGAGTGCAGTGGGTTTAATCGTTGTGTTTAAGGCTGTCTCTGATAAAGTTCGCCAGATTCAGGAAGCTAATGCTATAGAAGTTGAGCGTTTGAGACAAAAAGAAGCCGAACAAGACAGAGAACTGAGTGATGTCAACATGAGAGCTGCTCAATTGTCAGACAGACAAAGAGAACTTGCAGAAGGTTTGCTTGAACAGCAGAACAGAGAATATATTGCAATCCGTTCTCCGGAAGAAATGCTTTCAACACTTGAAAATATGTCTGCAAATCTTTCAGATGCAGACGGAGAAGAAGCCGCAGATAAAATTAAGAGCTGGATAGAAAAAGGTTCGTAGAAAGACTCAGCCAAAGTGTGGATAGCTTCATGAAAAGTATAAAATAATAAATCATACGACGTTAGTTGTAAGTAGTGGTGAAAAAATGGCAATACAAGGATTTGATTATAAAGCGTTCGCGCAAAATTTGACACAACAGGCACAAGAACTTGTGCCTCCTGATTTTGACCAGAATCAAAAGGCTTATGTGGCTAATACCCTTTTGAACTTCTCAACTCTCGCCGGAGAAGCTCTTTACAACGACACCGAGTCAAATTTTAATGCAGATCAGGCCGCTATGATAACGCAGATTATCGCGGAATGGTCTTTTCATAAATCAGTAGACCTTATTCGTTCAGGTATTCCGCAAATGCACTGGGATGGCATAATGCAAAAAATTGCGTTTACCATTTTTGAAATTGCCAAGCAGACCTTTAAGCAAGGATTGCCGCAAGATCAGATTTTGCAGCTTATTGAACACCACGTTAAAAAGACATACCTTGATTCTATCGCTGAATTGAAAACTAAAGGCGAAATTGATGAACAGCTGATGGAAAAAGCCTCAAAGCAGTCAAATATTGACCAGATGATGCAGCAAATGCAGGAAAGCGGTGAAATTGAACAGGCTCAGGCAGCTCAGCAGGCCGCGCAGCAAGCTGTACAACAACCCCCAACCCCTCCGGCTCCGCAGCCGCAGCCGCAAACTCCTAATGGAGGCGTTCCTGCCGTTCAGAGAAGTGGCGATGTTTCTGCTCCAAAGAAAAGTCCTTATGCTCCTCCTAAACTTTTGAAACTTGTTACTGTTGCCCTGCTTTTAAAACGCGTCGATGAAGACAAAGTACAATCAATCCTTGAACGTTTTGATCAGGAAACGGCCGGTACCGTTATTAAATACATGTATGTTGACGGATTGGAAGATAAAGTTGATCCTACCCTTACCATGAAATGTCTTGATGAAATTGCTGAAAATCTTCCGGGCGCAACAGAAATTAACAAAAATAAATTAATCGAACGTGTTAAAGAAGCAGCGCAAAATTATGATAAAAATAAGCTGGAATTGGCTCTGCAATTGGAAAGACAGAAAGTCAGAAGATTTGTATTTAATGCTCTTGAAGATGAATATTATGCACTTCCGCCGAGGGTTGCGGATGTTATTGCCACTCACCTTGAGAATGGTGTATAATATTGTTGAATCATGATTATTAAAAAGAAAACTTTAAGACGCGGGAAAGAGGAACTTTCTCCTGAGTCTCCAATTGTGGAAACAGACAATGATGGGGCTGAGGAAATTTTTGGTACAGATTCATTGGAAGATGAAGAAACTTCCGGCGGTATTGTTGTCCAACCCCCTCAAGAAGAACCGCAGCCCGCAGAAATCGAAAACCCCGAGGATATAGATCTTTTTAGTCTGGATAATATTGATTTTTCGCAAAGGCAGGAAAGACGCCGCGGAGACAGACGGCGCGGTTTTAGGAGGGTTGATGATAGAAATCTTATATCCAGAGCGAGAGAAGAAGCTGATACAATAAGAGAATCTGCTTCTAAAGAGGGTTATCAGGCCGGTCTTGAGCAGGCAAAGGCCGATATTGCTCTTCTTAAAGATACACTTTCCGCTTTTATGAATGCTCCTCAGGAAGTGTACGAACAAATTGCACCTGAGATTCTTGAAATAAGTGTTGATATTGCAAAGAAAATTATTAAAAAAGAAGTATCAGAAGAACCTCAGGTACTTATGAATACAATTGTAGAAGTAATGAAAGGATTATCAAAAGAGGAAACAAAAGTTATACTCAGGGTAAATCCGACACAGGTCGATATTACAAAACAGTCTGTTCCGGAGATTCTAAATCTTGCCGGTATGGATACAAAAGTTGTTGTACTTGCAGACGAAAATATTTCAGAGGGCGGCTGTATGGTTACGACAGGCAACGGAGTGGTAGATGCGACGATTGAAACTCAATTGTCCGTAATTAGTGAGGCGTTAAGAGAAGTTTAATGGCACAAGGCGGTGGCGGCGGCGGAAATCCGATGAGTGAATTATTTATGGCATTGTTCGTACTGGCATTGCTGTTGATTTTGCTTGTCGAATTACCTAACTGTGTTATAAACTTCTGTATTTGTTTAAACATTACACTCGGAATTGTTTTATTGATGTTTGCGTTGTATGTTCAAAAGACATTGGAATTATCGTCCTTTCCGTCAATTATCCTTATCGGTACAATGTTTCGTCTTGTATTATCAATTGCTTCTACAAGACTTATTCTTGCAAAAGGCGAGGCCGGTGAGGTAATTCACGCATTCGGAACATTCGTTACCGGCGGTAATATGGTTGTCGGCGGCGTAATCTTTTTAATTATCACTGTAGTTCAGTTTATGGTAATTACAAAGGGTGCCGAACGTATTGCGGAAGTTGCAGCAAGGTTTGCTCTGGATGCTATGCCAGGTAAACAAATGACAATTGACGCGGATTTTAATGCGGGCTTAATTTCACCTGAAGAAGCAACCAAAAAGCGTGAAGATTTGCAGAGAGAATCAAATCTTTTCGGTTCTATGGATGGTGCTATGAAGTTTGTAAAAGGGGATACAATTGCAGGTATTATTATTGTATTGATTAACATTATCGGCGGGTTATGCGTTGGGTGTCTTATGAATCAAATGCCGCTCGCAGACGCTGTTTCAAAATACACTATCCTTACTATTGGTGATGGTCTGGCATCACAGGTTCCTTCTCTGTTGATGTCAATTGCTGCCGGTATTTTTATGACCCGTTCATCGGCGCAAAGTTCTTCATTAGGTTCTGATGTTACGGCTCAGATTATGAGTAAACCTTATGCATTGTTCTTTGCAGGGGGATTTCTGTTGTTTATGGCATTAACCTCCGGTTATACAGGCCTTCCATGGCTTCCTTTCCTTTTATTTGGAATTGGACTCGGAGTTGCCGGATTCTCTGTTCTTATTAATGCGGATGTTCAGTCTCAGTTAGGGCAATTGGAAAGTGTTCGACAGAACATGCAAGACCTTGTTAACCCGAACAGAATGTATGAGCGTTTGGGTGTTGATGTATTGAGTTTGCAGGTCGGGTCTAATCTGCTTGTAATTGCTGATCCTGATCAGGAAGGTCAATTGCTTGCAAAGATTGCTGCTTTACGTCAGAGAGTTACGGACGAACTCGGTTATATTTTGCCGAACATAAGAATTATGGATTCATCAGCTCTTGATGCGAATGAATATATGATTTCAATCCGCGGTAATACTGTTGCGACCGGATACGTTTATCCGGGTCGTTTAATGGTTATTGCCGACCAGTGGGATTCTGTGAGAAAAGATGTCCCGCAGGACGCTATTATAGGTATTGACCCTACTTATCAAACTCAGGCTTACTGGATTAACTTTGATGATGCAAAAGCCACGCGTTCTGTTACGGCGGTTGACTCTACCGATGTTATCGTAACCCATCTTCAGGAATGCGTAAGAAAACACGTTGATGAAGTTATGACAAAAACTGACGTTCTTAAACTTATGGAACTTGTTCGTTCACAAGACCCTACTCTTGTTAATGACCTCGTTCCAACGATAATTTCTACAAGTGATTTGAGAAAAATATTTGTTAATTTAATCAGAGAAAAAGTTTCTATTAAAGATATTATTTTTGTTTTTGAAAGGCTGTGTGATTACGCAAGATTTTCAAAAGAACCGGATATTCTTTCTGAACGTTTAAGAGCGGCACTTGGCCGTCAAATATGCTTGTCTAATGTCGGAGATGATAAAGTTCTCTATGCTTTGACTCTTTCGCCCGAGTGGGAGAAAATTCTTGACGACAGCTGCCAGAGAACAGAGCTTGGTACAATGTTCCTTTTGAATCCAATGCAGGTTCAGGAATTAATTGAATCTGCTGCAACAACAATTGTGCGGGCACAGCAGGCATGCGGCCAGCAGCCTGTTATCCTTTGTTCTCCGAGAATTCGTTTACCTCTGTACCAGCTCCTTGAACGTCATATCCCGACTATTGTCGTAATATCTTATTCCGAATTGATTACGGATATTAAAGTTGAGGCTGTTGATACAATAGGTGAAAATTATCCGGTAGGTTAGTATGAAACAAATTGTACTTTTTTTAATTAAAATTTATCAGGCAGTATCAAGACATACACCGCCAAGCTGTCGTTTTACTCCGACTTGTTCAGAATATACACGTCAGGCGATTGAAAAATACGGAGTTTTGAAAGGCGGCTGGCTTGGTATAAAACGAATTTCAAAATGTCATCCGTGGCATGAAGGCGGTTATGACCCTGTACCGTAACCTTGCGGATTTAAAAATAATTTGTTATAATTAATATAAGGAGGATTAATATATGTGTAAGTCAATTATAGAGCGGATTTCGGGGGGGGGGGGATCGTAGAAAGCTCTCAGCGAAAGGATTTACG
>DVIU01000288.1 GCA_018711035.1 Candidatus Scatousia excrementigallinarum
AAGATCTTTATATATAAATTTCAATTCATGAAATTTCCGACCTTTTTGAAAGATTTCCGACCTGAATTTTTCAAAAGTCCTTTACATGAATTCCTAAACTGTGTAAAAAATCCTAAACCACTGTTAAATTCCCGCCACATGCGGGTTTGAACAATTGTCCTTGTTTAGACACCAACGGACACTTCAAGGACTTTTCGGGCAGTTTAGGAATTTTATTTTTGCGTATTTCCGACCGCTAAAAAGCCCATTATATTTGAGTTTTAGCGATTATTCCTAAACTGTGCAAAATTCCGAAACTACCTGTTAAAATACAGCCTAATAAAAAAGACCCCGAAGGGTCAAATTTATTAAATGGGGCGGATAGTGGGATTCGAACCCACGTATATCGGAACCACAATCCGAGGTCTTAACCACTTGACGATATCCGCCATAAGGTACTTTTTTATATTACCATAAACATTCTTTAAATCAAGTATTTTTATACAAAAAATCCGCCCTGTTTTAGTGCGGATTTTTCTGTATTTATATTCATTTATTAGCTGATTCTTTGGAACATATAACCAATTCCGCGGGCTGTCAATATCAACTCAGGATTTGCAGGATCTGATTCCAATTTTGAACGTAATCTTGATATATGTACGTCAACTACACGTGTATCAATTCTGTGATCAGGCGGATATGCCCATACATGCTGCAAAATTTCGTTTCTTGAAAAAGCCTGGCCGGAATTGTTTACCAATAATTCTAACAAACTGAATTCCATTCCAGTTAGACGAATTCTTTCATTTTTTCTAAATACCTGACGACGTGCAGTATCAATTTTGATGTTTCCTGTTGTAATAACATTTTTTGTTACTTTTCCGGCAGGGGTGACAGTTTCTCGGTTATTAGTTCTTCTAAGAACAGCTTTTACACGTGCTTCAAGTTCTTTTGGCGAGAAAGGTTTAATAACATAATCATCCGCACCTAATTCTAAACCTGTAATTCTTTCTGATACGTCACCGAGAGCTGTTAATATAATAATTGGAACATCGGCTGTTCTTCTTATTTCTCTTGTAACTCCGTAACCGTCTAATTTTGGCATCATAACATCTAACACAACCAAATCAGGATTATATTTATTAAATGCATTTACAGCTTCTTCTCCGTCAGCGGCAGTTACAACATCATAGCCTGCCATTTTTAAGCGGGTTTCTAATATTCTTCTGATACTTGCTTCATCATCAGCAAGCAATATTCTTTGACGGTCTTCAGAATCATTAGGCATTTCAACGTTTTCTGTCATAGTCTTTTCCTTACTTAAATAATAATCTAACACCTTTTACTATCAACATTTAAATATTAAAAAATATTGATTTCTGTTAATATTTATAACGTTATATTAACCTAATTTTACAAAAAATGCAAGCACTTTTTATAACTTTTTGGAATTTCCGGTAAATTATTCGATTAAATAAATACTTGAACAACTGTAGCCGTTACTTTCGGGTGTACAATCCCCGTTCCGGTTAAATTCAGCCATAAACTCATATGCAAGCGGCTTAACTGCTTTATCCATTACATAAAGTATGTATATATCTTTTCCAAATGTATTTGGCTTTTTAAGTCCGTTTACATCTAAAGTAACCCAGCCGCATCGTTTATAATTAAATTGACCTTCATAATCAAAGTCACAAGTCGCGCTATCTAAATAAAATAATAATACGCTGCCGTTTGCAAGTACAATTGTGGAAGAAGAAATATTTAAATAATTTGTTGATGCCGGTGTACCGTTTAAGTGTTTTATTTTGCTAAATTCAGGAAAGCAGCTCGTTTTCTTATCTGTGCTGTAAGGTTCTTCGCAGGTACGAATGCTTTTGAATTTTGTTGCAAATGTATCTCTAAAACATGAGTTTCGTGTACTTTGATTTCTTTCTTTTGCACAATGTTCAATACTATATGCAAAAGTACCACTTTCTGCTGCTAGTGCGTTGTGTGCTTGTGAAAGGATAGAATAATCTTCTTTAAGCTGTGCTATGTAATGTTTCATATTTATTTTGTTGATTAATGCAGGCAGTGTCATTGAACAAACCATGCCGATTATTACTATAGTTATTAACACTTCTGCAAGTGTAAAAGCCTTTTTATTCATATATTTTTCTCCAGATGTGATGTATTACTTCATAGTAACTGTATCATAATACAAGACAATATAAATATGCAAAAATATGAAGTAATGTATCACAAAATTATATCTGCAAATATAAAAAAACTCCGTAAGAGTTTAAAACTATCTCAGGAAGAGTTTGCAGAAAAGCTTAACTGCTCACGTGAATTTATTAGCAGAGTAGAAAACCTTAAAGAAAAAGTTAGTTTAAAAATGCTTCTTAAACTATCAGAACTCTTTAAGGTTAATCCTACATACTTTTTTGAAGAAGATTAAATTTGTTTAGCTATTATTTGCTTAAATTTTTCCAAATCTTCTCTTGTATCAATACCTACGGGTACAAAGTCAACGATTGAGGTTTTTATTTTCATACCGTTTTCAAGTGCACGTAATTGTTCCAGACTTTCTGTTTTTTCTAAAGGTGTCTGCGGAAGTGAGGTCATTTTTAACAACGCCTCACGTTTATAGCCGTAAATTCCCAGATGTCCGTAAAAAGTTGCAACTCCGGTATTTCTCTCATAAGGAATTTTTGAACGGGAGAAATAGAGTGCAAAGCCATTGTTATCAATTACACATTTTACAAGGTTCGGGTTCTCAATTTCTTCTTTGTCTTTTAATGCTCTTATCAGTGTTGAAATATCAGCTTTTTCATCTTCCTGAACATTTTTTGCAACAGCATCGATACTTTCGGGCTTAATAAGGGGCTCATCTCCCTGAAGGTTAACGATATATGATATTTCCGGATGCCGTTCAACAACTTCTCTTATTCTATCAGAGCCGCATTTATGGTCAGCGGAGGTCATTTCAACTTCCCCGCCAAATGCTTTTACCGCATTGAAAATTCTTTCATCATCAGTCGCAACAATAATTATATCCGCAAGTTTTGCCTGTTTCGCTTTTTCATAAACCCATTGGATAACAGGTTTGCCGTTAACTTCGATAAGCGGTTTGCCTTCCAGTCTGCTTGAGCCGTAACGTGCAGGTATAATTATTGCTGTTTTTCCCATTTTTATCTCCTTACAACAAGTGCAACCCATTGATTTTGATGCATTTCCTCAACAAGTTCCAGATTGTGCTTTTTTATTGCGTCAATAACAACAGGCTTTTTTTCGTCTAAAATGCCGGATAGAACCATATATGCACCGTCTTTCATTATTGCCTTTAAATCTCCCATAATTTCCGCAAGAACATTGTGGAGAATATTTGCAAGAACAAAGTCAAATTGTTTGTTTATTTTATCGGCGGTGTTAAGTTCAAATTCGCAATCGGCATTGTTTTTAATTGCGTTTTCTATAGCAACATCAATTACAGTTTCATCATTGTCACAGCCGTAGACAGACTTTGCGCCGAATTTTTTTGCACATATAGCAAGTATTCCGGAACCCATTCCAATATCTGCTACATCAGCATTTTTCGGCATATATTTTTCAATAGCTTTCATACATAGCTGGGTTGTAGAATGTGTACCTGTTCCAAACGCACAGCCGGGTTCAAGTTTAATTATAACTTCATCACTGCACTGCGGAGTATAGTCAATCCAGTCGGGCACAACTGTGATTCTATCGGAAACATGCGTAACGTCCCATTTTTCTTTCCATTTTTTAGACCAGTCTTCATTCTCTTTTTCAGCATAGGAAAATTCCCAGCTCCCGAGTTCATCATCTGTCAACCCGCGTGATTTAAGAAGTTCTCTCTGTTCTTTTAAAATATGCTCAACATCAGCTTTTTCCGTAAGAAAAACACGTAAAGTTCCTTCAGTTGTTGAAATCATTTCTAAATCTTTATAAGCTTCTTCTGCAAGAACAACGCCTTCGCAAGGTAGATATTCAAAACAAATATCTGATACAATATCTTCAATTTCCGGGTTTATTTTTATTTGAAGCTCGTAGTAGGAATTCATTGTTTACTCCAAAAACGCGCCCATTTTACGGAACTTGTTGTATCTGTTATTTTTTAATTCTTCAACAGAAAGCTTAGAAAGTTCTTCAAGACTTTCTTTGATAGTTTTTTTCATTTCATCGCAAACAAAGTCGTAATCTTTATGAGCACCGCCAACCGGTTCTTTGATTGCTCCATCTATAATGTTAAATTTCATCAAATCCGGCGCGGTTATTTTCAAAGCTTCGGCAGCGTCGCCGGCTCTTGAGGCATCACGCCATAAAATAGATGCGCAGCCTTCCGGTGAAATTACTGTATAATATGCGTGTTCAAGCAAAAATACCTTATCTGCAACTGCAAGACCCAATGCGCCGCCGGAGCAGCCTTCACCTGTTACAATTGCAATAACAGGTACATTTAATTTTGCCATATCACGGAGATTAACTGCGATAGCACCGCCTTGACCTGTTTCTTCCGCGCTTATTCCCGGGTAAGCACCAGGGGTATCTATCAAAGTTACAATTGGAATATTAAATTTGCTGGCATGTTTGAAAAGACGCAGAGCTTTTCTGTAGCCTTGCGGCTGAGGCATACCGAAATTATATTCAAGATTTTCTTTTGTTGATTTTCCTTTCATAGTACCGATAATCATGACAGGCTTCCCGTCGATTTTTGCAAGACCGCCTATAATTGCTCTGTCATCCATACCGGTTCTGTCACCGTGAAGTTCAATAAAATCTGTACAGATATGCTGAACATAGTCCAAAAAGTTAGGTCTTTCTGGGTGTCTAGCAATCTGTAATTTCTGGGCCGGCTTAAGATTAGAGTATAATTCTTTTTTGTAATCATCAGCCTGCTGTTCAAATGTTTCTATTTCTTTATTCAAATCCATGCCGGACTCCACACTTATTTTCTTTAATTCTTCAATTTTTTCTTGTATTTCCATAATCGGTTTTTCAAAATCCAATATTGTACTCATATTGTATCCCTTTTTAATATAATAATCTCTTTTTTAAACTCCATGCATTGAGAAAATATTAGCAAGAGTTTTTCTTAAATCTTTACGTTTAGAAACTACATCAACCTGTCCGTACTTAAGCAGGTACTCAGCAGTCTGGAAATCGGACGGTAATTTTTGTCGGATAGTTTGTTCAATAACGCGTCTTCCTGCAAAACCTACCCTTGCACCCTGTTCGGCTACTATTATATCGCCAAGCATACCGAAACTTGCGGTTACTCCGCCGAAAGTAGGTTCAGTGATTAAGTTTACATATAACAGACCTTCATCATCAAGTCTTGAGCAGGCGCATGATGTTTTTGCCATCTGCATTAAACTGAGAGCACTTTCCTGCATTCTCGCACCGCCTGATGATGTTACCGCAAGAACAGGAAGTCTTTTTTCAATAGCTTTTTCAATAATTCTTGTTACTTTTTCCCCGACAACGCTGCCCATAGACCCGCCCATAAAGTCAAAGTCCATAACTGCAACGGCTACTTTGTGGCCTTCAATCTGTCCGATACCGGTAATTACTGCATCTTTAAGATTTGTTTTTTCCTGAGCTTTTGCGATTCTGTTTTTGTACGATTCTGTATCGACAAATTCCAGAGGGTCAGTAGGCCCTATTTCCGTAAATAACTCTTCAAACGAATTTTCGTCAAAAAGCTGTTTTATACGTTTTCTTGCATTTATTCTGAAGTGGTAGTCACAAACCGGACAAACCATATCATTATTAGCCAAATCCTCTTTTAAAAGTTGAGCGTCGCAGTGAACGCATTTTACCCATAAATCAGGATTTTGCTCAACTTCAGCGCGTGCTTCCAGTTCACGTCTTTTAATTTGAGCCTCTTTACGTTTTTCAAACCAATCTTGAATTGTCATAATTTTATAATCCCTAACTAAAAAATTCTATTTACTTATAATATTTTATCTCAAACAAAAAGTCATTGCAAATATGTAAATTAGTAACGAACTTTTGCGGCTCTGTCCATTTCTCGTTTCTGGTCTTTTTTTGTTATATCGTCGCGTTTATCGTGAAGTTTTTTACCTTTGGCGAGCCCTATCTGTACTTTCGCAAAGCCTTTTATTATGTAAACCTCCAGCGGCACAATAGTGTAACCGTCTTTTTTTACCTTTGAGTGCATTTTTAGGATTTCTTTTTTTGTTAAAAGAAGTTTTCTTGTACGTTCGGCTTGATGGTTAAACCGGTTGCCCTGTTCATACGGTGATATATGGCAATTGTAGAGGAATACTTCATTGTCTTCAATTTTGCAGAAAGAATCTTTTAAATTTATTGCATTTTTTCTGACGGATTTTATTTCTGTTCCTGTCAACACAATTCCGGCTTCATATTTGTCAAAAATAGTGAAGTCGTGAAAAGCTTTTCTGTTTGTAGTTATTACTTGTCGTTCCATAAGCTGATTATAGCACAGAAAATTATGTATGTTTAAGTTTTTCTCTTTCTGCTCTTATTACATTTTTTAGCATATTCGAAATTACTTCTATTTTTTCGTCAATGTAAAAACGGTTAACCTGGACGGGTGCGGTTTTTTGGCTAAGTATTCCGGGATGATAATCTTCAATCAGGGCCTGATATGTATTCCCTGTTTTATATGCGTTTCTTTCGTTTATCAATCTGTAACGGAAATCTTGTAATGTATTTATTTTTTGAGCTGCTGATTTGTTCTTGAAATATTTTTCGAGTTTTTTATATAAAACTGTTTTTAAGTCGTTGCGGTTTTGTTTTTTTACGGATTGAAGCTCGTTATCAAAGAATTTAAAATATTTTTTATCTCTGTATCCGTTTTCGCACATTATAATAATTCGTTTAACATATTTAGGGTTTGTAAAATAGCTGAATAAATGGTCTGTTTCGTGCATTAGGGTTCCGAACTCCTGAAGTCCTAAGCCCTGTACTATTCCGTAATAATTTGGTTTTAAATTAACAATATAGCCTTCAATATTTCTTTTTTTGTTCATGCCAATATAGACACTGCCATCATTCGGTGCACCCTGAGGCAGTTTATGTATTTCCAGTCTTTTATGGGGAGGTAATACTTTCAGGTAAGCTTTTTTCACTTTTTCGAGCGAGACGTCATGAGTTCCGAATTCATCTTTAATAGTGTTGTAAAATTCTGTCATCAGGGTTTGTGCATATTTGTACCTGCCCTTGACGGAGCCGTCCGGTTTAATTTGAGTTGTGGGGATAAATGCCGGTTTTAAAATTTTTACCATACCAACATAAAACAACTCAAGGTGAAAAATTGCTTATTCATATAAAAAACACTTAACATAATGACTGTCAGAAATTTTTATATCAACCGGGTGTTGCTTTGTACATTTTTCAAAACATCTCGGGCAGCGGGTATGAAATTTACAGCCATCGGGAAGGTTTGCCGGTGATGGTAAATCGCCGCTCAATATAATTCTTTCACTTTCGTTTCCGCTAATTTGTGGTACTGCGCTCAATAGTGCCTGTGTGTAAGGATGTTTTGGCGTGTTAAAGATTTCTGTCGTTTTGCCAATTTCTACAATCTCTCCCAAATACATTATCGCAACTCTGTCGGCAAGATACTTAATTACACTCATATCATGTGTAATAAGCATAAATGTCAGATTGTAGTCTTCTTTCAACTCTTTCAGCAGATTTATAATCTGCGCCTGTATGCTCACATCCAGTGCGCTGACGGGCTCGTCTGCAAGAATAAATTGCGGTTCTAAAACAAGAGCTCTTGCTATTGCTATCCTCTGCCTTTGTCCTCCTGAAAATTCATGGGGGTATAGGTTTAAGCATTCCTCTCCTAAGCCGACTTTTTTAATTTTTTCGTGCACGATACGGCAAATTTCTTCTTCGCAGTAATTTGTGTTAATTTCAAGAGGTTCTCTTAATGTATCTATAATTTTCATTTTGGGATTAAGGCTTGAATATGGATTTTGAAACACCATTTGCGCTGTTCTCCGGTAGTGTTTCATTTCTTTTTTATTCATAGTTACAATATTTTCACCCAGAAACTTAATTTCTCCGGATTTTGCCTGTTCCAGTCTTATAATTGAGCGCGCAAGTGTTGATTTTCCGCATCCGGATTCTCCGGCAACGGCCAGAATTTCACCTTTTTTAATTTTGAGATTTACGCCGTTAACGGCATGAATAGTCTCAGTTCCGCCTATTATTCCTTTATTTGATTTATATTCTACGTAAAGGTCATTAATTTCAATAAGGTTTTCGTTCATAAATGAAGTTTAGAACATTTTTTACAAATGGGCAATAGTCAAACAGGGTAAGTATTATTGCAGTAATAAAAATTATATGTTATAATATAATAAAATAAACAGGAGGTATATATGCAAAAGATAGAAATAGCGCGGATTTCGGGGGGGGGGGCAGCGTAGAAACCTCTCAGCAAACGGCTTTACATTAGCAGAAGTTCTTATTACACTCGGGATTATTGGGATTGTTGCAGCATTGACATTGCCCAATCTGGTTGGAAATTATAAAAAGAGAATTGTTACATCTAAATTGCAAAAATTTTATTCTTTAATGCAGCAAACTATATTATTAGCTGAAAAAGATTACGGGGATATGCAGTACTGGCTGCCGGAAGATAAAAGTGTAGAAGGGGCACTTGAATGGTTTAATACATATCTTGCTCCAAATATGAAGGTTTTGAGCATGACTAAATTAGATGATGTATATTATCAAGTAGGGCTTTCTGACGGAAGCGGATTTGTTGCATATAATCCAGCCGGTCTATATAATAAGGTTCATATATTTTATTGTACTGAACTCAAATATTGCGGTATTGAACGTTATGACGGTACAAATTCTTTTCTTTTTACTATTTTAACGGATGGAAAACAAGCAAAATTTGTGGCAGGTGTTTTTGATTCACAAAATTTGACTAGAGATGAGCTTTTGGAAAGATGTAAATACGGAGATTGGGATAATCCCGGCGAAGCAAGCATTAACTCTAAACGTCACACCTGTGCCCAGTTAATACAACATGACGGCTGGGAAATAAAAGAGGATTATCCGTGGCGTCAGTCAATTATTGAGAAAAAGTAACCTAAATTTCGCGTCTGCCTTCAATTGCGCGGGCGATAGTTATTTCGTCCGCGTATTCCAAATCAGCTCCTACTGGCAGACCGAATGCAATACGTGAAATTTTTATCCCGAACGGTTTTATAAGTTTACTTAAATAAAGACTTGTCGCTTCCCCTTCAACTGACGGACTGAGGGCTAATATTACTTCCTTTACTCCTTCATCTGTAAGTCTGGTAAGTAACTCTTTTATTCTTATATCATCCGCGCCAATTCCGTCCATAGGCGAAATTAACCCTTGTAAAACATGATAGAGACCTTTATATTCGTTAGTTTTTTCAATAGCGATTAAATCTTTTGTTTCCGCTACAACACATATTGTCGAACGGTCGCGTTTCTGTGACTGGCAAATTTCGCACGGACTTGTTGAAGAAAGGTTAAAACAAACCTCGCAGGTATGTGTGTTTTCCTTTGCTTCAACAATACTTTGTGCAAATTTCTGCACTTCAGACATTGGCATTCTTAGTAAATAAAATGCCATGCGTTGCGCTGATTTCGGCCCTACGGACGGAAATTTCTGAAAGTGCTCTATTAATGTCGCTATTGACTTCGGGTATATCATTAGAAACCAAGACCCGGAATGCTCATTCCGCCTGTTGCAGCTTTCATTTTAGCTTCCATTTCTTTTGAAGCCTTATTACTTGCCTGATTAATAGCAACAGTGATTAAATCTTCGAGTTCTTCTGCTGTATCACTGCTGATAGAAAGTTCAGAAGCATTCAATTTAATTGATTTAAATTTACCCTGACCGTCGCAGATAACTTTTACGGCACCGCCGGCAGCTTCACCTGTAAGTTCCATTTTTGCAAGTTCTTCCTGAGAAGCTTTTAACTTAGATTGAATGGATTGTGCCTGTTTCATAATTTGCATAATGTTCATATATTATTTCTCCTTAGTCTGTAAGCTGCATGTTAAGCTTTTGCAGCATCCCTATTTTTATAATACAATAAAAATATGCAGAGTAAAACTTATGTTTCACAATCTTTAAAAAACGGGCGTTTAATGAGGTGGACATATATGCCTCTAAAGGTTTATGTTGCGCCTATGAAGTTTTACTCAAAACAGGGAGAAGATTATAAATACAGGCAAATGGTTCGCAGAGCCTGTGAGGAATGGCAGACTGCAACAAAAGGCAGAGTTTCTTTTTCTTTTGTAAAAACTCTATTGGAATCAAATGTTAATGTGGATTGGAAAAGGGTTGAACGTAAGGCTCTCGGGCATTGTTATTTCTCATTTGACGGTGCTAACAGGCTATATGGTGCAGAAGTTGCAATCGGATTAACTGACGGATATATTCATGGCGATTATGGTGATGAGAGCGAAGTTTATCATACTATATTACATGAAATCGGGCATGCTATCGGTTTAGGGCACAGTCCTTATAAAACGGATATAATGTATACACCTCATCAAAAAGGTATACACAGAGTTTCTGAGGGGGATATTTTAACCGTAAACTGGCTTTACAGACTTCCTCAGGGGGCAACTGTTGCTGATGTTGCTGCACAATTTTCTATGGGCGGGTCGGATATTGACGAGATTATTTACCGTGTAATGCACAGAAACCAGCCTAGCGAGTTTGAAAAAGTTAAAAATAATGTGAAAATTCCCAAAAGAGACCTCCTTGATGAACAGGAAAATATTGCTCTTTTGAGAAAATATCATATGGCACTCCAAAATGTTACTCTTTCTGATGATATGAGAAAATTTTTTCTTAAAAACAAAAGGGATAACTTGAAATGAAAGTTGTTGTACTTGGTAAAGGTGCTATGCTGTCAAACCTTATCCGCGGCGTAATTCTTTCAGGAGCTGAGGTCGCCGGAGTTTTCAGGTACGAGCGAGTTAAATTATCTCCCTTGAAAATGTTGCTGCATGATTTTTTTAAGAGTTCACCTGAATTAACGCTTATTAAAAAAAGAAAAATCAAGGATTTATGCTTCAAATCAGCAAACTCTGAAGAATTTAAAAGATTTTTGATTAAAGATAACATAGATCTTGTACTTGTTGGAACCTGGTGTGAAAAGTTGAAAAAGGATGTTATTGATATTCCAGTTATTGGAACGGTGAATGTTCATCCTTCCCTGCTGCCTAAATATCGTGGGCCAAATCCGTATTTGCAGACTATACTCCATGGAGAGAAAAAATCAGGAGTTACTTTTCATCTTATGAACGAAAAATTTGACAGCGGGCCTGTTCTTGCTCAATCAGAGATTGAAATACTTGATGGTGATACCGGAAAAGAACTTAAAAATAAGACTGTTTTTCAAGCAAGACTGATTTGTACCGAACTTTTAGGAAAACTTACTGACGGATTGGTAATTCCCGTTCCGCAGGATGAGAGTTCGGCTTCTTACTATGAGGATGTAAAACCGGAGGATATGACGCTTAATTTTTATAAGGAAAATTCTTTAGAACTTTTGCGTCGTATAAGAGCATTTCATCCGTGGCTTCCTGTATATTTTCAACATGGTAATATTTTCTTTAAAATAAATCCTTATAATGTTGAAATAATTGATAAATCCTGTTCTGCCGGCAGTATTATTGAAAAAGGGCATTATTCGCTTACTGTTGGAACTATTGACGGTAAAGCACTGAAAATGAGTAATTTAAAACTTTATAAGTTCCCGTTTTTAACAGGCTTTTTTATAGACCGAATAAGTATCTAAGCAATTTTTCTCTGTATTTGCATTGATGTTTTGCTTCCCAGCTTAAGTCGGAACAATATAAATAATCAAGGTTTCCGTTGTAAACTACCCAGGCCGCACAGGCAAAGCCGGAATCTTTTAAGCAATGTTCAATGAAAAATTTTGTGCCGAATCTTGCAGGTGCTCCTGACGGAATCAGTGTATTTTTGAAAATATAAAAGTAAAAGAAGTCTAATCCTACTTGATTCGGCGGTTTTGCACCGTTAATATCTACATAAATCTGTCCAAAGTCACTGTAATTCTTTGCCGATGAAGTGTTAAACATTACCATTGTTCCGTCAGCAAGAATTACCGCAGAACGGTCAGAAAGTATGTTCCAGTTTACATAACTTGACCCGTCCAAATTTTTATATGTTCTGTTTGGATAACAACCTGTCCCGTTTTCGCAAACTTTTACGGTATTAAGATGTTTTGCGATATTATGGAGCAGAACCTTTTCCCCGCCGTAACCCGGTTCCATTGATATGCCCCAGCTTTCAAGCGGGCCGTTTTCTTCAACTGCTCTAAGCAGAGCCTGTTGAAGACTTGAATATGTCTTTTTAAGTCTTGCTGTAGTGGTTTTATCTTTAATGCTTGTTGATAAAACCTGATATGTCATTGTTGCTAACATACCTATAAGACCTAATGTTATAAGGGTTTCAGCGAGTGAAAAACCGCGTTTTCTAGAACCTGAAATCTCTTTCGCCATGTTCAATCTTTTCCAAATCTTCTATAACTGTATTTTTAATATTCTCATTATCCAATGTTTCGACTTCTTTTGCAATCAATTTATTACCGATTTCTTTTGTTTCATCGGAAGCATAGTCCAGAAGGTACTCTTTGAGGGTCATAATAGCATTCGGATGGCAAAAGTTTTTAATCTGCTGATGTTTACAAATCTCCATAAATCTGTCGCCGGTTCTGCCTTTTCTGTAGCATGCAGTACAAAAACTAGGCAGATAACCCAAATCCATAAGCCATTTAATAACTTCATCCAGAGGTCTTCTGTCGGAAATATCAAACTGGGAAGAATCTTCATCTTCAGGCATAGGATTAAAATAACCGCCTACACTGGTTTTTGAACCTCCGCTCATCTGTGATATTCCAAGATGAAGTAAACGCGCCCTGCATTCTTCTGATTCTCTTGTGGAAATAATCATGCCTGTATACGGTGTAGCAATTCTTATACAGGCCACAATTTTTGCAAAAGTATCATCATCAATTCCATTATCAAAAGCAGAAGGGTCTATATCATCAGCTTTTTTAATTCTCGGAACACTTATAGCATGCGGGCCGACACCGTACGCCGCTTCTAAATGTTCGGCGTGCATTAAAAGGGCGGTAAATTCATATCTGTATAATTCCAGTCCAAAAAGCACTCCCAGGCTTACGTCATCAATACCAGCCTGCATTGCTCTGTCCATTGCTTCCGTGTGGTAAGCGTAATTATGTTTCGGCCCTGTCGGGTGGAGTCTTTCATATGTTTCTTTATTGTAAGTTTCCTGAAACAATACATAAGTGCCGATTCCTGCATCGTGAAGTTTTTTGTAATTTTCTACGCTTGTTGCTGCGATATTTACATTTACGCGTCGAATTGAGCCGTTTTTGTGTTTTACACTGTAGATGGTTTTTATTGATTCAAGAATATATTCAATCGGGTTATTCTGCGGATCTTCTCCGGCTTCAATTGCGAGTCTTTTGTGTCCCATATCTTGAAGGGCGATTACTTCATTTCTTATTTCTTCCTGAGTAAGCTTTCTTCGTGGAATTGTTGTATTTTGTTTGTGATACGGGCAATAAACACAACCGTTTACGCAGTAATTGGACAAATATAACGGGGCAAACAAGACAATTCTGTTACCGTAATAATCCTGTTTGATTTCATTTGCAAGTTTAAAAATTTCATCATTTTTTCCAGGTATTTCACAGTCCAGTAATACTGCCGCTTCTCTATGTGACAGGCCTTGTCTGGTTTTTGCTTTTTCAAGAATTTTATCAATAAGTTCTATATTATTTTTATTATCGTCTGCGAATTTTAATGACTCAAGAACTTCCTCATGACAAATAAATTCTTCAGCCTTCTTAGATTTTGGATTATACATAATTTACTCCCCTCTTATCTATGTTAAATCCCTGAAAATTAAAAGTAAAGCTTAACGGTGCTTTTTAAAACCGGCAGCGCAACATCCGGGGAAACTGCTATTTTTTCTCCGGCGTAAAGGAGGTTTGGCAGTGATTTCAAATTATTTACCTGCATGAAGTTTGCAATTCCCCCTATAAACTCGAGATTTTTAAGTGATTTTATTTTTGAATACATAAAGTTTGCGTCCTTTCCTATTCTTTTTAAATCATCAAGAACTGTTGCATTTGAATACATAAAATCCGCGTTTCCTTTAATTTCCGAAACATTTTTTAATAGCAGGTTTTCATCAATCCCGAGTTCTTTAAATGTAAAACCTCTGTCAGGCTGTTTGTAATGAGATATTCTCAGAGTGCCGTCCTTTTTCTGTTGTACGGATATTCCAGTTTTGTTAAAGATTTCTTTCTGATTGTTTGTCTTAATTGATTCAGAGAGTTCACTGAGGAGTTTTTGGAATTTTTCTTTTCTTGATAGTGCTTCTTCTAACAATTTTTCTTCATTTCTTCCGGCATGGAGGTGTTCTTTGTCTATGAAATCACGAATTTCTGAAGCATATTTGTAAGATATAATATTGCTGTCAACACCGCATTGAATTTTCTTTATATCGTTTCCGGCAGTTTTTACAAAGAGCTTGGGCGAACCGTTTTGTAGATATATGTAGTAATCATATTCCTCAAGATATGCCTGCGCATGCGTGGCTTTAGTACACCAGCCGTGATTAGAAAGGATTTTTAATTTGGTGAGATTTTTTGAAAAATTCTCCTTATCACTTATTTTTGAAGGTATCTTTATCCAAGTTGTATCAAACTTTCCTACGCTTGTGTCACCTGTTATTGCAAAGTGACGGAGCGTATTTTCGTAAACCTTTTTAAATGTTTTCGCAAAGTTATGATTTTTTAAATTTTCTTCGTTTACCAGATATTCTATTGTTCTGTAAAATACGGCAGAATTATATATAGGAGGCTGTTCGTGGTTTGTGCGCGAAAGCGGTGCTGTTATACTGTCCCAAACAAGAAGGGCGAGTGACGGATGTTTTTCATAAAGGTTATTTTTCAGGTTTTGTTTCCAAATATCCAGTCTGTATATTCTGTCAATGTTATCTCTTGAAAAGTCAGAGTAATAATTGTTCAAATCTGATTTTGCATAAAATTGTTCTTTAGCCCAGCGGTCAAAATCTGTTTTATGCTCCTGTTTTGCAGCAGGAGTATTGTAATGTTGGGCGCAATAACGGTCTGCCGGGCTCAGAGGCAGATTTTTAACTGCTGTAAAGCTGACCGTATCATGTTCGTTGGGTGGATTATAAGCTCTTATATTCGCTTTCGTGTTGTAATTTCTATGTCTTATAAGACTAACAGGGGTAATAATCATTATGTTTTATATAAATTTCCTCAATAAAAATTTTTGCTATATAACTTTTCCTCCGCCAAGCAAATGACTGTCTTCCAAATCATAAAAAACTCCGGCCTGACCTGATGTTACCGAACTTACAGGCTCATAAAATTCGATTTGAGCCGAATTGTCTGAAAGAGTAACGTGAGCTTTTTGAGCTTTCATATTGTAGCGGATTTTTACAAGGGCGTCAAATTCTTTTTTCTCTAAAGGATAAGAAAGCCGTAAATCCTGCACAATGAGTGACTTGCAATAATTATCTTCATTTTTGCCCAGATAAACAATATTTTTTTCAGCATCTATTTTTATTACATAAAGCGGATATGCGGCAGCAATTCCTATACCTTTTCTTTGACCTATTGTATAAAGATAGCTTCCGTCATGTTCTCCGAGTTTTTCACAGGTGTTTATATCTATAAAATCTCCTTTTTTTAACCCGAATTTATTTATAAGATACTTTTTAGCAGTATCAGGTTTTTGAATAAAGCATATATCCTGGCTTTCTTTTGAGGATTTCGGCGGTAAATCATAGTCATAAGCCATCTGTCTTACTTCTGATTTATTATAATGATAAAGCGGAAATACAGTTTTTGAAAGTTCTGTTTGGCCTAATCTGTAAAGAAAATACAACTGGTCTTTATGTTCGTCTTTTGCCGGATAAAGTTTATAAAACCCTCCGGTATATTTTATATTTGCATAATGTCCTGTTGCATAAAAATCCGCTCCGCATTCGTTAACCGCGAAATTAAATATTTCTCCCCATTTGAAAAACTCATTACAAACTATGCAAGGATTTGGAGTTTCTCCGTTAGCATAAGAGTTTTCAAAGTAATTAATAACCTTTTTTTTAAAATTTGAACTTATGTCCAGTATATGAAGACGGATACCGAGCTTATCCGCCACTCTTTGAGCATTACTGCATACAATATCTGCGGCAGTGGTATTAACCATTCTGCCTGTTATACCTTCAACTTCATATCCGTTCTGCTGTAGCAAAAGGGCGGTTACTGAACTGTCGACACCGCCGCTCATTGCTACAACTGCTTTTTTCTTATTTAATCCCATATTCTGAGAATAACACAAAAATACTAGTCGTACATCTGTTGTATCATTTGCTGGGTTGTGAGTCCTCCTTTTTCTGTTGCATAATTCGAACCCTCAAGTTTAGTTATACCGTTGACAGTGTCGCCCTTAAGGGCGAATGTAAAAATATCATAACCCCATTTGTTAGGTCTTTTATGACCATTTATATCAACAGTGAATATAGGAAAATTTGTACTCTTATAAGTTCCGTACTTAATTATTATAGTTCCGTCTGATAATACCCATGAGGAATAGTTGTTTTTTATGTTACTATCGCTGAAATCACTGGCAGGATTCGGCGGATAAGCAGCATCAGGATTTTGTATTTCTTTTATTTTATCGGTGCCTTTATATTGTTCAGTTATACACCCGTTTTTAAGTGCGTTATTTTCGCAAAATTTAACAACCTTTAGCACTCTTGTGAACAGTTCTTCGTCAAAAGCTGCACAATCTCCTCTGGGGCCGTTTTGCTCCGCAGGCAGCGGCGAGCCATCTGCACAGGTCCAACTTTGACAGGAGTTGTAAACGGGATCTCTTTTAGTACAGACCTCACTGCATTTCTGCCCCGAAGTCCAGTAAGAACATCCTACAGGATATCCTAAATTTGTCTGTGCAGTCCTAATGGCTGTGTAAAACGAAGAATACGTCTTTTTAAATTGATTTTTTAATACTGTTTTTTGATAATTTTGGACTAATGCAGGTAAAGTCATTGCTGCGACAATGCCAATAATTCCGAGAGTTATTAATACCTCAGCTAAAGTAAACCCGTTAGATTTTTCAAATTTTCCAAAAGCATTCGCAATGAAAAACGATTTTTTGAAACTCGTGTGCTTTGTAAATTTCGTGCTAAGTGCAGAGTCTAATCTCGTTCCCGAGTATTGCTCCGCCTCAGGCGTGCCCTCCCCCCCTGTGTGAATGTAGTCATAGTAAGTGTTTTCATTGTTTTTCTCCTTTCTTGTATTCTTCTGATTATATCATTTTTCGCTTATAAGGCAAGTTCCTGTGTTTTATTAAGTTTTATTTCTTTTGCTTCCAAAAAATTTAACTTTGAAGTATTATAAAAGTAGTAAATATTAAACTGGGGAGATTCTCTAAAATGACACAAAATAACGACAAAGTAATAGGTATTCCGAGAGCAATGTCTTTCTATCACAATTATCCGTTCTACCACGGCTTTTTCTCGGCACTCGGTATTAAAATTGTTTTGTCCGATGTTACAACCAAGCAAACTCTTTCTAACGGTTCTGCGCTTGTTGTTACCGAAACATGTCTCCCTATAAAAATTTATGTCGGGCATGTGCTTAATCTTATTGATAAAGGTATTGATAAGATTTTTGTTCCGTCTATACAGTCCGTTGATTATAAAATTTACAATTGTTCTAAAATCAGGGGATTGCCGGACTTAATCAGAAATGTAGTAAAAAAAGATTTTACTCTCGTTGAAGCTACTTTGGATAAATCCGAAAAAAATCAGGGACTCTATGAATTTTTAAAAGAAGCTGCTGCTCCGTTTGGTATTACTGATGAAAAACTTATCAAAGAAGCTTCAAAAGCCGGATGGCGTACATATAATAACTTTCATATTATGTCTAAATCCGGTATGAGTTATAAAAAAGCAATGAACTATGCTTTACAGGGAAAAGTATTTATTGAAAACAATACAAGAGAATATCCTATTTCAATTGCACTGGTTGCGCATGGTTATAATATTTATGATGATCGGGCTTCCATGAAAATTATTGATAAACTCGAAAACATGGATGTAAAAGTTCATACTTCATTACAGCTATCTACAGAACAGATGCTTGAAGGAATTAATGCACTCGGTGAAAAATTATACTGGGCTAATGAATTTGAAATGACAGGTACTGCCGGACATTATCTTAAAGATAACAAAATTGACGGCATAATTGCTCTGAATGCTTTTGGCTGCGGCCCTGATTCACTTATGGTGGAACGTATTACGCGCAAAGCTAAACAGTTCTCAAAACCTGTTTTACATCTTACTGTTGACGAACAAACCGGTGAAGCCGGATTTATTACCCGACTGGAAGCCTTTGTGGATATGCTTTTCCGTAAAAAACGTGCTACTATTATAAATAAGATTGATTTTGACGGAAGAAGCGAATATATTCCAAATACGAACTTTATAGAAACTAAATGATTATTAATGAAATCTTACTAATTGCGGCAATCCTGCTTATGTGTGCCATTATTTTTAATAAAATAGGCGGTAAATTCGGGGTTCCTTCTTTAATAATATTTATTTTCGTTGGTATTCTTGCCGGTTCTGACGGAATACTGGGTATTTATTTTGAAGATTATACATTTGCTCAGTTTGTTGGTATTGTTGCCATATCATATATTCTTTTCATGGGCGGATTAAGCGTAAATATTGATGAGTTAAAGCCGGTTGTTGCAGAAGGTTCTGTTCTTGCTACATTCGGCGTTTTTCTCACTGGCCTCATTACAGGTGTGTGCAGTTATTATTTGCTTAATCTTTCCTTTTTGGAATGCCTTTTACTTGGCGGTATAATATCTTCAACCGATGCCGCTGCTGTATTCGGTGTTTTAAGGTCAAAAAGCATTAGTCTTACAAATAATCTGAGACCTCTTTTGGAGTTTGAATCAGGCAGCAACGATCCTATGGCTGTATTTCTTACGCTTGGTGTCATTGGACTAATTATAGGGCAGATTAATCCTGTAGGACTTTTTTTTGATTTTTTCAAACAAATGCTGCTCGGTATTGTTTTGGGGCTTATTATTGCTAAAGCAACAGTTTTAATTATCAATAAAATAAAACTTGAATATGACAGCTTATATGTTGTTATAACACTGGCTTCTGTTCTGTTTAGTTATTCGTTTATAACTCTAACAGGCGGTAACGGCTTTATTGGTGTTTATGTCTGCGGTTTGGCAATGGCAGCAATGAAATTTGTAAATAAGAAAACTTTAATTAAATTTCACGATGCTATTGCTTGGCTAATGCAGATAGTCATGTTTTTAATACTGGGTATGCTTGTAAACTTCAGAGATGGATTTGCTTATACCGGTCAGGCGTTTCTTATTGCGGTAATTTTAACCTTTGTTGCAAGACCGCTTGCCGTTTTTATTACAACTATACCGTTTAAGCGTAGTTTTAAAGAGAAATTGATGATTTCATGGGTTGGTTTAAGAGGGGCAGCTCCGATTGTTCTTGCTACCTTTCCTCTGACTGAAAATATTCCGCATGCTAGGGAAATATTTAATATTGTATTCTTTGTAGTAATTATTTCTGTTCTTTTGCAGGGGACAACTATTCCTTATATTGCAAAAATTCTAGGAGTCGACGCCCCGCTTGAAATTAGCCATGATTCCGTTATTGAATACGGGGCAAAAGATACAAATAATCAGATGATAGAATTTACTGTTCCTACCTGCTCAAAAGCAGCAGGAAAACAAATTTATGAATTGAATCTCCCTCAAGGCGCACTCGTGAGTCTTGTGTATAAAAACGGAGAATATATTGTTCCTACCGGAAGCACAGAGATTTCGGAGTGTGATGTACTTGTTGTACTTATGGATAAAACTAAAGAAGCGGAAGTTCGCGCTATTTTATGCTCTGAAGAAATTTCGTAAAAAAAGAGACTGATTGAATTTCAGTCCCTCTTTTTTATCTTTAATAATCTTACACTTTTCTTTTACGAGCAGCTTCAGACTTACGTTTTCTTTTTACGCTAGGTTTTTCGTATCTTTCGCGTTTTTTAACTTCGGAAAGGATACCGGCTTTTTGAATCTTTTTCTTGAAACGTCTTAAAGCACTTTCGATAGATTCGTTTTCGCCAACTTTAACTTCTGCCATTTATATTTCACCACCTTTCCTAGTCTTGTGTGCATTTGTAATATGATTATAAACTAAAAATTTTAAAATTCAAGCCTTTTGGCTAATAAAAAAGAGTCAACCTCTTGTGTTAACTCTTTTTCATACTGGAAAAACTTTAATACCCTCTATTCAAAATCTGTTTTGGAGATAAAGACCATAAATTCGTCGAACATTTTTTGAATCGGAACTTCCATTGAGACTACAGATAAGTCTTGCATGCTGATTTCACTCTGAATTTCGCATTCTGGGGTTTTTGTAATCATAAATAATACTCCTATTTAGTTTTTTCCGTCTTACAAATTGTATATCGGATATATATATGAAAAACTTTAATCATGTTTTTGGTGTATTTTTTAAAACACTTGACAATAGGGTGTTTTAAGGTAATTAACATTTTGTTACAAAAAAATACTTTTTGAAAAGTGGCGATTTTTGTGTGCTTGTGCTAATATATACCTGTTATAAAACTATAGGAGACACGACAATAGCTAACGACAACAGACAAAAGGACAAAGATAAAGCAATTATGAACGAACGTATTCGTTCAAAAGAAGTACGATTAATTGATGAAAAAGGAGAAAACCGCGGGGTTGTAGAAACTTCAAAAGCCTTAAAAATGGCTTACGATGCGGATTTAGATCTTGTAATAATAAGCCCTAATCAGGAACCTCCTGTTGCAAAAATTTTAAATTACGGTAAATATAAATACGAATTGGAAAAGAAAGCTAAAGAAGCTAAGAAAAAACAACATACTGTTGATGTTAAAGAAGTGAAGATTCGATACAAAATAGATACCCATGATTATCTGGTCAGAATTAAAAGTATCCAGAAATTTATTGCTCAGGGAAATAAGGTAAAAGTCGTTATTATGATGCGAGGACGTGAAATGCAGCATTCAAACCTTGCGTTTGATCTTGCAAACAGATTTATCGAAGATTTGAAAAACGAACCCCTCGTAATTGAGAAAAAACCTCAGCTTGAGGGACGTAATGTAACCTTATACCTCGGCCCTCAATAAATCTCTTGACTTGAGATATTCAGCAAGTATAATAAGAAATGTGCCAGAAATGGCATGAGAAAAATAAAATAAGAATGCCGCGTTAGCTCAGTTGGTAGAGCAAGGGACTGAAAATCCCTGTGTCCTTGGTTCGATTCCGAGACGCGGCATTTTTATTTTATTATCTTTATTTAAATTTTTGTTTTTGTTATATTTAAATGTAAAAAGCGATTTATTCATGAATAAATCTGGTTTGCATATATAATATGCAAACCAGGGGAAAGGCTCTAAGTTAAGATGTTAAATGGTAAAACTATTTTGGTTACCGGTGGTACTGGAAGTTTTGGGAAGAAGTTTATAAAAACTGTCTTTGAAAAATATCCGGATGTAAAAAAGATTATTGTATTCTCCAGAGATGAATATAAACAATTTGTAATGCAGAACATGCCGGAATTTAAGTCCCGTGAAGAAAATTTAC
Source organism: Candidatus Scatousia excrementigallinarum (assembly GCA_018711035.1). Taxonomy (GTDB): domain Bacteria; phylum Cyanobacteriota; class Vampirovibrionia; order Gastranaerophilales; family Gastranaerophilaceae; genus Scatousia; species Scatousia excrementigallinarum. The sequence goes on from DVIU01000288.1 coordinate 21,754, forward strand.
GGTTTTTTATAGGTGACGTAAGAGATAAAGAACGTTTAATGAGAGCTTTTGAAGAAGTTGATATAGTTGTGCATGCCGCAGCTTTGAAACAGGTTCCGGCTTGTGAATACAATCCTTTTGAGGCTATTAAAACAAATGTTTTTGGTGCTCAAAATATTATTGAAGCTGCTATTGATAAAGGAGTTAAAAAGGTTGTAGCTCTTTCTACTGATAAAGCATGTGCACCTATAAATCTCTATGGTGCAACAAAATTATGCTCAGATAAATTATTTATTGCAGGAAATGCTTATTGCGGTGATAAAGATACACGTTTCGCGGTTGTAAGATACGGTAATGTCGCAGGTTCAAGAGGTTCCGTAATACCATTTTTCCAAAAATTAGTAGAAGAAGGAGCCCGGGAACTTCCTATTACAGATATGAGAATGACCAGATTCTGGTTGAAATTGGAGCAGGCGGTTGATATGGTATTGGAAGCTATTGAACATATGCAGGGCGGAGAATTATATGTAAAGAAAATACCATCCATGCGTATGCCGGATTTAGCGAAAGCAATTGCACCTGATAAAAAGATTGTTGAGGTTGGAATCAGACCCGGTGAGAAAATACATGAACAAATGATAACGGTTGCTGATGCACCAAATACTATTGAGTTTAACGATTTTTATATTATTCTTCCTCAAATAAAAATGGAAAGTATTGATTATTATTACCCGAATGCAAAAAGAGTTCCGGATAATTTTGAATACCATTCCGGAAATAATGACAGATGGCTTACCATAGAGGAAATGAAAAAACTTATAAGTGAGATTTAAATTATGGAGTTGTGTATTCTTGGCGTAACAGGTCTTTTAGGTCAGGCACTTGTTAAGGAAGCATCTGCCAGAAATATTCATTATACAGGCGTGGCCCGTTCTAATACGGATGTCTGTTTAAATATTACGTCAAATAAAGATTTGGAAGATTTTGTAAGGGGACATCGTTTTGATGTTATTATAAATACCTGTGCTATTGTCAATCACGCTTTGTGTGATAGTAATCCGCAACTTGCATATACAACCAATGCTCGTCCAAATGCACTTCTTGCCGATTTGTCTAAAGAATTAGGCTTTAAATTGGTGTTTATATCCACTGACGGTTATTTTTGCGGTGACAAAGACTGTAAACACGATGAAGCTTCAGAAGTTAAATTATTAAATGAATATGCCAGAACAAAATTTGCTGGTGAATGTTTTACACTTACAAATCCAAAATCACTGGTTGTAAGAACAAATATTATCGGATTTAAAGGGGCTGAACAGCCAACTTTTCTCGAATGGGTTATTAATTCTTTAAAAAACAAAGAAAAAATGACGCTTTTTGATGATTATTATACGTCAAGCATAACTGTAACACAGTTCTCAAAAGCATTATTTGATTTATTACCCAAAAATCCTACAGGAATTTTGAATTTAGCTTCTTCTGAAGTGTTTTCAAAAGCAAAATTTATCAACTGCCTGTCTGATGTACTGGAGCTGCCTCTTATAGAACCGAAAATAGGAAGTGTATCTCAGTTGGTATCTAAAAGGGCTGACAGTTTAGGGCTTGATGTTTCAAAAGCAGAAAGTCTTTTAGGGTATAAATTGCCGGATTTGGAAGCTGTTATTAAACAAATAAAAGAGGAATATGATGAAATTTGCTAAAGAAATTTTTATCGGAAAAAGACGTATAGCATTGGATGAACCTGCTTATTTCATTGCAGATATTGCCGCAAACCATGACGGGGATTTGGAAAGAGCTAAAAACCTTATTTATCTCGCAAAGGAAGCCGGTGCTGATTGTGCGAAATTTCAGCATTTTCTGGCTGAAAAAATTGTATCTGACTATGGGTTTAAGCATCTGGGAGGAGAACAGTCTCACCAAAAGAACTGGAAAAAATCAGTTTTTAATGTCTATAAGGAATATGAATGCCGCAGGGAGTGGAATGATGAACTTATAAAAACTTGTAACGAAGTCGGTATAGAATTTATGACGACTCCTTACGATTATGCTGCCGTTGATGAAATCGAATCGTTTGTAGACGCAATAAAAATTGGTTCCGGTGACATTACATGGATTGAGTTTCTGGAATATGTCGCAAAAATAGGTAAGCCAGTTTTGCTGGCTTGTGGGGCTTCTGATATGGAAGATACAGAAAGAGCTGTTGTGGCAGTTGAAAAATATAATTCACAAGTTATTCTAATGCAATGTAATACTAATTACACTGCCGAATTAGAAAATTTTAAGTATATAAACCTTAATGCATTAAATACCTTCAAGGAAAAATTCCCGGGAATTTTATTGGGTTTAAGTGACCATACAAAGGGTTATTCTACGGTTTTGGGTGCTGTTGCATTGGGAGCAAGAGTGATAGAAAAGCATTTTACAGATGATAATAGCCGAATAGGGCCAGATCATCATTTTGCAATGAATCCCAAAACCTGGAAAGATATGGTGGGTGCTACAAGAGAATTGGAAGCCGCAATGGGTGACGGGATAAAGCGTATAGAATACAACGAACGGGATACTGTTGTTATTCAGCGTCGTGCTATAAGACTTAAATTCAATAAAGCTAAAGGCGATATTATTTGCGAAGATGACATTGAATATTTAAGACCGGCACCAGTAGATTCATATTCTCCTTATGAAAAAGAATTTGTTCTATCCAAAAAACTTCTTATTAATAAGAATGCTGGTGATTATATTAAAAAAGGTGACCTCTGTGACTAAAATAGGTTTGAAACTATGGAGTACAAATATTGACAATTATATAAAACCTGCACAGGTTTTATACGAGAAACATATATTCGATTTTATTGAGTTATATATAGTTCCTGATACTTTGGATAATATAAAAATTTGGAGCAGGGTAAAAATTCCTTTTTCTGTTCATATGGCACACAGTGCGCATAATGTGGATTTATCAAATCCTCAAAAATTTGATTTTAATAAAAAGATCTATGCACAAACAAAAAAATACGCTGATATGCTTAATTCGGATATGATTATCGTTCATGGCGGAACTGGCGGGGATTATAAACAATGTGCATCTCAAATAAAGAATTTTAATGATAAACGTGTTTTAATAGAAAACAAACCGCATATTACGCTTCCGTTTGTAAATGCGGATGTCTACACCGGAAGTACAATAGAGTCTATAAAGTATATAAAAGAATATGCCTGTTGCGGATTCTGTTTGGATATCGGTCATGCTATATGCAGTGCAAATTCTCACAGAGAAGATCCGTATAATTATATAGAAAAATTTTTGGAACTTTCTCCTTCATGTATCCATTTAAGTGATATTTATATAAATACAGAACTTGATGAGCACTTAAATTATGGTTGTGGAGAACTTGATTTCAAAAAAATTAAAAATCTTGTCAATTCTAAGAAAACTTATGTAATAGAAACAAACAAAAAATCAAAAGAAAATTTAGATGATTTTGAACAAGATGCTAAATTTTTGAGAAGAATTTTGGAAGAAGGATAATATTTATGAAAAGTATTGCGATAATACCGGCCAGGGGCGGATCTAAAAGAATCCCCCGAAAAAATATAAAAAGTTTTTGCGGGAAACCTATTATAGCTTATTCTATAGGAGCTGCATTAGAATCAAATATTTTTGATGAGGTTATGGTATCTACTGATGATAAAGAAATTGCAGAAATTGCTAGCTCATACGGTGCAAAGGTTCCGTTTTTTAGAAGTCCTGAAATGTCAAGTGACACAGCAATGACAGTGCCGGTATTATTGGAAGTTTTGGGCGAATATAAAAAATGCGGAAAAGAATATGATTTAGTCTGTTGTATTTACCCTACTGCTCCATTTATAAATTCAGCAAGATTGTGTGAATCAATGAATAAATTGGAGGAATGCAATGCTGACAGTGTTCTGCCCGTGGTGAAATATTCTTATCCGCCGCAGAGAGCTTTAATTATTAGAGAAAATAAGTTGAAAATGATTTATCCTAAAAATTACAATGTAAGATCTCAGGATTTGGAACCTATTTATCATGATGCAGGGCAATTTTATTTTCTGAAAACAGAAACGTTAAAAAATGAGCAGACTTTATATTGCGGATATTCAATTCCAATAATTCTACCAGAAGTTGAAGTCCAAGATATTGATAATGAAGAAGACTGGAATATTGCAGAAATGAAGTATAGAATTCTGAATAAGGGGTCTCAAGTCTTAAATCCTGTCATAGCTTGTGATTTCGGGGGGGGGGGCAACCTAGTTAAAGCTCCAATATGGGGTATTGCAGCATGATTAAACTGGGCTTAGGAACAGTGCAGTTCGGCTGCAATTACGGAATCTCGAATACAAACGGTCAGGTTAAACCGGAAGAAGTCTTGCGCATTCTTGATTTTGCAAAATCTAACGGAATAAAATACCTTGATACTGCAAGTGTTTACGGAAATAGTGAAGAAGTTTTGGGAAATTTTGATTTAAATGGTTTTCGTATTATTACCAAAACTGTAAGGGCCGATAAAAATTTAGAGATATGTGAAAATATTAAACTTTTTAAAACAGCTCTGGAAGAATCAAAACGAAAACTCTCAAAAAATGAATTGTATGGGCTGTTGTTTCATGAGGCAAATGATTTGCTTAGCTGTTATGGTAAAAATTTATGGGAGCTCGCAACTGATTTTAAACACAAAGAAGGTCTTTCTAAAATAGGAGTATCTGTTTATAATCCTGAAGAGTTAATGCAGATAATTCGTCTGTATCCTATAGAAATTGTACAGTTGCCTTTAAATATATTAGACCAGAGGTTTGTTCCTTTATTAAAAGATTTAAAGAGGCAAGGTATAGAAATTCATACCCGCTCTGCCTTTTTACAAGGACTCTTGTTAATGGAGCCTGAAAAAGTTAATTCATATTTTTCTTCAATTGTTCCTGTTTTAAAATCGATTCCGGCACCGAAAATCGCATATGCTCTAAACTTTATAAAAAATCTTCCTGAAATAGACCGGATTATTGTTGGGTGTACAAGTTTACAGGAAATACAAGAGATTGTGAATATGTATTTTATTAATGTAAGAGAAGTTGAGTATTCTAAATTTAAAGTTGATGATATAAGGATGATAAATCCTTCTTTATGGGAGATAAAATAATGGAAACTATATTAATTACAGGTGTGACCGGTCTGATAGGAAAAGAATACGTTAAATATTTTTTAAGTAAAGGTTATAGAGTTATTGGAACTTACAGGAATAAAGCAAAATTCTGTAATTTATTTGGTGAACATCCCGAATTAATCGGAATAGAGGTTGATTTAATGCAGGAGAATGCAGTTGATTTAATAATCCAAAATTTAGAAATATTCAATATTTTCCCTGATTTTTTGATAAACAATGCTACTAATTCAACTTATTTAAATGTAAACTCTAGCGGACTATCACCTCGAGACAATTTATTAAATCAATATATTATTCATGTTGTATTACCTTATGAATTGTCATTTAAGTTGGCTAATCATCCGTTGTCTAAATTGAAGAAAATTATAAATATCGCTTCTATGTATGGTGTTGTTCCATATAATCCTTATTTATATAAAAATCCTCTTGTAGAGACTCCAGTTCAGTATTCTGTGTCAAAAGCTGCTTTAATACATCTTACAAAAGAGCTTGCTATAAAATTTAAGGATAAAAATATTCAGGTAAATTCAATTTCCTACGGAGGTGTAGATGGCCGTGTGGATGAGGAATTTAAGGAAAAATTTGCTAAAATAACCCCGTTAAAACGAATGCTTAATCCAGCAGAAACTCCTTACGCAGTTGAATTTTTATTGAGTGATAAGTCTGTCTACATGACAGGTCACAATCTGGTTGTAGATGGAGGTAGAACTATATGGTAAGAAATATTGCAATTATTCCCGCAAGAAGTGGCTCAAAAAGAATTCCGGATAAAAATATCATGGATTTTATGGGAAAACCCTTGATTGCTCATACAATAGAGGCAGCTTTAGAAAGTCAAATTTTTGATGATGTTATTGTGTCTACTGATTCAGAAAAATATGCGCAAATTTCCATTAAATATGGCGCAAAAGTCCCGTTTTTGAGAGATAAATACAGTGATGACAATTCTACTCTTGCTGATGTTATGATATACACCCTGAAAAAGTTGGATAAGGAATATGATAATTTTTGTTCATTACAAGTATCGTGTCCTCTTAGAAACTTTCAAATTATCAAAGATACATATTCGTATTTTGAAAATGCTAATGCAGCAACCGTTTTAACGTGCTTTAAATTTGGTTTTATGAACCCGTGGTGGGCTTTCAAAATGAAAGATAATAATGTAGCAGATTTTCTTCTTAGTAATCCCATGCAGTCTCGCTCGCAGGATAATGAAGACCTTTATTGCCCTACGGGTGCCGTGGGATTTGCCAGAGTTTCAGAATTTAGAAAATATAAATCATTCTATTCCGAAAACGCAAAGTTTTTCCCTATAGATTGGAAATACGCAGTAGA
>DVIU01000289.1 GCA_018711035.1 Candidatus Scatousia excrementigallinarum
CACATCCGTATACAGCTTTTTCGGCATTTAATCCTTCACCTGAAAAGATAATTCCGGTTTGTGCATTAGAAAGATTGTAAACAATATTACCATTGATTTTACCGTCAAAAGCATCGCCCTTAAGCTTATTGAGATAGAATTTATCGCCTTTCATAGAAAAATCAGAAGTCAGATTCTCAGCCTTTATTCCTCCTGATGTGAATTTTGCGGCGCTTGCGGTTCCGTTAAGTATATGTCCGTTTAATTTAATATCAAGATTTTCCATTGTGACAGGAATTTCCGGTATTGTTAGCTCAGGAATATTCACATCGCCTTTGATTACAGGGTTCATCATGCTATCTGTAATGAAAATATTTCCGCTGAATGTCATTTTAGATTTGTCAAACATCGGAATAATGATGGTTGAGCTTTCTGTCGTTGCGTAATTTAAATTAAGGGTCTGTTTTGCGATATTCATATTACCTGTTAATTTTGATTTGATGTCACCGGTTGTAACAAAATCAAGGCCGATTTTTTCAATAAGATAATTTGTAATTTTTCCTGAAACATTGAGGTTTATTTTTTCAATCGCAGCAGGAGTTGACGGAATGAAAATTTCTTTTTCTGAAATATTCGCGATGAGTGACGGTATTGAAACTTTCGCGCAAGGATTTATGATTTTTATATTTTTACTCTCTACTTTTCCGCTTAAGGATGTGCCGGATATTCCGACTATTGTTGAAGGCGCACTCAGAGATGTATTTGAAGGAATGTTTTTAATGTTAATGTTATCCAGATTAAGTTTTACTGCCGGATTAATTTTATCCAATTTCCCCTGAATATCAACTTTCAATGACACAAGACCGGAGTTAACCTGATTATCTTTCATTAATGATGCTTGTCCCGCTGCAACAAGAAGTCCCTTTAAACTTAAATTCTCTGCACTCAGGTGTAAATCACTTACAGCATCACCGGTTATTGTTCCAAAAAGTTTAAGCGGCTGGTCTAGTATTGTGAATCCTATATTATTTATATTGATGTTGTTGTTATCAAGTCTAACGTCTGCATTAATATCATCTATTCCTATTTTGTAAAGTCCATAATAAACATCCGCAGAAGGAATCTTTAGATACCCGCTTGACTTCACTGTTTTAAGGTTAGATTTGATACTGAAATCTGCATCAAGTTTCCCGTTTGCACTAAGTGTCTGTAAATCTCTTATATCAAAGATTAACGCTACATCTTTTACTATCCTTAAAATATTTGAAATTTCAACTTTTGATTTTATGTTTAAATCAATATTTGGATTTTTACCTGTTTTGATTAAGCCGTTTATCTTTGAAACTTCATTTTTTGCAGTATAAATATCCGAAATAATATCAATGCTTTCACCTTTGAATTTTAGTTTAACAATACTTGGCGGAAGATTAATTACAGACAGGTTTGTAAAATTTGCATTACCCTTGATGTTGTTGCGTTCAATCAGTAAATTAACATCAGCATCTGCTGTAAGATTGTTTGCGTAAATTCCTTTTAAAATACCGATAATGTCAGGCATTTCAAATTCCTGAGCTGTTTCTTCCTGAGCTTGCGGAGTGAATACAATATCATTAAGTTCAACATCCGGCATGATTTTATTAAGAACTTTTATATTGTAATGAAATTGCTCTCTATCTTTCAATACCGCTTTTCCGGATGCTTTAACTTTTATGCTTTTATTAACAATAAAATCTGTAATTTCAGTTTTATTTCCGCTCAGAGTGTACTTGTCTGTTCCGTCTGTGATTATAATATCGTATCCATCAATTTTTATATCAGGCAGATGATTAGAAAGTTTTAATCCAAAAGGAAGCGATGAAACATTTTCTCTGTTTTCAGGGAGAGAGTTGACTGAGTCAGTGTCAGGAGTTTTTGGCAAATATTTTTCGACAGCAAAATGACCGTCACTATTGATTTGAATATTTGCGTTTGCGTTTTTGAGCTGAACAGCATCAACTCTTATTTTTCCGGCAAGAATAGGAAGTAAAGACATTTTTACCTGAAAGTCATCTGCTGAAAAAATCCGGGTGTTGTCAGGTTCAAGAAGTGAAAATTTTCCGACTTTCAAACCTGCTGTAAGTTTTGGGGTTGTGACAACTTTTACATTTGTTAATTCGGAGTTAAGCCCAGAAGTTTCATGAATAATATTCTTAATCTGAGGTATGTAACTGTCAACTATCGGATTTAAGATAAGAGGCGAAATAAGAAACACTGCATAAGCACCGCCAATTACACTCACAGCAGTTATACCGGCCCTCTTCCAAAATAGTTTATTCATAAAAATCCTCCAAATATTAAGAAATGTAAAATTGTTCTCATGTAGTTTCTTCTTTCTTATTATATCTTAAAACTCGTTAAGTGGAATAACCATGCAGGTAATATGCGGGTTTTGACCCTTTTTGAATGAAGTTTTATTGAGTTTTGTAAACTTATGTAACAACAGAGATGTATTTGCTAAAGATTTTAGAAAACACGCCGTAAACACTCACATAAGGAAAAACAAAAAAAGTTGATTAGGAGTTTATGTCGTGAAAAAAGTAGTATTAGTTTTATTTGCATTCTTATTTTTCAGTGTAGGTCAGGCATTTGCGTACAGAGTAACAGATTTTTCTACTGATGCCAAAATCGTAGCAGCGATGAGAGTTCTGGAACAAGCAGGGGAAAACGATGTTTTTAGAAATCTTCAGAGATATGGTATGAGAATTAAGTTTGATGATTTATCTATGGTTATGAATGGTAAAAATGCTTATGCAGTAAGCACATATAATAATTTTGGTACACGTGTAATTTTAATCAATTCAGTATACAGAAATGCACCGGCAGAACAGATTGCATGCCTAATTGCACATGAAAGCTATCACACAGGCTACAGTGCTGATTTGGAAGAAGAAACTCTTGCAACATCAAAAGAAGCTGCCTGCTGGACAAGAGTTAAAGTTGCATCAAAAGTTTATCCGGACAGCAGATTGACAAGAAGATTAGATAAAATTAGCGGATTGTATCTTGCATCAAGCTCCAATAACAATCTGGTTCAACAGAAAATTGCAAGCAACGGGTTCTACAGAAATCAATTAGGCTTAAATTAAGTGCTACGCACGTAGACCCACTGTCGGTCAGCATTTCGCAAAAATTAAAGATTGAATTTTTATCTCTGTGCTGACCTCTGCTGTGAAACTCCAAATGGCTATGCACATAGATAAATTAGATATTGAAATAAGCCAAAATATAATAGCAGCGGGACGTCGAAAACGTCCCGTTTTCGTGTCTTAATATTTCTTAATAAATGATGTGTAAAAGCGCAAAATTTTATATTTACAGATTTTAGTCTGGGTATAATATACAAATAAAAAATAAAGGATTGTATTATGCCCTCTAGTATAGATAATATTTATTTTTTACCTAAACAAAATATTTTTAATAAGTTAAATAATAACCAACGACTCGTAAAACCTCTATTAAACCAATCGGATTGCGATACTGTCCAGTTTAGAGGTAAATCAATGCCCTCAATGTACGCATCTACATTTGAATTTTTGTCAGCAGAGATTTTCGGAAGAGATAAAAGATTTCAAGTAGACGGCAGTCTGTTATCTGCAAAAAATATTGCAGCTGCAATAAAGCAAGTATTTAATTTTAATATGGTGTTCGGACCATTTAAAAAGTCTATGGTTGATAAAATTAAGTGGAAAAGTTACATTCCACAAGATATTCGTGAATATTCAATAAATAAAATAAATGAAGCTCGTGCCGACAGATTAAATAAATGGAAAAATTTTTTACAAGAACCTGGAGCTGCAAAAGGCTTATTTGATGAACCTGTTGATGAAGAGTTGGCCGCTAAAATAGAAAATAATAATGCATTAAAGTTGATTGTTTGGAATGCTGTTAACAGTGAAGTAAAAGAAAATAACAGGCATATTCCGGTTCCTTTTAATCAAAAAGCTTTGAAAGAAACTGTGAATTATTTTAATGATTTAGCACCTAAAGATAGGCAAGTTGCTTGTGCTAATATATCATTTTTGGACTATTACACACATCGCTTGCGTGATAATCTTTTGATGGATATGAATCTATCCGAGAATAATTCTGTATGGGTAAAGATTCCTTCAATTAAGCATGATCCGTTTAATAAAGAAGCAAATATAAAAAAGCTGGAAATTTTAAGCTGTAAAAACTGGTGTACAAGATCGAGCGTAGATAAGGCAGAGGCTGCACTAGAGGACGGTGATTTTTATATTTATCTGGAACGTAATAAAGCTAAGTTGTGGGAACCGCTTGTTGGGATGACTACTGCAAAAGGTAAAATAGACCAGATTCAAGGCGTTGAAAACAATAATATAGTTCCATTAAAATTGGTTGATGAAATAGAGGATTTCATCAATAAGA
>DVIU01000290.1 GCA_018711035.1 Candidatus Scatousia excrementigallinarum
GATATGTAAATGCCGTGTCTATCTTATCAAACAAAACTATTTTTCCATCCAAAAAACGGTACCTAAACTCTTCGATCTGATTCGCACACTCGGTCACGATGTATACCAACGCAAAAGTAAAAGACAGCCCATTCTTTTTGATTTCGCGATAAAACTTCGTAACGTCCAGATCAAAGGTAAGACAAAAACTCGGTTCTATACAGTTTCGAAAAACCTCGCAATGAGTGGCTCTTTTCCATGTTCTTTCATCGATTACTTTGTAAATATTCATTTTCCTATCTTATCCTTTCAATCTTTTTATCATTCTTTTTAGATTTTCCTCGTTCTGTTCATCAGAAATTGTGGGATCTTTTGTAAAGCGTTCGCAAGGCAGATGGTCGCATTTTCCGCAATTTGTTTGTCCATTCTGATTGACACAGCAATCATAAACTTTGCACACATCTCCGCCCGTGTATTGCAACCAGTATACTTTTCCTTTTATTTTGCGGCTCCCCTCGCAAGTTTTAGGGAAAAGCACACACTCTACGCATAATGCCCCGCAAGGAGAAGGTTCTACAAATTCATCCTTCCAGAACCACCAAGGGCATTTAAAAAGATCAGGATTTTCTGAATTTACGAAATATTAGACGGCGCGATATAAATACAATTGACAACGATCGATGAATTCTCCGCGTAAAGCACATTCTTCTTTATAAAGTTGCTCGGCCTTCTTTCCTTTCAATGATGCTATGGTCGTGTACCCCATTGCAATGAGGTCTTTTTCTGTCGTTTTCCCAACGTTGGGTATTTTACGAAGTTCACTCATATACTTCTCCTATCAGAACCACTCACTTTTCTCATCTCTGAAAACGGGTTTACTGCCTTCTTCATACGGATTATAATTATTGATATTACACCCGTACTCTTTCAGAAAACAGATTTTACCGTTTTCCCATTTGATCAAAGAAAGTCCGTCAAACTCCTCTTTCCTTCCGTCTTTCATTTCGTTGCAGAAATACCACTCTACAATCGTCTGTTCGTCCTTGTGAAAAAACTGTTTGATCTCCCAAGTCTTAACACTACCGCGTGTATTCCATTCTTCAAACCAATGCCGAATATCGTTTAATCCGGTATATTTCGGTCCCCAACTTTCGACATAAATTGCGTCTCTACAAAATAATTCTTCTATTCCTTGGCTATTTTGATTTAACCACATTTCGAACCATTTTTGCACCATTAATTCTTTTTCTTCATTTTTACGAGTCATTTTTCACCTCTTTATCAGTCAGTTTATTTTACCATATCCGATAAAAGAAAGCAATGGCACGTTTTCTGCATATTTGCGTGTAAAAATCGGATGAAACACTAAATTACGCTTGATTTCTAAATATTCACCCGCACCGCAATCGGAAACTTTTTTAAAAATTCTTCTTCCTCATCAGTTTTACCACTTTTACGCAAATTAACAAAGACTTTTTAATATGCGGCAACACTCCCACCCCGCACAATTTCTGTTTTGCATTTTAATAATTGCAATTTCGATACGATATTATCGTTGCCTTCTTGAGAATTAACGCTTTGCAGCAAAACAAAATCCGGACCCGTATCGACAATCGTTAAATTGAAATCTTTTACGACCCTCAGGATTTTATCCGTTATATCTGCTCCGATATTACTTATCTTGTAATATGCCAATTCCTTTTCTATAAAAGATTGATCCGTCAAGTCCAACACTTTAATAACATTGACGTTTCTGTTTAATTGTTTTTTTATCTGTTCAAACAACGCGTCGTCGCTTGTAAGACAAATTGTCATTCTCGATACGGTTTTATCTTCTGTAACGCCGACAGTAAGGCTGTCAAGGTTATACGCCTTTCCTGCAAACATGCCTGATATTTCAGCCAAAACCCCTATGTCGTTTTCTACAAACAAAGACAACCATCTTTTTCTTCTCATAATCAGCTCTCCTTCCCGAATTTTACAGTTGACAGATCTTTTCCCGGCAGCACTATCGGATAAACGTTCTCTTCTTCCTCTATCATAAATTCAAGCAACGTCGGCGCGCTTGTATTGTTCAAAGCAAATTCAAAAGCTTCGTCTATTTGATTGACTTGTTCTATACGTTTGTATCCGATGCAATAACTATCTGCAAGTTTTGCGAAATCCGGCACATAAACCGGACAATTTCCGATATTTCCGTTGCAATGTTTAGGACAGGTGTTTCTTCTTTTCAAACAAGTGCTTTGGTAGCGACGCTCATAATACAACTCCTGCCATTGTCTTACGTTCCCAAGCCAATTATTGTTAAAAAGGCATATGATAACAGGCAGATTATTTATTACAGCCGTAGCCAGTTCTTGTATATTCATTTGAAATCCGCCGTCTCCAACCACCGCAACAACCGGAGTTCGGGGATTCCCGAGTTTAGCTCCTATTGCGGCAGGCAGGCCGAAGCCCATCGTGCCTAGTCCTCCCGATGTAATGAGTCTTCTTTTTTCGTTCAACCGCAAAAATTGCGTAGTCCAAAGCTGATTCTGACCGACATCGGTAGTAACGATAAGTTCGTCAAACAAAGTATTCAATTTTTCAATTACTGACTGCGGGTTTAATTTGTCACTCGAGATTTTTATCGGATATGCCGACTTCAACTCATTCAGCCTGTCGATCCATTTCTTTAACGAAAGCGGTTTTAATCTTTCATTCAAAGATTTTAATGCAATTGCGGCATCCCCTACTATTGGAACGTCTACCGCAACGTTGCGCGAGATCGAAGCCGTATCGATATCTACATGAATTATTTTTGCGTTTCTCGCAAAAGTATTTTTATTTCCTGCGACGCGGTCATTAAATCTCGTACCGATAGAGAACAGAACGTCGCACTCGTTTATAGCCGTATTTGCTCCGTATGCGCCGTGGATCCCGACATTCCCGAAATACAACGGATGATCTGTGGCAATCGAACCTTTTCCCATAATCGTCGTGACTACCGGCACTCCCGTTAATTCGACAAGCATAGTAAGTTCTTTTTCCGCATGAGAAATCCGCACTCCTCCACCTATCAAGAACAGCGGTCTTTGAGCTTTTTCCAATAGAGCAGCGGCTTTTTTTATTTGCCCGATATGCACATTTTCTACCGGTTTGTATCCTCTTATATCAACGCTATCCGGATAATAATCGCTGCCCATCTCTTGTTGTATGTCTTTCGGAATATCAACAAGTACCGCTCCTGGTTTGCCGGTCTTTGCGATATAAAACGCCTTTTTAATAATTTCAGCCAAAGATTCTCTGTTTCTGACAGTAACGGCATATTTGGTAATACTTCTTACCATTCCGACGATATCCGCTTCCTGAAACGCATCGTTGCCGATCAGAGACGTCGGAACCTGACCCGTAAAACAAACTAGCGGAGCGCTGTCGTAATTTGCCGTTGCTATCGCCGTAACGAGATTTGTCGCACCCGGTCCGCTCGTAACAAGGCAAACGCCCGGTTTTCCGGTAGAACGGGCATACCCGTCTGCAGCATGACCCAGCCCCTGTTCATGCCTGGGTAATATAACATCAATCGTGTTATCGTCATACAAAGCGTCAAACAAATCTATCGCCTGCCCTCCCGGATAGGCAAATAACGTATCTACTTTTTCAGCCTTTAACGCTTTTACAAAAAGTTGCGCGCCACTTATCATTTCAACACTCCTTCTGTCCAAATTCTGACAGTCTCGTCTATATATCTTTCAGATTCGCTTTCGATCAACGCATCACCAAACGACGCTTTGAAAAATACGTATCCGAATGTTGATGCCAATACATTAGATGCGAAAGTTTCGCAGTCTATATTGCCTATTTTTCCTTTTCTCTTCATTTCAGCCAGATATGCCGACAAAGACTTAATAAACACCGACGGTATGTTCATAATCAAAGGTGCCGTTATATCGTATATTTGCGGCGAACGCAATCCGATTGACAGTTTAACAAAAGCCGGCGTAACTTCTTTTATATAATTGCGCATAAACATTTTTAAATCTTCTGACAAATCCCTTTTTATATCGCTGAACGTTTCTTCAGAAATATCCGGATGCCATCTTTTTAACTTCATGCCTTCGACTACGATTTCCTTCTTTTCTCCGAACTTTCTGAAAATCGTACACTCATTGACCCCTGCTCTTTCAGCAATATCTTTCGTCGTTGTGGCAGTATAACCGCGTTCAAGTATCAATTCCATCGTTGCATCGATAATCTTTTCTCTTTTTTTATCCAATTTTCACCTCATAAAAATAAAATGCAAGTGTCCACTTGCATTTTATTTTATCACAAACTTTTTTATCCGTCAACTTAAATATTATTTAGCAACTTCTTATTTTCATAATAAAACTTGCCCCATAAAGATACAAAATACTGCTACTATAGCATAAGCGAGAAATTATAGTTTTATTCATTTTTTATTAAACATACTTTCAATAATTTCATCATAATTTTTTAGTTTTGTATAGCTTTTATAATCGATATCTTCATAATAGTCGTCATCGTAATGCGGATCAATACTCTCGCGAATATAATTATAAATATGGGGAACATAATCTGACATATTATTATATTTTATCATATTTCTT
>DVIU01000291.1 GCA_018711035.1 Candidatus Scatousia excrementigallinarum
AAAGCTGCAAGAGAGACAAAATTTGCAGAACCATGGGGCGAGCATGAAATTGTTTTCAACGAAGAAAAACTGCGTAGTCGTGGGTTTATAGCTTCAGAGAAAAAGGAGTATATAGGGACTAAAGGATACGAAATATATCGTAATGATGATTCTTCTCAGTTTTTTACGGTTGAGAAGTTAATTGCAATGGGATTTGCCGGTAAAGCAGCGCCGCATATCGAAGAAAATTTTTGCGAACCCTGGAGCGAACATAAAATTGCTTTTGATAAAGAACAAATCAAAAAAAGAGGTTATGTTCGTTCAGAGCAAAAAGAGTTTAACGGTATAAAGGGTTATAACTTTATCAAGGCGGATGGAACGGAACAGTTTATCCGACTTGAAATGCTCACTGTATTTAAAATGGCAAAGAAGTTATAATTTATTAGGTTACAATATGTGGCAATGTAAGTATTGCGATTCGTGGAATTCAGATGAGGAAAAGTTTTGTCCGGTATGTGATAAAAGCCGTCAATATAGCTATGTCATGACTCTTACTAAGAAGAGGGCTGATAAGTTAGGGCTGACAGGAGAAATTGTTGTTCCAAAGGACTTTAATGTAATTGGTAAAGGGGCATTTAAATCCCGTGCGGATATAACAGCGGTCATTCTGCATTCGGGAGTAACAAAAATAGAACAAGAGGCATTTTCCGGATGCGTAAATTTGAAAGAAGTCAAGTGTGAAGGAGAATTTGCATCAATCAGCTCCAAGGCTTTTGCAAATTGTTTAAGTTTAGACCCCAAGAATTATCCGTCAGCAACTCGATTTACAGCAAAGGACGCGTTTTTTATTAACGCGGAAATATCCCGTATGGATAAGTTGATAACTTCCCTTAATAAATGTGTTCAACGCTATCAAAAAATCAAATTGTCCCAAGAGAATCGTGGAGCAGATACCCAAGAAACGCAAGACAAAATAATAGCTATCACAGAAAAAATATCGGAGGCAGAAACTTATAAAATAAATTTAGCTCAAGGGATGGCAGATCCATACAATATTGTCTTGTATGCTGCCATAGTATCTTCTGAAGTTGGTTCTGTTGATAGGGCAGAAGAAGAGGAAACAAGCGCGGCTCATGAACGAATTGAGCGCACTATAGGAACTGAAAGTAAATATTCACGCTTGACGCCGAAAAGCAAAAGACGCATACGCAATTTTGCTATTGGAATAGCCGTTGGTGTTGTCTTGGCAACATTAATAACTATATTACTTGTTATATTGCTATAAAAATGGATATTAAACAGGTTGAGAATGAGATAATCAATAAAATTAAAAATTTCGATGGAAGTATAAACATACCTGCCGGGTATGACCCTTCCATACTGGAAAGAATTCTAAACCAAAATCCGCGATTGCTATTTTATATTAATGACATGCAAATTAGGAAAGGGATCAATCCTTTTTTTCAAGTGGAGACTCGAGTACAAATTCAGTATCACAATCATGATTTTGACATAAATGATGTGCATGTTGTTTCCACTATTTCCGATATATTAAGTCTCTTGTGTCGGTATATCGGAAATTACAAAACAAAGCTTGCTTTAATAACTGATTCACAACTTGATATAGGCGCCACGTTTACCAAATTTAAAGAAAAATATAGCGTATTTTACCCCAATTTTACTCAGGCAAGGTTTACTGGTTATATAGTATGCAAAAGATCTATATATGAGTTTGAATTTACATATCGTATTGGTCGTGTAAAACTAAATATGATGGAAACCGAGATACAGACTGAAGTTGATCGTATCTCGAAATTATTATTTCATCCACCCATGCCACCCGAGGTAAAAATTTATCTGGCGCACAATTATCTTGCCTCTAGTATTACTTATTATGGTACTGGAGAGATATCTAATCTTGAAAAAAGTTATGTGCATAGTGCCTATGGGGCATTGATAACAAAGAAATGTGTTTGTCAGGGTGTGGCAGAGGCGTTTAAAAGATTGATGGATAAAGCAGGAGTTGAATGTGAAATAGTTTGTGGGCAAATAATAGGGCATGATGATTATCATGCGTGGAATATTGTCAAGTTAAGCGATACAGAATGTTTTCACGTGGATGTTACATGGGATATTTCTGCAAAAACACTATCTTATCTCTATTTTGGGAAAAACGACGCATTTTTAGAGAAAACACGCCGATGGAATAAAGCCTATAACACCAAATGCCAACCTAAGCATAATTTGTTTATGATGGCCAGGAAATATATTATAGCAAATAAACAGACATTGTTGAGACAAGGGATTTCACCAAAGATACTGGGTGTTTAAATTTTATGGAAACGAAGTTTATTAAGGTAAAGTGCGGAAAAACAAATAAATTCTTTGCGCTTGAAGTTGTAAAGAAGAATGGGCGTTTTGAGATTGTCAACTTTGTGGATTTGTCAGCTGAAGATGCAAAGTATATATGTACCGAAATTTCGACATCGGAGTTAATTACAGCAAACAATCTTATCCCGTGTAAATTTTGTGGTACAAGAAAATTTGCATCTTGCTCATGCAATAAAAGAAGAAAAAATTGTAGCAGTTCAGATAAATACGATTATCAGTGTGTGTATTGCAATGAGCTACAGATTGATTATTCACGTGCTGGCAATCATAGTCCATATACAAAATGGGCTGGCGTAAGCAATATTCCCGCAGCTGCCAAAGATAGATTTGGCAATCCTGAAGGCGGGCAATATGATCTGGCTCAAGATGGAAGTTTTAAAGGATATACGATAATAGTGCTCAATCTATGTAGTGAGTGTGATTTTAAATTGCCGGCAGAAGCTCTTCGCAAAAAGGGTTTTACAATTCAAGAGTTTAAAAGTATGCCTTCAAATAAAGAGTT
>DVIU01000292.1 GCA_018711035.1 Candidatus Scatousia excrementigallinarum
TAGAAATAAATATTTATAATGCCAAGAGAAAATACAAACAAATTTTTAAAAAAGTTTGGAAAAATCTTATAAAAAACGAAATTATTACAAAAGATGTAGAAATGCCTGAACTTTCCGCAAATGACTTACCACTCATACAACTGAGGTAATATGTACGACTTCAAAGAACTGGATAATAAAGAATTTGAATTAATTACAAGAGATCTTTTGCAAGAAGAGTTTGGTATAAATTTCCAGACCTTTGCAGCAGGCAAAGATCAAGGTATTGACTGTCTGTTCAGCGTTGATAATAATTATGAAATTGTTGTACAGTGCAAGCATTACAGAAATTCTAATTTCTCAGTATTGTTTAATAAGCTTAAAAAAGAAGAACTCAAAAAAATAAAAAGAATAAAACCTAAAAGATATATTCTTGTAACATCTTTAGATTTAACTCTCAATAACAAACAGAAAATATTAGAATTATTTGAAGGTTTAATTAAAGATTTATCTGACATCATAGATTTCAATTCTCTTAATAACCTTTTAAACAACTTTCCCCAAGTCAAGAAAAATTACTTAAAATTATGGATAAATGATTCTGATTATCTTGAGCATCTGCTTGGCAGACAAACTCACAATAAATCAAAAATTAAATTATCCTATTTTTAACAAATTAGAAGCTAAAGAAAATATTACCGGAGATGAATGTGAATTGGTATGCGCAGTTATTGTCAGATATATACAACAAATACAAATGTCTTCTAATATTAAAATCAAACAAAAGTTATTTATAAATATGGATAATTTAATAGAGGCTGCAAAAGAATTTGTTAAAAATGACAACCCAAATGATTTACAAAGCATATATGCGGACAATTTATTGGATTATACTTCAGTATTGCCCTTAGATTAAAGTTCTGGCTTTTTTATATCCAAACGGAGGCTTAAAAGGTATTTGACCTTGAGAAATATAGTACTCAATATTTATTGCTATTCGGCGCGATAGATTATAAATATAGTTTTCAGAAACCATATCAAGTAATTCATCTTTATGAGCATCATCCAGAATTAGTTCTTGCTCAACAAAGTGAATATTTATATTTTGAAGACTCATTAAATTTAAATATTCTTGATAGGAAATAATTAAACAGCCTGTACTAAAGAAAATAATATTATTTATTTCATTATTATTCTTTAAATAAGATATCATTTTTGAAAAACCATTATTTAAATTATTAAAAATACCAATTTGCGTTCTAAATTCCTGAATAATCTCAATATTATTTTTTTCAGCATACGCTCTTAAAGGACAAATCGGCATAGAAAAAGGTTCATTAAATATGTTGTTATAAATAACACATTTATTCATATAACAATCATATTTTAATTTAAATATTTTTCAATAGTTAAGATTATATAATAATAAAATTAATATAGCTCAATCTTAAAGTTAATTTAATCTTGTTTTTTATGTTAAATTACACTTAAATTTGTAAGTTAGTAATAGTTAATATTTTTTAACGTTATATGTGTCTGTTTGAAAAAATTATTATGTTCTAAAATAATACAGCTTCAGGCCGTTTGAGTTTTTCTGTTAACTCTTTGATATACTTTAAAAGTTTGATTTTGACACGCGCGGCACAGTTTTAAAATTAAATCTGAGTTATATTTTAAAATATGATATAATATTTTTATGATGAACTATGATACGAATTACAAGAAATTTATTAAGCAATTGCTGAAGGAAAAATTGGCTCTTGACGAGATTAAAAAACTCTCAACGAGCGATTATGTCGCAAGTATTACAAAAGACGGCATAGTTGATGAGTGCAGGCTGCCCAGGTATACTGTCAAGCTAAATGATGAAACAGTGTATTATGTTTATGAAAAACCGGAAAAGCAGGGCTCTTTCTGGGATATTTTTAAAAAATAGGGTTTAGGTCATGACAGGTGCTCCCCGTACAATCAGGCTGATATATCCCCAGTGGCAAGGTGCGGATATTTCTTCGCTTTTAAAGGAACTTCCCGCTGATGACGCGTCGAGAGGATATTATCTCGGTGCAGAGCTTTTAAATTTTCTTGCGCCTGATAATGACGCACAAAAAACTCTTACCGTGCCTGTCTGTACTGAGATTACACAGAGAAAAGTGTATGACGGGGTGCTTGACAGGGATGTTATATTCGCGCAAACAAAAAGTGCACTTGAAATCCTAAAAAATGAAAATCCCGAAAGAATTATAGTTCTTGGCGGCGAATGCTCCGTGAGCGTTGCCCCTTTTACATATCTTGCGGGTAAATACGGTGATGATACCGCAGTAATCTGGATAGATGCACATCCGGACATTACTTTGCCCGGCGACCCTTATCATGGCTACCATGCGATGGCAGCAGCTGCGCTTGCAGGCATGGGGGATGAGAAAATTATTTCATTGCTTCCTGCGCGTATCGACCCTTCTAAAATTCTTTTTGTAGGTTTAAGGGACTGGGAGCGCGACGAGATAAAAGAGCGCCAGATAAAATTCGGTATGAAACATATAAACGCGCATGATGTAAGTGAAACTTCCGCACCTGTTACAGACTGGCTTGAATCAAAGGGGATTAAAAATGTTCTTATTCATTTTGATTTAGATGTACTTGACCCTGCTCAGATTATACCTGCTGTCGGCGTGGTGCCCGGCGGAATAAAATTAGAAGAAGTTACAAGGCTTATAAATGATATTTCAGACCACAGCTGCCTGAAGGCTCTTACAATAGCGGAACCTATGCCCAGAGTGGCAATACGCCTAAAAACAATGATGGAGAATCTGCCGCTTTTTAAATAAATATTAACAAAAATGCCGGCAGCGATGCGTGCGGCTTGCCGGCATTATAATAATTGTTTACTGTGCGTTTAATATCCCATAAACAGCATCCCAGCCTGACATACCGCCTCTGGTTTTGAATTTTGTAATTTGAGAAACACTGTTTTTTCTGTATTTTTGAAGTTCCTTGTCTAATTTTTTCTGTGTTTTTGAATTGTCTTTTCTCTCTTCAAGAATGCCGTTTGCATATGCGAGGAAGTTTTTATATTCATTGCAGCTGTAGCCTGACTTTACCGAATTAGGATAAGCGTAATGCGAATAATCATATATGTTCATGGCTCTTTGCGCGTTTGCGGGCTGCCCTGCTATTGCATCCCAGTATGTTGAAGTCTGTTTTGTCAGGACAACAATTGCTGCAAGCGGATTGTATCCTGCATTCGCCATAAGATTTACAGCAATCACATCGGCTTCTTTTTCTTCTTTTGTATTTTTATAATTCTCAACCAAGCCGCTTGCAAGGTCGTCGGATGTTGAAGATGTACTGCCGGTAATTGATGATACAAGCTTGCTTCTGGAGCCGTGTCCGGCTATTATGTGGCCCAGTTCATTTGCAACAACGGCAGCGGTTTCATTGTCGTTGCCTGCGTATTTAAGGTCGTTTGTTGATATACTTACCGTTCTGTCTGAGGCAAAAGTCGAGTTATCAACGCTTTTTGAAGTTACTTCAAATTTAATGTTTGAAGCGGGGATTCCGTTTTTAGAAAGTAAATTTTCACCAACCGCGCTTACTCTGTCTTTGGCACTGTACTGTGCGGCAAACGCTGCGCCAAAAACTACCGAAAAAGCGGCTGCCAGCATAAAAGTCATTAAAATCTTTTTCAATTTAAAATACCTCCGTATTGCGTTTCCAATCATAATAAAACACAAAAAACACCCCGCGGCAACAGAAATAATGCCGTTATTTAGTTTAAGCGCGAAATGCTTGTAACATTTTCAGGATATATGGTTATTAGCTGCTTGCGCTCCTTGTCATATATAATACGAAAAATCTGCCCGCAAATTTTACTGTATATGTTTGATGCGACAAAAATGGACGCAAGATAAGATAAATTTATAAATCCGCTATGGAGAAAATCATGTCAGATAAGCCAAGATACTCAAGAATTTCAGATATTTTAGACCTTGCAATTTTTATGTCATCAAAAATTCAAGGAGTTACAATAACAGAAATTGCACAAAGGTACAATGTATCACGCAGAACGGCAGAGCGTATGCGAGATAGCCTTACCTGTATTTTCCCCTCAGTCGACGAAATTAAAACAGATGACACACAAAAACACTGGGGATTTATTAATTATTCCATTTCAAACCTGATTTCATTTACCCCGAAAGAGATTGCAAATATTGAACAATGTCAACGCAGAACAACCAATAAAGAAATGAAAGAAGAACTGGGTAAAACTGTTGAAAAACTCAAATCTCTAAATCGAAAGCATTCTCTGTCATTAGAAAATAACATAGAACTTTATATGCAGACAGAAGGCTACGCCGTTCGCCAGATGCCGCAGTACAAAATCAGTCTTGAAACGTTAGAGATTATTCGTGAGGCTGTTCAGCATTCAAAAATGGTTACGGGCATTTATCACAACAAAGAGCGCCTAATTGAACCTTTAGGAATGATTTACGGGGAGAAAATTTATCTTGTTGCACGAGAAAAAGCAAAGGGGAATGGGATTTATAATTATCTTTTGCATAAATTTGAGAATCTGAAATTAACAGATAAAACCTTTGACAAAGGTGATTTTGACTTGCAAAAGTATACAAATTTGTCGTTTGGTGTTTATCATGGAGAAATTCTGGAGGTAGAACTTTTGTTTTCACAAGATTTGTCGCAGGAAGCAAGTCAATTCAATTTTCACCCCACACAATCCGGCAAATGGAACGACAACGGAACTTACACTGTAAACTTTAAAGCAAGCGGCAGCAGGGAAATTATCTGGCATGTGTTCAGGTGGGGTGCCGGATGTAAGATTGTTACACCAAAATCCCTTAAAGAAGAATATAAAAAATATTTGAAAGAAAATTTGGACAATTACTGATTATTTGAAAATTTATGATGCAAACATGCCGACGCTGTCTATAAAGAGAGTTATAGTTTCCTTTCGAAATCATTTATTGTATAATATAGCTGTAACCGTACATGCCGCACAGAGCGTTATAGTTTCCTTTCGAAATTATTTATTGTATAATGAAAACCATCTTCATCATAAGTTCCCATTGGTTATAGTTTCCTTTCGAAATTATTTATTGTATAATGTCAGCATAAAGATTGGTATAAGGAAGTTGGTTATAGTTTCCTTTTGAAATTATTTATTGTATAATGAGGATTTAACTCTTAAAAATGCCAATAAAGTTATAGTTTCCTTTCGAAATTATTTATTGTATAATGATACTATATCCAGTAAGTGAAGTACACGGGTTATAGTTTCCTTTCGAAATTATTTATTGTATAATTTGTTTTCAATTAATAATGTCGAATACAAGGTTATAGTTTCCTTTCGAAATTATTTATTGTATAATAGAC
>DVIU01000293.1 GCA_018711035.1 Candidatus Scatousia excrementigallinarum
TATGTGCGATGACGCTGCCTGCATTAATACAAAAAAATCAGGACAAAGAACTGATTTCCCGTGCCAAAAAGGTATATTCCGATTTCAATAATGTAATGTTGCTATCGCAGCAAGATTATGGATTTATAGGAGATAATTCATTTTTATTCAATGAAAAAGATGATGCACTAACAGTCGCCCGAAATATAAACAAATACTTCAAGGGAGCAAAATTATGCGAAAATGCTAATCAAGATGGCTGTGAATCTTTTTACTATAATATAAAATATGCTACAAAACGTTACAGCAGCGATAATACTACAACAACAGAGAACAGTCGAACAAGGCCAAAAATAATCTTATCAAACGGCGCAATAATAGCAATAGATACTAATAAGAGCGGATGTGCTTTAAAAGAATATACTGGAACAAATTATGATGAAAACGGTCTTGTAATAAAAAATCCGGACGGCAGCATAAGTACAACTACCTATAAATCTTCAATCTGCGCAAATATATTTTTTGATGTTAACGGTGCAAAAAAACCAAATCAATTCGGACATGATTCATTCTGGTTCTGGGTTCAAAGGTCTAAGTTAGAACCGGCAAGCGAGTATGTTGGCGGAACAAGTCTAAAAAATATACTTACAGGCAGCGACAAACTGAAGTATGAATACTATGCAGCAGGTCAAAAATTTGAATTTTAGATAAAATATTTAGTGTGTCAAAATTTTTCTTTTTGAGGTATAATAATAACCGAAACCAGAAGTGTATAACAAAAAACGCACTGGATGTGCGAGAAAGATGAAAGGTAATTATGATACCGGAAACAAAAAAATTTGAAATCGAAATCGGCGGTAAAACAGTTACTGTTGAAACCGGCAAATATGCCCAATCTACCAACGGTTCTGTTACGGTAAGATGCGGCGACACTATGTTGTTCGTTCACGCCGTGGTAAGTAAAGAACCTAGAGTAGGTATTGACTTCTTCCCTTTACTTATTGATTATGAAGAAAGGATGTCTTCTATAGGACGTATCCCTGGCGGTTACAACCGTTCGGAAGGGAAAGCAAGTGATAAAGCTATTTTGATTTCAAGATTAATAGACAGACCAATCAGACCTTTATTCCCTAAAGGTTATAGAAATGATATCCAGATTGTAGCACAACTATTCAGCTACGACCAGCAGAATCAACCGGATACACTGGCTATGTTCGGCGCATCCTGTGCATTGATGCTTTCAGGAGCACCTTTTGAAGGGCCTATCGGAGCAGTAAGAGTATCCCGTGATGAATGCGGAAACCTTATTGCAAACCCTACACACCAGCAAGCTGATAAATCAGACTTAGATATCGTTGTAGCAGGTACTCATGACAGTGTAATCATGGTAGAAGCAGGATGCAACTTCGTTACTGAAGATGATATTATGGCTGCCGTAGAATTTGCTCAGGGCGAAATCAGAAAACAATGCGATGCGCAGGTTGAATTTGCAAAAGCTTGCGGAGTTGTTAGAGAAGAATTCGTAAACCCTTATGACACAACAGAATTGAAAAATATCATTCACGAGACAGCTCACGATATAATTTTTGATGCATATCATAACTTCGACAGAACATACAGACAAGAAAAACTTGAAGAAGCTAAAAAACTTGTTAAAGAAAAAGTTGAAGCACTCCCTGAAGACCATGCAATCAGAAAAATGATTGAAGAAACAGGAGTTGACTTTGTTGCAGAAGAGTTCAAAGCCGCAGAAAAGAAAGTTATGCGAGCAATGATTCTTGAAGAAGGAGTCCGTGCTGACGGAAGAAAACCTACCGAAGTACGTCCTATATGGTGCGAAGTCGGTGTAATACCGCGTGCTCACGGTTCTGCCGTTTTCACCAGAGGCCAAACTCAGGTTCTTTCTGTTGCAACACTTGCAGGGCCGGGTATGAAACAAGAATTAGACGGTGTTGACCCGCAAACAGAAAAAACATATATGCATAAGTACATCTTCCCCGGATTCTCAGTTGGTGAAGTAAAACCTTTAAGAGGCCCGGGAAGACGTGAAGTAGGCCACGGCGCACTGGCAGAAAGAGCTAATGTTCCTGCACTTCCGTCTCAGGAAGAATTCGGTTACACAATCCGTGTAACATCAGATGTACTGGAATCCAACGGTTCTACTTCTATGGCTTCAACCTGCGGTTCATCAATGGCATTGATGAATGCCGGTGTTCCTGTCAAATGCATGATAGGCGGGGTTGCAATGGGTATGATTAAAGAAGAAGGCCACGAACCGGTTGTGTTAACAGATATTCAGGGAATTGAAGACTTCCTCGGTGATATGGACTTTAAAGTCACCGGTAATGATACAGGTATTACAGCACTTCAAATGGATATGAAAGCTAAAGGTATACCTAACGAAACACTGCGCCGTGCTTTACAACAGGCTAAAGAAGGCAGATTGCATATCTTAGGTGAGATGAGAAAAGCTATTACGGCTCCGGCTGAACACTTATCTCCTTATGCACCGCAAATCTGTACACTTACTATTCCTACAGAAGATATCGGTACAGTAATCGGCCCTGGCGGAAAACAAATCAGAGCAATAATTGACGCTTCAGGTGCTGAAATTGACATTCAGGATAGCGGCGTTGTTACAATTACATCTAACGATCAGGAAGGTGCTGAAATTGCTAAGAAAATGATTAAAGACCTTACCTTCAAAGCTGAACCCGGTATGGTAATTAAAGGCCGTGTTGTTAGAATTATTCCTATAGGCGCATTTGTAGAACTTGCTCCTGGTAAAGACGGTATGGTTCATATATCACAAGTTTGTCAGGAACGTATTGAAACAATTGAACCTCACCTGCAAATCGGACAGGAAGTTATTGTAAAAGTTATCAAAATTGATGACAAAGGCAGAGTTAACCTTACAATTAAAGGGGTTAGTGAAGAAGAAAAAGCTAACTGTCAGTAAAATACTATATATTAAATAAAAAAGACAGGATATAACTCCTGTCTTTTTTAATATTTTATATCAAAATCAACTTCTGCCAGAACCTGCGTCATAAGGAATTTATACAATTCAAAACTATGAAATCTGACATAATTATCTAAAACATTTCGGTCTAGAACTGCGTATTTATATAAAGAACCGGCTTCATTATTAAAATGACATAAAAACTGTTCCAATTTAGCCATTTTAACTCTATCCGGAACATTCTTATCAATAAAAATTCTGGCAGTGCCTCCATATTTCGGCAGATAATTCCTTAATTCTTTCTTTAGAACATCCTTCGCATTTTTATGATTTTTAATATT
>DVIU01000294.1 GCA_018711035.1 Candidatus Scatousia excrementigallinarum
CTTTCACAAACACTCCTTACTTCTGACAATATAACAAACGTGAATACAAAAGTTTGCCAAACGAAACCATTATATTAAGAAATTTTTACATAAACAAACCCCAATTTAAACAAAACATTACAAATTGTTGCTATTATTTTTTTTAATCCATATAATTTTATTGTTACAAATCAGCCTCTAAAAACAGACGGCAAACAATATTCAAAAGGAGAAAATTAATGGTAATGACTGAAATTAAATGTGACATTAAAGACATCAATCTTGCAGATCAGGGCAAAAACCAGATTGAATGGGCATTAAAAGATATGCCTGTTTTAAGAGAGATTGAAAAAAGATTTATAAAAGAACAGCCGTTTAAAGGGTTAAAATTATCAGCATGCGTCCATGTAACAAAAGAAACAGCAGCACTATGCACCGTAATGAAAGCCGGCGGTGCAGATGCGGTATTAGTTGCATCTAATCCTCTTTCTACACAGGATGATGTTGCAGCAGCACTTGTAAAACACTGGGGTATTCCTGTTTTCGGTTATGCTGGAGAAAGCGTTGAAACTTACAGAGAACATGTTAAAGTTGCACTTGATCATAATCCGAATATTATTATTGATGACGGATGTGACATTGTTTCTACGATTTATGCGGAACGCCCGGAACTTGCTGAAAAAATTATAGGTTCTACTGAAGAAACAACTACAGGTATAATAAGACTTCAGGCTCTTGAAGCTCAGGGTATTATGAAAGCTCCGGCAGTAGGGGTTAATACGAGTTTAACAAAACACCTGTATGACAACCGCTACGGAACAGGCCAGAGCTCACTTGATGGTGTAATGAGAGCTGCAAACATTCTATTCTCAGGTAAGACAGTTGTTGTATCAGGCTACGGATGGTGCGGTAAAGGTATTGCTATGAGAGCTCAGGGAATGGGTGCTAACGTTATCGTTTGTGAAGTTGACCCGCTTAAAGCTCTTGAAGCGGCTATGGAAGGTTACAGAGTAATGCCGATAGCTCAAGCCGCAAAAGAAGGTGATATTTTCTTAACCGTTACCGGCGACAAACACGTTATTGACATTGAACACCTGCTTGAAATGAAAGATGGTGCATTTGTAGGCAACGTAGGACACTTTGACCATGAAGTTAACGTAAACGGTTTGAAGAAATATACAACCGAAATTAAACAAATCAGACCTACACTGGAAGAATACAAACTCAATAACGGGAAATCAATTTATGTTCTTGCTGAAGGCAGACTGGTAAACCTCGTTTGCGCAGAAGGTCACCCTGCAAGCGTTATGGATATGTCATTTGCAAACCAGGCTTTAGGTATTGAATTCCTGGTTAAAAATTACGGCAAACTTGAAAACAAACTTTACACACTTCCTCACGAAGTTGACGTAAAAATTGCCGAATTGAAACTCAAATCAATGGGAATTGAAATCGATTCACTTACACCAGAACAGGAAGAATACCTGAATAGCTGGAAAATTGATTAATAAATTGAAAGCCGCCTTTAAAAGGCGGCTTTTTTTAATTATTTACATTTTTTCTTACCGTCCCAAGAAAGATCGTCGCAATGGAGATAATCCATATTTTCGTTAAAAATTACCCAGGCAGTGCAGCCCCTGCCGCTTTCTCTCACATTATTTTTAATATTACAGCGTGTATTAAAAAGATGGGAAACATCGTTTGGTGCTCCCCATGGAATAATCCGGTCTTTCATAATAGAAAAATTGAATTGATTTATACCTTCAATTCTTTTTTTTGTGCGGTCAGGAAACCAGACTACAATTGTGGAACAGTAATCGCCCTTAGACATATCACTTCTTGCACACGATTCATTGCTATTAACCTGTCCAATCATTAAAACGGTACCATCATGTAATATCATAGCATTAGGCCAAATCTGATTGGAAATTGGTACATTTTGCATGTTTGTTGTAACAATATTGTCACCCCAATTTTTTTCGAGGCGTTTATGCTTAACGTATTCAGCAAGTCTGTTGACTAGAATAACCATTGAAGTGTCATCGACTATCACCTGACCGTCATCACTAGATTCATATGATTTTGATAAATTCCACGTATCAATGGTGCCATATTCGTGAATTATAGATGTCATTGCCTGACTTAATGTTGAATAAACCTTTTTCAATTTTGAAACATTTTGTTTTTCTTTGTGTTTAGCAATCACTGTCGGAATTGTCATTGCTGCAACAATTCCGATTATTCCGAGCGTGATCAGGACTTCTGCTAAAGTGAAACCGATTTTTAAATTTTTAAATCCTAAAACTAGTTCAGTATGAGAATTTTCTATGTTTATTACTTTGTTATTTTTCATGTTTTCCTCCGATTTTATACCATTTTTCATTATATCTCATTGCACACCAAAAATCATCGTGACACTTGTCACGATGAGCTTTCTAACGCTATAAACGGAGGTAATACCTTATCTAAAAGGGTTTTAGGACTTGCCCCCCCCCGCAAAACCATTGATATCAGTGCATTTCATACTATTCCTCCTAATTATCTTCCTTGTTTTTTTATTTTAACCGATTTTACAAAAATATTCAAGGCTTAATATTAAGCAATATTCTGTTTGCATTAAAGCATGTTTGTAATATTATATTATTGGCTTTACTAGCCTGATAGGTTTTGCCCTAGTCCGTTATCATAAAAAGGAAATCCGGCACTGTAATAATTACCGGCATTTCTAAATAATTCAAAACGGATGAGGTGGTTTAGCCCGTAGTACAACATAACTAACATAAGGAGAAAAACGATGCCAGTAGCATCTATGATTGAACTTTTAGAAGCAGGCGTTCACTTCGGACACCAGACTCAAAGATGGAACCCTAAAATGAAACCGTATATTTACGGTGCAAGAAATGGGATTTACGTTCTTGATTTACGTAAAACTTCTGATTTATTAGATGAAGCTTATTCTGTAGTAAGAGAATTTGCCGCACGGAATAAAAACGTATTATTCGTAGGTACTAAAAAACAGGCTGCCGAAGTTGTTGCTGAAGAAGCTAAAAGAGCAGGCGCTTATTACATCAATAGAAGATGGTTAGGCGGTATGCTTACTAACTTTGAAACAATCAGAGGACGCGTTAATAAATTAAAAGAAATGGAAGAATTCATTGCTTCAGGACATGCTGATAAATTACCTAAAAAAGAAATCGCTCAGCTTAACAGACAATTAGGTAAATTAAGCAAAACTTTAGGCGGTATTAAAGATATGAGAGGTCTTCCGGATCTTATCTTCATTATTGATCAGGGCAAAGAATTAATTGCTATTCAGGAAGCTAACAAATTAGGTATCCCTGTTATTTGTCTCGCAGATACTAATGCTAATCCTGACGGTATTGATTATGTTATCCCTGGTAACGATGACGCTATCCGTTCTATTAAATTAATTACTTCTAAACTTGCTGATGCTGTTCTTGAAGGTAAACAGTTGAAAGAAAACAACGCTAATCAAAAAGCTAAAATTGAAGAAATCAAAGCTGAAGATGCCGGCGTTGAAGCTGAAGTTAAAGAAGAAGTTAAAGCAGAATAAATTATTTTTTAAGAGGCGGGGCTGAAAAAGCCTCTCCTCTTGACTTTATTGCAGCCGCCTCCCGGGCGGGGCGGATAACAAAAAAGGAGAGAATTAAATGAACATTACAGCTCAAATGGTTAAAGAACTTCGTGATAAAACCGGTGCAGGTATGATGGATGCTAAAAAGGCCCTTGTAGAAACCGACGGAGACATGGAAAAAGCAATGGAAGTTCTTCGCCAAAAAGGTATGGCTTCCGCTGATAAAAAAATGGGCAGAATTGCTGCAGAAGGTTTGATTGCAACTTCTATTCAAGCTGATTGCGGTGCTATGGTTGAAGTTAACTGCGAAACTGACTTCGTTGCAAAAAATGACGAATTCAAAGAATTAACTGCTAACCTTGCAGAGTTCGTTGCTAAAGAAAACCCTGCCGATGTTGATGCTTTACTTGCTTCAACTTGTCCTCAGTGCGGAAAAGTCATTGCTGACATTATCAAAGAAAAAATCGCTTCTATCGGTGAAAAAATTACTTTCAGAAGATTTATCCGTTATGAAGGCAACACAGCATCTTACGTTCACAACGGTAAAATCGGTGTTTTGATTAAAACCGACAAAAAAGATGAAGAATTAATGAATGATATTTGTCTGCACATTGCTTCAAGTGCTCCTGAATTCATTTCAAGAGAAGAAATTCCTCAATCTGTTATCGATCACGAAACTGAAGTTGAAATGGGTAAAGAAGACCTACAAAAGAAACCTGAAGCTATCAGAGCAAAAATCGTTGAAGGCCGTGTTAATAAACTTATGGCCTCCAGAGTTCTTCTTGAACAGCCGTTCATCAAAAACCCTGATGTAACAGTAGGTCAATTAATTGAAGGCAAAATGAAAGTGGAAAGCTTCACAAGATATATGCTTGGCGAAGGTTTGGAAAAACGTCAGGAAAATTTTGCAGATGAAGTTATGAACCAAATCAAAGGTTAGTTTATAATAAACCGATTAAAAGACTCTCTTAAATTTTAAGAGAGTCTTTTTTAACAGTTGCAAATATTTCTGAATCTGTTATCATATATTCAAAAGGAGTTACTGATGGAAAATCTGAACATAAAATCCATAGAAACTTATACGGAGAATGAAACCCCGAAAACAAAGGTTATAATATCTGACAAATGTTCTGAAAAAGAAATTATACTCGAAGGTACAGGTTCATTGAAAGCTGCCGTAATAAAAGCTTAATAATCGCTTTTATCATTTGGAAGCATTGCATCAGGTAAATCTGTATCATCATCTTCTTCATCTATTGTTTTAAACGTGAAAGAAAACAGGTCGTCCTTTTTTATCTCAATTTCCTGCCCGTTTTCTACATATGATAAAGGTGAATTCTTATAAACAGACACAACACTTGATTTCGCGCGGTTGCCTTCTTCATTCTTAACGGCACCCTCAACAGCATGATATCCAAGGCTTAACCCCTTTAAAAAATAATCACCAACGCTCAATGCTGCATTTTTTGCAAGTTCCCCTTTATCAAGTTCAAATTTAGGAGAGTATTTACCGATAAATTCTTGATTAATAGAATAAGTATTACCGTTGGTATCAGTATATTTTACGGGAACAATTTTAAAACCGGCGTTTCTTTTTAATCTTTTAGGGGGTATAACCTCATAAATTCTAGCCTGAACAATATATCCGCCCCATAATTTAACATCAGGACTTAATTCAATAGCATTTAAGGCTTTAAAGGTTATATTCTTACAAGGAGTAAAGGTGGAAAAATCACTCATAGCTTGTACATGTAATCTTTCAGCCCAAACAGGCGATACACAGAAAATTACTATTAGCCCCAACCTTAGTAAAACATTTTTCATAACTCACCAAAACTCTTATCTTAAAAATTCACGCTGTTCTAAAATACTTCTGAGCGGCATTGCAGGATTATATCTGTTAGTAGCATCCATAGTCGGCAAATCAGTCAGCGGAAGTCCCGGAAGTTCTGCACTAAAAGGACGCTGAGATTCTTCAGTTGCAGGAACAAAAACGTCAATCAATACTTCTGAAGGAGTACCGGAAAGACTATTATTAACCTTGCTGTTATCAGTTTTTTGAATATCTTTGAAATTCAAAACAAAAAACTGACCTTTATTTATTGTTAAAGGAGCTTTTGCCGGAACAACCTGACCGTTATTAAGCAAACCTGCAAATGAGCCGTATGTTTGCGGCTGAAACTGAGCTTCCTCATTATGTATATTAACATAACTGTAAGGAATAAAAGCAAATGCTCCATTTTGCTGCATTGCGACCTTACCTCTTACAAGGAAGTTTTCAAAAAGGACGATATCATCAGTAACTTGAATATTACTTTTAACTTTAACAATCATAGTATCAGGAGGATTAGTAGCAGAAAAAGAAGTCATAGCTTCTACAGGAACAGTTTTAGCAATTACAGACTGGCCGAAAGCCATCATTAGTGCAATTATAATACCTGATAAAATTTTTTTCATACAAAATCTCCTGATGATATCATATATAATTAATAATAACATATCTTGAAAAAAGCGTCAATATATATAAATTATAGAACACCTTTGAGGTATTGGCCGGTGATTGATTTTTTATTTTTTGCAATTTCTTTCGGAGTTCCTACAGCGACAACCTGTCCGCCGGCATTACCGCCTTCCGGCCCCAAATCAATTATATAATCAGCGACTTTAATCAAATCGAGGTTATGTTCAATTATTAAAATTGTATTTCCCTGATCTGCAAGCTGCTGGATTATTTTAATAAGTTTATCCAAATCAGCCCAGTGCAAACCTACTGATGGTTCATCCAGCAGATATAAAGTTCGGCCTGTTGCCCGTTTAGTCAATTCGGAGGCAAGTTTTATGCGCTGAGCTTCACCGCCGGAAAGAGTTGTTGCGCTCTGACCCAGTTTTATATAATCGAGACCTACATCATTGAGGGTTTGAAGTTTATTTCTGATTGACGGAACATTTTCAAAGAACTCGAGAGCTTCTTTTACGCTCATATCAAGAACTTCCGAAATATTCTTGCCTTTATATTTAACTTCAAGAGTTTCTCGATTGTAGCGTTTTCCTTTACAGACAGCACATTTTACGTATACATCCGAAAGGAAATTCATTTCAATTTTATTTACGCCGTCACCCTTACACGCTTCGCAGCGTCCGCCTTTTACGTTAAAACTGAAACGCCCCGGTTTATAGCCGCGTACTTTAGCTTCGTTTGTTTTCGAATACAAATCTCTGATATGTGTGAACAAATCAGTATACGTAGCGGGATTTGAACGCGGGGTTCTGCCTATTGGGGATTGATCAATATCAATAATCTTATCTATATTTTCAAAGCCTGTAATTTCTTCTACACCTTGAGGCTTAGGCTTATTTCCGCGGACTTTATGAAGAGCATATTCATAAATAAGACTCTGCATGAGAGTCGATTTACCTGAACCGGAAACACCTGTTAATACAACAATTTTACCGAGAGGTATATCAACATCAATGTGTTTTAAGTTATTCAAGCAGGCATTTTTAACATGAAGAAACTGACCGTTTCCTTCACGAACTTTCTCTGGAACAGGAATTTGTTTTGCCCCGCTGAGGTACTGACCGGTCAACGACTCTTTGCAATTAATTATATCCTGCAAAGTTCCCTGAGCTACAATTTTCCCGCCGTTAATTCCTGCTTTTGGCCCGATATCGACAATATAATCGGCGTTACGCATTGTATCTTCATCATGCTCGACAACAATAAGCGTATTGCCGAGATTACGGAGTTTTATAAGCGTTTTTATAAGTCTGTCATTATCCCTTTGATGCAGACCTATAGAAGGTTCATCCAGAACATAGAGAACACCGGACAATCCGCTTCCGATTTGGGTAGCAAGCCTTATACGCTGGGCTTCACCGCCGGAAAGGGTTCCTGCGCGGCGCGCAAGATTAAGATATGCAAGACCGACATCACAAAGGAATTTTAATCTCGCACGGATTTCGTCAAGAATCTGTTTTGCGATGTGAAGCTGGTATTCTCCGAGTTCAAGGTAGAGGTCGTTTATAAAATTTAATGCGTCATCAACTGGCATAAGCGTAAATTCATAAATATTTTTACCCTTAATCCTTACAGCCAGCGGAAATGGTTTTAATCGTGCACCGCCGCATTTCGGACACGGCGTTGTGACCATATATTTTTCGATTTCTTCACGCCAGTATTCCCCGGATGACTCATTGTAGCGTTTTTCCAGAAACGGAATTACACCGATATAACGGTGGTATTTTGTTTCATATCTGTGAGTCCCGAATTTTTGAACTCTGAATTTTACTAAATCGTCTCCGCCATACAGAATTATATCCTGCTGATTCTGAGGCAAATCTTCAAACGGAGTATCCATATTTATTCCGTAATGCTCGCTGATTGATTTTAAAATATCTTCGTAATATGAAGTTGAGGTTTTTGACCAAGGATAAATTGCGCCGTCATTCAAAGATTTTTTTCTATCAGGAACAATTAAATTCGGATCAATTACAAAATCAGCACCTAAACCGCCGCAGCGTTCACAGGCACCGTAAGGAGCATTGAATGAAAATATTCTTGGAGCCAGTTCTTCAAAACTGATATTACAGTGAGGACAGGAGAGTTTTTCACTGAATACGATTTCCTTATCCCCGACAACATCAACAATAACAACCCCGTCGGCTTTTTTCAAAGCTATTTGGACACTGTCTGCAATACGGGATTGTGCGCTTTCTTTTACTACAATTCGGTCTACAACAACATAAATATTATGTTTTTTAGTTTTGTTTAATTTAATTTCATCTTCGTCAAGGTTACAAATCTCGTCATCGACTTTTACCCTCACAAAACCTTCCTGGCGGAGTTCTTCAAAAGTTGATTGAAATTCCCCTTTCTTACCGCGTGCAATCGGAGCAAGAATTTGTATTTTGGTGCCTTCACCAAGTTTTAAAATACTGTTTACGATTTCATCAACGGTTTGCGGTTTAATTTCAGCACCGCATTCAGGACAAAAAGGAGTTCCTACGCGGGCATATAAAAGCCTCAGGTAATCATAAATTTCCGTAACCGTACCGACAGTTGAGCGCGGATTGTTGCTTGTTGATTTCTGGTCAATTGAAATTGCTGGAGAAAGTCCGTCGATGTATTCAACATCAGGTTTATCCATCTGGCCGAGAAACTGTCTTGCGTATGTCGAAAGGCTTTCAATATAACGTCTCTGTCCTTCGGCAAAAATAGTATCAAAGGCAAGAGAGCTTTTGCCGGAGCCTGACACTCCCGTAAAAACAATCAGTTCGTTTTTAGGTATTTCAAGAGAAACATCTTTTAAATTATGTTCTTTAGCACTTTTTATTGTAATCTTATCTAGCATACTTTAATTATTACATGTAAAAATTTTATTTCCACATTACGATTTTTTACAATCCTGTTTTGCCGGAAGCGAGGCCAGAATATTGCCTATTACGGGGCCTGCGATATTGCCTGCAAAAACTGAGGCTGCAAGCACGGCTAGCACACTTACTCCGTTTTTGTAATTATGGAAAACTTCGGCAGCACGTTTTGACATTTCAAGAGTCTGGCTTTTAAGTTCATTTTTTGTGTTTTTATAGACTTTGGATTCTGTTATATGTTCCAGATTATAGGAAAGGCCTTTTTTCATTTCATCTTTTGTAAATACATTTTTCCAGTTTTCAGGCTTTGAATCAGTGTTTTCCGTATTTACAGAGGAAATATAAGAGGCTGCATTTTGCGTTAAGAGTTTGCCTGACTCAAGTAT
The DNA here is from genome assembly GCA_018711035.1 of Candidatus Scatousia excrementigallinarum. GTDB lineage: Bacteria > Cyanobacteriota > Vampirovibrionia > Gastranaerophilales > Gastranaerophilaceae > Scatousia > Scatousia excrementigallinarum. Next base: position 9,331 of record DVIU01000294.1, read on the forward strand.
TTTATTAACCCCTCTCCTCACTCCTTCGCATATTGAATAATATAAAGCAATACAGGCTCCTGAAGTAATGATTTCCTGATTTACAAGGAATTTTTTTGTATGTCCTTCAATTTGTTTATCGGCAAGAAGCATACCTACCTGAGCCGAAGCTCCTATAACAGTTACACCTGTACCTACATGCACCAGAAGTTTTCCGCTGTCCTTGGCATAGTTTTTAAATATATGATTTGTAAACCTATTCATTGCGGTTGGTTTTATCATGTTTCTGCCTTCTGATTTTTTCTTTTTTGTAAAAGTAATCGGTAAGTTTTTTGGTAAGCGGTAATTCGACCGTTGTTTTCACAAATACCGCTATTCCTGTTGCGAGGAGCGCACCCATTGCCAATCGGTAGGATTTAAAATCTTTTAAAAATTCTTTTTTCGGGCGGGGAACAAAATCCTCTTTCAAATTAGGTGTAAAAATATCAACTTTTGATTTCGGTTTTAATTCAGTAACCAGATCCTCATCATTTTTTACATTATTAGTTGCATAATTTGATAGTTTTGCGACTGTAAAAATTGCGGCAACTCTTGTAATAAAATCAAAGAGATTACCTGTAATATTTTTGCCAATCGACCTTGCAACCGCCATATCACGCGTATTATCATCAAGCTGTTTGTTTTTTCTGTTTATGTAAGGCTGAAAAACAACAGCTGACACTCCCATTATAATTGATTGCTGCGGAGCATTCAGCTTTTTGCCTGAATAATTTATAAACTTCTCTATATTTCTGTTATTTATAATCATGGAGAAAAAGTTCCGGTTAATAAAAACCCGTACAGGTAATTTTTTGCTAGTTACTTAACATTCTTATAAGATTTTTATGCAATTTTACATTATGAACCCGGATAATTTCGACATTTTTTTTAATTGCAATTGTATTTAGGGCAACTGTATAAATATCTTTAGTAATATTATCTTCGTCCTGCATATTTAAAAGACTCTTTCTCGAAAGACCCAATAATATAGGGCATCCCAGAGAATGCAGCTCCTCAATTCGTTCTAATATCTCAAAATTATGTTCTCTGGTTTTTCCGAATCCTATACCGGGATCAACTATGATATTATTTTTTGCTATACCTTTTGTAAGTGCAAAACCGATTTTCCGGTTAAGATCCAGAAAAATCTCATCCATAAGGTTTTTATACTCAGGTGAATTCTGCATATTTTCAGGAGTACCTTTACTATGCTGTAAAATAACGTGAACACCATATTTAGCAACAACATCCGCCATGCACCAGTCATAAGTCATACCTGACACATCATTTATAAGAACAGCACCTGCTTTTATACAGTTTTCTGCGACCAAAGCACTTCGAGTATCAATACTTATAGGAACATTAAGCTTTTCTTTTTTTACGAGTTCAAGAACAGGAAGTATACGTTCAAGCTGAACTTCGGCAGGAACGGGGGCAGAATAAGGCTTTGTTGACTCTGCACCGATATCAATAATATCAGCACCATCTTTTACCATATCTTTCAGGTGGCCGAAAGCTTTAGATGGTTCCAAAAATTCGCCCCCGTCGGAAAAAGAGTTATCAGTAACATTTAATATTCCCATTACCTTTGTTTTACGCGGCCGGTTATAGTTTTTTACCAGTTCTTCGCCGAGAAATTTCAATCCGAAAGGCTGGCAATGTAGTTTTTCAGCAATTTTTCGTATCTGCGAAAGACTTCCTCCGAGAATGCAGTCAGATTTTTCGATTTTGCCGGTTATAACTTCTCTGTGTGTAGCACAATCTGCACCTACAGAGATTGCTGTTTGCTTTAAAATGTTAGCCTGTGCAGGAGAAAGTCCGAATATTTTAATATTCTTATACTGAAATTTTGCGGCTGCTATATTTGAATAAGACTTGTCAAAACCAATATACTCAATTTCAGGTTTTATATCAGATGTGATTATTTCTTTAATTAAAAAATCGTGCATAACCGAAGTCTAGCACGATTACCATAATTATACAACCGATAATTATTTATTATCATCTGAATCTAATCTTTCAGCCAGACGATTAACTCTGTGTGCGACCTGAGGAGCATAATTGTCGACCATCTTTACTGAGTTATGATAAAGTGTTCCTATTCCGGAAATCAATACACAAACAGCAAGGAATCCTCCGAATATTCCGCATGCAGCTCTTGTCAGACGGTTATTTATAATAGGTTTAATAAATCTGGAGGTTTTAACGGCCTCAAGTTTTGTTATAAATCTTTTAGTAAGAACTCTGGCATTATTTTTTAATCCTGAAAACAGCCCTGTGCTTGTTTTAGCAGCATTTGCAGCTCTTGCGGCGGCAGCAGCCTTTCCGGCTTTACAAGCTGTTTCGGTTTCCTTAATCATATTCAGCGCATTTTTACGTACAGCAGTATACCCTGCTCCGGCAGCTCCGCCGGCAACTACTCCATCGCGAATTTCTTCTTTTTTTTCAGGAGACACTTTTGAAGTACCTGTGAAATTTACGGGACTAATCCTCATCATCATAATTGACCTCATCATCATCGTAATCAAGATCTAAATCTTCTGAGGAATCTTTCTCCTTTGCTTTTTTCTTATCAGGCAGCGCACCTGCAACTGTTGTTGAAACACCCGTAGAGAATGCTACTACATCTCCTGTTGTATCTGCGATAGCTCCTGATTTAACATTTTTAACCTTTGCAAAGAGATTTTTCACAGCCATAACAGGTTTTGTTTCTCCAAGTTTTTTAAAGAAACCTAAAATCGCAGCCCCGATTGGAGTTTTGGCAAATTTTTCATCTCTAAACTTTTTAATTGATGTTGAAATTTTTTCACCAAACCTGGCGATATTTTTTTTCCCCTTTATCACAGTAGGGTTAGCCATTACTTTTTTAAGGAGTTTTCCGGTTTCGTTCCAGCCCAATTTTGTACCGACACACATCACGGCTCCGGAACCTATGAGGCATAAAGTTCTAGTTACCGGTTTAAACTTCTGAACTTCGTTTTCATATTTTTTCAGCCCGT
>DVIU01000295.1 GCA_018711035.1 Candidatus Scatousia excrementigallinarum
ACTTATTATAATTTATATTTTAGGATAAAGCAATGGATATTGTAAAAGTTTTTGGCACAAACGTTAAAAAATATCGGAAAGCATTAAATATGTCGCAAGAAGAGCTTGCGGATAAGAGCAATTTGCATAGAACTTATATTAGTGCGATTGAATGTTTTCGACGAAGTATTGCATTAGAGAACATTCAAAGAATAGCCGATGCGCTTGAAATCGAACCATATAAACTTTTTATTGATAAAGCAATTAAAAAATAAAGGAGAAGTTTTACATGCATCTTACAATTAGAAATGAAGAAATTCAAGATTTAAATGATTGCGAACAAACAGAATTCCCTAAATATACATCGCAGCTAATAAACTGGGCAAATCAAAATGCTCAAGGGACTCGCCCGAAAGTCGTAGGGCAGTTGTCTGAGTTATTTCCGGAATTCCTTAGCGAAACAGAACAAGTATCTGTTGAAAAATGGGCTTCTTGGTATTCGGATCGATATCCAAATGCTATCGAGAAAGCAACGGAAAGAATCTATGAACAAGTGAATAATCTTAAAAAAGCTATTCAACTAATCGATAAGGAAATGGTTCAAATATGGGTTAAAGACTTGGTAATAACGAAAACTTATAATGGAATGTATTTGCAAAAAGCTATACTGGCTAAAATTGCTAAAATTAAAAATTTACCGTATAGACTTTCTTGTTCTGAAGAAGAATCTATTGGTATTGACGGTTATGTTGGTGAAGTTGCTTATTCCATTAAACCCGATACTTATAAAACAATGAACCGCCTTTCTGAAGAAATTAGTGTGAAAATGATATATTACAAAAAGACCAAAACTGGCTTGACATTAGAAATTGATGATTAACGGAGAAGAGAGCAGTAATTCTGCCCTCTTCTTTAAGCTGGAAGCGATTTTAAAAATTTTTGCTTACAAGAATAATCAAATCTTTCATCAACAGCAACAAAGCCTGTCCTGATTAAATGGTTATTAACGAACGTTTTATTGTCTAAGTAGATATAACACATCAATTCATTGTTATCGTTGTATTTTAGAGTGTCGTATTTTAAAAATACTTTATGTTTTTTAAATTTTACTTTTAAAAATTCAATAGCTTGTTCCCGATATTTCGGAATTTCTCTAACACCTAATAGGCAAACGACCAATCCATTATCCAATATAATTTTTTCAGAAGAAATTATCTCTTTTACTGTATGAAGATCTTCCCTCTTAGACGTTGACGAATCAATTTTAGAGCCAAACTGTAATTTTTTCACATCAACCTTTTTATCCATTTTATGCGGATCATGGAAAATATAAGGCAGGGATTCGAGTGAATAGTTTCTATTATCATCTTCTGAAAAAGTAATTGTCGCTTGCTCTTGCCTAATGTTGCCATCGTTACAAAGCTTGTCTCGTATTACTTGAATAAAATCCTGGTTGATTTCATAGCCAATTGAATTTCTCCCTAAATGAAGAGCTGCCAATGAGGTAGTGCCGCTCCCAGCAAAAGGATCAAAAATAGTTTCTCCAACAAAAGAAAACATTTTTATGAGTCTTTTGGGCAACTCTTCTGGGAACATTGCAATATGCTCTAACTGCTTTACTCCGTTAAAATTCCAATGGGATGAAAAATATTGATTCCACTCCTCTTTTGTAAGTATTGAGTTCTGTTTTTGTTCCTTTGAAGGCTTTGGTGCATTCCCAAGTTTTTTAAAAATTAAGATGAATTCGTAATCCAGTTTTAAAATTCCATTTCGCGGATAAGGGAAACTACCCATAACAGCACCACCACCAGAAGTATTCATTGTGGTGGTTTTTTGCCATATAATGGCTCCCATATAATCCATTCCTAAGGTTTCGCAAAAACGAATGATTTCTGTACGAATCGGGATTACTTTATATCTGCCATAATATACCGACCGAGCAAATTGATCGCCTATATTTATACATAGTCTACAACCGTCGGACAAAACTCTATAACATTCTTTCCATACTAAATTCAAATTGTTGATGTATTCTTCATACGAATCATTAAATCCAATTTGGTCATCACTCCCGTAGTCTTTCAGCTGCCAATAGGGAGGTGAAGTGATTATCAATTGAACAGATTTATCTGCTATTTTACTTAAATTACGGCTATCGCCTAAAATTATTTTGTGATTAGTCATAGCAACCTTCTTTTCTGTATTTATTGCACCTTTTCTCCGTTTGGCAAAATAAAATATTGTTCATATTTTGCACCCAGAGCATTAGCTATTTGATATAACTCCTTTTGCGTTAATGTATTCCTCTTAAGTTTTGCGTTAAAATTTTGAGGAGTTTGATCAATTCTTCGCGCAAGTTCCGAAAGGCTCACGCCTGACCGAACGCATAGCACACGTATTTGTTCCGAAGTAACCATGGCATAACTCCGTGCAATTATTCAATTTAAAGATAGTATAAACTATTTGTTTTATGATGTCAACTAAATAGTTTATCTTATCGAATTTGAATTCGATAACAACAAACATATGTTCTTAAAATATTGACAATAACGACTTTATATGATATAATTCAAAGTATAGGCAGAAAGCTGCCTGTATTCTTTTCCCGTACATTGATTTAAGGTACGGCGTACTCCCTTTGCGGGAGTGAGGGCGCATAACAGGATTGCGCCGCGGAGTTATATGCTCCGAAGTTGCTGCGCAGAGAGAAGGCGCGGCGGGAACCAACCCGAGCCGTCTGAAAGACGAGCCAAGACGGGGCTTTATAATCATACGCTTTTTTAGGTGTAAAGCCTCGTTTAAGGTTAGTTTTTCGTCGGGCGAAGATGGGGTTATTTTGTGCTACTGTTTTTTCATAGCGAGCAGATAGCCCCTTCACCCGAAAAAGATGCGCGATGAAAGGTTTTATAAGCGTACAATTTTTTTGTAGGCAAAGCTGTTTCAAGCCGCATTTTTGGACGTGCCGTTAAGGTTTTTTTCAGCGTACAATTTTTCAGGTTGAGGCGAGCAAGGAAAAATTAAACGACAACTTAACAGAATGGTTGACCACCATAGAGCAATGGCAAGTTGCTAAATAAGGTACAAGTCGGTGATTACTTCAAAGGTGTCAGCGACTTTTTTATGCCCTTTTT
>DVIU01000296.1 GCA_018711035.1 Candidatus Scatousia excrementigallinarum
CGAGATTGGGGAAACCATAGGATATTATATGACAGTATGTGATGATTTAAAGCTTATTGAAGATTATCTCAATGATTTGGATTCAATATCTCTTGAAGATTTAAACAGTGCAATCAACGATTATCTAAAGATTGATAATGCGGTTATATCAATACTTACACCGGAAAACCAATAGTTATTTATATACATCTGTCAGATTCTGAATACCGCCTTTTTTAACAGGCAGGCAGTAGGAAACATTCCCGTGAAAATAATAAGAACCGTTTCCATTTCTAATTATTGTAAGAGTAAATAAATCCTCTCCAGCCTTATTCGGTTTAGAAAAACCGTTGGCATCCACGGCAAAAATAGGTTTGCGCTCTTTATTAACCTCATTATAAACTATAATATTACTGCCATCTACCATAACAAATGCATCGTCATAATTGTTTATCATAAAAGCAGAAAAGCCCTGACATTCCGGCTTGGCGGTATATTCCTGATACTGCGGGATACAACCCTGCTTTAAAGCCTTGTCTTCACAATATTTTTTCAATTCAAGGTGTCTGACAAAAATATTATAAAATTCATTACACTTAGAAAAATCATGCTTAACATTTTTATCAGTTGAATAATAACATCCCGTATCTCCGTACATTTCCGCAACAGTACCCATTAAAGCCTGCGAATATGCAGAATAGATATTTTGAAAACGACGTTTTATTTCATTCTGGGCAAGATGATTAACTACTCGAGAAATACCTAGAGTTACACATAAAATTAATACTCCAAGCAGAACCATAAATGTTGTACTGTATGCACAATATTTCTTCATAACTTACACAACTTCCATCGGTTCAATTATAAAATCAACCAACACCGGCCCTTTTTCTTCAAAGACTGATTTAAGAGCCGGAACAATCTCATCTTCAGATTCAACACGGATTCCTTTTATACCATACGCTTCAGCTAATTTCAGAAAATCAGGATTTGAAATTGCTGTTTCAGAAAATCTAGCACCACACAAATTTTGCTGTAATTGTCTGACCATACCAAGATAACCGTTATTCAACACAAAAATTTTTACCGGTAAATTATAATCCTTACAAACTGCAAGTTCCTGAGAATTCATCTGAAAAGAGCCGTCACCTGAAATACATATAACAGGTTTAGATATATCAGCAATACAACCGCCTATTGCAGCCGGCAGTCCAAACCCCATTGTACCTGCCCCTCCTGAGGTTAGAAATTGACGTGGTTTTGAAAACCTAAAATTCTGTGCTGTCCAAAGCTGATGCTGCCCGACTTCTGTAGCAACAACAGGTTCCATATGTGTTGTAATTTCGCAGATTTTTTGGATAACTTCAAAAGAATGTAATTTATCGGAAATTTTTTGATTCTTTTTATTATTATTTTTATAACCGACTGCTTGTTGAAGCCAAAGCTTATGGTTGTGATTGCAGAGGTAATTTCCGGTATGCAATTCCTCAATCATTTTGTTAATAACATTAGCTGCATCACCAACAAGGGATAAATATGCAGGAATAATTCTTGAAATTTCGTATGGATTAATGTCAAGTTGAATAAATTTACGGCTCAACTCGCCATTTTGAAAACAGCAAGTAACCCTGTCATTGAATCTTGCACCTATGGAAAAAATCAAATCACTTTCTCTTACAGTCCTGTTTGCCGAAATTTGACCGAAAATGCCGATCATTCCGAGATAATTGAAACTATCCTGAGGATAGGTACCCAGCCCCATCATTGTATTTACGACAGGAATATTCAACAGCTCTGCAAATTCTTTAACTTTTTTGAAAGCACCTGACTGAACGATTCCGCCTCCAGCAACAATAACAGGCCGTTGTGCAGAACAAATTTCAGCAAGAGCTTTTTTAATATCTTCTTCCGCACAACACGTAACTTCTTGTGCAAATACCATAGATGGGGTATAAACAGCACTCTGTGAAAAAATATTTTTAGCCAGATCAACTACAACAGGCCCTTGTTTTCCTGACATAGCTGTATGAAAAGCCCTTTCGAGTGTATATTTTAAATCACTTATATCAGTAACCTGATAATTTGCTTTTGTGCATGATTTAGTCATATCAATAATATTAACTTCCTGAAAAGCATCTTTTCCTATAAGCTCGGCAGAAACCTGACCTGTTAAAACAACAAGAGGATAACCATCAAGATAAGCATTAGCTATTCCTGTAACAGTATTCGTTGCGCCGGGGCCGGAAGTTACAAGGACTACACCGCATTTGCCGCTTACACGCGCGTAACCTTCAGCAGCATGGACAGCAGACTGTTCATGTCGCATTAAAATATGTTTTATATCTTTCTGTTTGAATAGTTCATCATAAACGCTTAGCACAATACCGCCGGGATAACCGAAAATAGTATCAACCCCGAGACTTTTTAATGTTTTAAGGATTATTTTCGCACCTGTAAGTGTAAGCGTCTGTGTGTCAGTTGTCAGCATTTACTCTCCTGTCTATCGGATTTTAGCACAGGAAAGTATTATATTCAAGCAAAAAAAAACGGCGTCTTATGACGCCGGATTGTAATATTTATTTGTCTATTTCAAGTAAATCTTTCCATTGTTGTTTTTTTGTTTCAATTTTCTTTTGTCTGGCTTCTCTTTGAGCCTGGGCTTCTTTCTTTTGTTTTTCCAACGCTTCCTGGCGTGCTTTTTGCTGTTCTGCTCTTTCTTTTTTACGGGCTTCCGCAGCTTTTTTGTCTGCTTCTATTTTTTTGTAAGCAGCTTCTTCTTTTGCTTCGAGCTTATTCAAAAAATTAGAAACAGGACGTTTTTCAGCAGCCTGAGCAGCTCCTATAGATAACATAGACAACGCCATTAAGGCTATTAAAGTTTTCTTCATATAACACTCCTTTCTTATTATAGAAATTATACTAAACTTTGTCATACATTTCAACAATTTTTTCAATACCATTTTTAGCAGTATTAAAAATCTCAAGCATCTGCGAATACTCATAAGGTTCACCTTCCGCGGTTGTTTGGAATTCTATAATTTTACCGCTTTTGGTTAAAACTATATTACTGTCAACCTGAGCATGAGAGTCTTCTTCATAACATAAATCCAGCCTTACTTCCCCGTTGATTATTCCGGCAGAAATCGCGGCAACAGGTTCAAGTATCGGATTTTCTTTTAAAATTCCCTGAGCCAGCAGCTTTTCTACAGCAATTTTCAAAGCCAGAAAACCTCCGCAGATACTCGCAGTTCTTGTACCGCCGTCAGCCTGAATTACATCGGCATCAATTGTTATTGTTAAATCAGGCATTTTTTCCAAATCGACACAAGCTCTCAGGCTTCTGCCGATAAGTCTTTGAATCTCCTGTGTTCTGCCTGAGATTTTAGTCCGTTCACGCTGGCAGCGTGTATTTGTTGACGACGGAAGCAAAGAGTATTCAGCCGTGAGCCAGCCGCGGGAATCATCTTTATCCATCCACCTTGGCTTGCCTTCTTCGACCGAGGCTGTTGTGATAACTCTTGTATCACCAAATTCAACAAGCACCGAACCTAATGCGTTTTTTGTATAATTTTTTGTAAACTTAATTTCTCTTAATTCGTTATTTTTTCTATCTGTTCTCATAATTTATCCTCTATAATCATAATCCCACATATATATCTGTCCGCAGTACTTACATACCGCATGTTCATTCATAAATTGTAAATCCGGAATAAATGTGTATCCGTCGACAGATATCTCTATTTCGTTTTTACTGTTATAGTGCTGTTCAAAATGTCTTGCACCTTTATAATCAGGAGAAAACATCAATTCAAATTTGTCGCGTGATTTACAAAATTTACATATAAACATTATTAATCTTCTTTTTTCTGAGCCCGCTTTAATATGTTTTTATCAAGTCTTCTGGTGCCGCTTTTTCTTTCACTTTTAACGCATGAATTATTCAAAGCCTTATACCACAGACTCCAGCATATACTTCTTAAAGGTAAAGTAAATCCGGTTACAATGAAAAATGCTATCTGATAAACAAAACTCTCTGCAACTTTTGCCGGTGTCAATATATCCGCACGTGGATTAATATTAAGCAGCCAGTTATTAAAGCTGTCAATCGGAATATTTGTCATAACCCAGCTCTCAAAGGGCTTTGAAAGAAGTCCGGTAAGACCGGTTAAATCAAAAAATACCGAAAAACCTTCAACAAAAAGATAATGTGTAAAAAATCCTATTATACACATCAAAATAAATGTTCTTGCAAAATTCCCTTTCACAAGTTCCATACTTCTTCTAAAACAACCGAGAATAGAAACATCTTCCTCAAAAGTAAAAACCTGAAATACAAGTATAAAATAAATGAATAGAATTGCTGCAATAATTATAAAAAATGGATTAATGGCAATAAGACTCAATAAGCCGATTATAAACCATAACCCGACATACTTAAAAGTTCTTTGCGTAATAAGTGAGTTATGAGCAGGAAAATCATAAACTCTGCCGGTATTAAGAGCACTGTCAGCCATTGAGTTGAGTGCACCATATGCAACAAGAAAATCCCAGAAAGCTTTTAAGAAAATTATCATTCCCGGTACAGTAATCAAAATCACACAGGCTACTATTGTCGTAAAATTGTTAAATGCAGGAGATTTTTCAATTAATTCCGGAAGATATGCAGTATACAAACCTGCCAGACCAAAAATTAATCCCATGCCCGCTAACTGTCCCAGAACAGGAAATGCCATATAACGTGTAAATTGTAAAAAGTTCATACAATATATTTTTACACCTTCTTTTAACACATTAAAAATACTGTTTTCAATTTTTGCCTTTGACATATTCTCTCCTTATACTGTGACATCACTAAATTTTCGGATGATTTTTTTATTTTATTGTATAATAATTTTATTACAAATAAATTTAAAAAAACAATGACGGATTATAAAGAATTAATAAAAAATTTAAAAAAAGAAGACTTTGAGTCTAATCGCGTTAACCTTCATATCCATTCCACATACTCTGACGGAAGCGGAGATTTTAACGATTTAATAAAACAGGCTGGCGAAAAAAATTATCACTATATTGCAATTTCAGATCATAACACAATTAACGGTTATCTGGATAATGAAATACCTGATTATGTAATTCCGGCAGTTGAATTTGATGTCTGGTGCGGATATGTTTTTATGCATTTACTCGGTTATGGAGTAGATGTGCATAATAAAGAATTACAATCTTTTTGTGCAAAAAACAAACGGGAAACCGAGTTAGATATAATAAGAATTTTTGCTTCACGTAACATAAAAAAACTGATAAATGCTATTCATAATGCAGG
>DVIU01000020.1 GCA_018711035.1 Candidatus Scatousia excrementigallinarum
TCGGTAAATACGCGGACGTGCGAGGGCAGATAGCCGTTTACTTCCATAAAGCGAAGCGCGCAGAAACGATTGAACCAAGTGTAAGCCACCTCTTCAATCACCTGCTCATAACCCATCTGCTTTACGCGGGAGATAAGCGCGGCGCGCTGGCTTTTTTCGCGGCGGGTCAAAAGTTTGCCGTTGATGCTGTCTACATTTTCCTGCATTTCACCCGCAGATATGCCGTAAATAAGCGCACGCTGGCTTACGCGGGAAATAAGTTCCTGCCTTGCCCATACTGCGTATTTTTTTATTGCGTTCTTATCCATGATAACTCCTTACTTTATCTCTATACCGTCGCTGTTATTCATTAAAGCGCTGAGCTGTTCGTGCACTTTTGCAAGGTATTCGTCGAGTTCTTCTTGCGATTCAATCTTTTTTGAAGGGAACACCGTCTGGCGATATACCGTTTTGTATATCTTTTTAGGCTTCTGTTCTGCGCCATGCTCCTCTTCGTGAAACTGTGTGCAGGAGAGAGCCTCTATTTTTTCGCAGATGCTGTCTTTATAGTCGAATATCTGCTTTATGTAGCCGTCTAAAATGGCAAGGCTTGTACAATGGGCGATTTGCTCCTGCTTGTTTCTATAAAACTCGTCCGCTCTGTCGCTCTCGGCCTTTGTCTGCGCATTTACCGAACCCTTTGTATGAATTTCTTCAAGGCACTGGCGCACGATTTCTTCAAGCTCTTTGCGCTTTAGTTCAAGCATATTATCGTGCGAAGCCTTTATCGTAGCCATGAGCGAGGGAAGTTCCGGAATGCTGCGATAGATGACGTCCGCTGCTTTGTTTACCCTGACGATAAGCCTTATTTTATCGAGTGCCTTTGTGGCCTCGGCGTCAGTTGCTATGTAGTCGACATCGTTATATAAGTCTGATTCAAACTTTGCCGCTCTGTCGAACACGTCAACCTGCGTTTTAAAGAACTGTTCGACTGCGACCATATCGTCTTTATTATCTGACAGCGCATCAGCCTTTTCAAGAATTCTGTTGACGAGGGCGATATTATCTTTATTGTAGGACAGAATATCCTTGATAAGCTCTACCGCATCCTCTACCAATTGCTTGTTTGGATAATTGTGCCCCTGGAACCTTGCATACATGGCACGGTAACGTTCAAGCTGGGCAGTAAAGCTTTCGTTGATGAACTTTATAAGCCCGTCCTCGTCGGAGGGCACGTCCATTTTATCGAAGTATTCGCGCAGGAAGGCCTTTGCGCGCTTCATTGACTGTTCTGCCACGACAAGTCGTTTTGATATAAGCGTTTTGCCCGTTTCGGTGCGCTTGCGGAGCATATCCACAAGTTTAGGGTGGTCGGGCTGAATAGTCATACCGGAATATTTAATAGTGACCTTTTGGTTGCGTATTAAAAGGGCGACCACAGCGGCTATATCAATTTCACGCCAGCCGTAGGGTATAGCCTGATACCTCGACTGAATGTCCGCCATAGATGTGGGCAAATGGCGAACCTGCTGCATTTCGAGGAATTCTTCCACCTTTGCCGCAGCGCTACTGTTGGGCGGAACCATATCTTGCTGACCCTGCCCCGTTAAAACTTCGCGTATTTCGGAATCAAATTCGTAATTCTTTTCAATCAGCGTGAGTTCGCTGTAAACATGTTCTACGAGATATTCAAACGCCTGGTCGATGCGCGATTTTGCATCGCCGCCGCGAATTTGCAGCTTTTCGCCGTCGACATAGAAATCTGCCTCCTCCATCGCCTTACGAAGCGCCGACATAGCTTCATTTTCATAATTGGTCGCTTCATCCTGCTTGCCGCGGATAATATCCTGCATAGACTTAGGCATTTGCGAAACATTGCGCCGCTTTACATAGTTGCGGATTTTCATAGCGCTCTCAAGCGAAGAATAGTAAGGCGTATCGGCAAGCACAACCGTTATCTGCTTTGAAGATTGCGTTCTGAGGCGCAACTCGGTTTTATCGGTAGGGTCGGTAGCCACGGTCAAAAATTTAATCTGCATATTATTTGACGGCGTACCTATTGCTATGCCGTCGACATAACCGTCGAAAGCAAAGTCATACTTCTTGTCATAACGATATTTTTTTGAAGTGTAAATATCGCCGTAAATCATATCGCCTATTCTCTTTACAAGAGCAGAAGTATCCACTTGTTCGCGCTGAATATCCTTTTGAATGTCCTGCTCCTCGTCGGTGAGGAAGTTGTACGAATCGCCCGAACGTCCTATATAGTTCTGGCTTAATAACCTGTCGAGAGATGCGCACACCTTTTCACGCAAGGCAATTTTATCCACATTGATATTATCCGCCATGAGAATAGTGATATTATCTATTGTGGATTTTATATCGTTGTCGATATACCTTATAAGATAAAGGAGTTTGAGAACGGATACGTCATACTCCTCTATACCGTCGCCATTGACGGCGGCTTTTTCGCAACGCTCTATAACCCTGCGGATAGCGCCATCGAGGAAGCTGTGCAGAGTATCGTAGAACATATAGAAGGGCGCGAGTGTATTTTCGTCCCGGTCCTGCAAGCGCTGGGCTGTCTCCTGAAAGCCTGAGAGCATTGAGCGCTCGCCGTTGGATTGATGGCGGCCAGCATTGCCATGCTTGCGGATTTCATTGAACACCTTTTGCATTACAATAAACTGATATGGAACGAAGGGATAGTTGATAACAAAATCGGTAGGCCCGCTATACCCCTTTATATCGAGCACACAATCGGTAAATGTAAACAGATTTTTAAGTACGGAATCGTTCTTGCCATAAACCTCTTCGAGTACAGGCACCGCTTCCGCCTTCTTTTTTAGAATACGTTTTTGCACCACTTCATCGACGGACGATGAAGTAAGAGAAAGACGGGTTTTAAAGCGCGCCTGAATACGCGAGAACTCGTCCTGACGAACCCTTATAATTTCGTCAACCGCCTCCTGACCTGTGCAAACAACCCAAACCTGCCCCATGCAAACGCTGCCGAGCTCTTCGACAAGCGACTGTAAATTTAAAAGAAGATTGGTATCTTCGCCTATGTACTGTCCCACTTCGTCTATCATAAAGAGCAAGCGGAAATTTTTAGGTTTTGTATCGACATACTCTTTAATTTCTGATACAAGTTGTGCGATGCTTATCTCTGCCGTTTCAGTTCCGTCAAACCAGTTGCGTGCAGCAGACTCACTCATACAGAGCACTTCCTGCAGTGCGGAAACCACGTCATCCTCAAAGAAGTTGTATGACGCCCTGCTTTCAAGCCATTCACCGCCGTTATGATTTTTGAAACTTTCGCGGAACCGGGCCGTCTTGCCCTGTTTTTCTATAAATTGTTCGAGCTTTGCGACCTTTAAATCCTCGCCGTAAAAGCCGAGGTGATTATAGAACATTTTGGCAAAGACGCGGATTACCGCAGTTTTATCTTTATTTAAAGGTCCCTCCACGTCTATGTTAAACAGAATTGTCTCGGTGAGATTCCTTGTGGCGTTATCAATCATCATGAACGTTGCGGGGTCGTCTTCGAATTTGCTTCTGAACGCCTCCACAGTTGATATGCTGCCTATCTTCTTATTTGAAAGTATGTACGAGAGCATTTTAAGGAAATGTGATTTACCGCTTCCGAAAAAACCCGAAATCCACACACCTATATCTGCTGTTGGGGTGATAAACGAATCATCGTAAAAGTTGAAGAATGTAATTATATGCTTTTTTAATTCTTTGGTAATGATATATTCTTTAACTTCCTGCCTGACAACATCCTCCGCCGACTGATCAACCTTTATAACACCGTTTATCTGGCGGTTAATGTCGTCCTGAAACATATCGCGTATAATCATCGTTCTTCTCCTTAATCAAATGATATTGAATGCCCTGTAATATGGGTTAGGCTTAAGAATATCGAATAATCTTACCTCCGACCCGTTGAAAGTGCCCGGATACATGACAAGTATCGGAACTGACGAGAAGTATGGCTGCATTCCTTCAAGCAATGCGTGAATGCGCATAAACGGAAACACATCGCCGACACCCGTTATTAAAAGCACATCTTTGCCAGGCGTCATCTCATATTGCATTTTTTTGACAAACTGCTCGACTGTAATATTTGATTGCAATTGCCGAAGAAGAAAGTCTGTTCCCTTCCGCTCTTCCATCCCGTCAATCCTGTCTAGAATTCGCTTATCCCTACAGATATTAATAAAGATATCATAGAGATTACATTCATGGATATGACACCGCAGCAGCGTATCGCATTTTATTTGCTCAACCGTATGGCTGATAATTGGCTCATCTTTAGCTTCATAGCAGAACATCCAGATATTGACCTCATTGCTCAGCCCTCTGCCGTGCAAGAAATCTTCTGTCTGCATTTTCTCTTTTAATTTATCAAGGCGCTCTTTAATGTTGTTAGCCATACATACTCCTTATTCAAAATAATTGAACGCCGGCAATGCCGTATAGTCACCATTAGCTTTAATTGAGTTGAGCAATATTGAATCTATCCAAACAGGATTGATTTTATTGCTTTTTATATTATCCAGATATTCTGTCTCGACAAGCGTCTTAATAAGTACTTGTTTAATTTTATTTATGGTTGAATCTGACCAGGTTGCAACATAGTCGTCCTGCTCCTGTATCCTGAAGAAAAAGGCGTTGACATCTGTTTTGCCAAAAGACAAATCTCTAAATCTATATTTTTCGCCAATAACATCAACCATAAAGTCATAAACAAGGCTTGAATTTTTCATCATGGCATACAAACATATCTGCTTTGCAACCTCGGTGGGTTGCGACGCTACAGCGGCCACCAATGTTTCATCATTTAAAGCCTTCAACCTTCTGATACAACCGCCTAAAATATTTCTCAACGACTTTTCAGTTGGATATTGAAAAAGATTGTCACGGATTATCGCTTCAGCAATTTGCTTATCGTCCAGGCCACTGCTCATGAGTTTTGCGGTAACACGCATTTCATGGAATAAAAACTGTTCGCGCGTAAGAGCACCTGACCCGCTATACTTGCTATTTGCTTTTAATTGTTCTTTAGATTCAGCCATAATTGTTTTTCCATTACCATATGAACGTATCTTAATAACTTACAAATTCATAGACTTTTCTGGATCGAGCAAAAAGTCTTGAAGGGAAAGCATCAATATCCCCTGCT
>DVIU01000297.1 GCA_018711035.1 Candidatus Scatousia excrementigallinarum
TAAACTTTTCTTAATACTAAATTGCTCTACCACCATCTACACTTAATATTGCACCTGTTATCCACTTTGCATCTTTTGATAACAGAAATAATACCGCACCCGCAATATCGTCAGGGACTCCAACTCTACCTAAGGGATGACAAGCTGTCATACGCTCAATAAATGCTTGATACTCATCTTCGCTTTTACATATACCAGCGGATTTTTGCAATTCACTTATAACAACTCCAGGATTAACTGAATTTGCGCGAATTTGATATTTAGCTAATTCCAAAGCTAAGCCTTTAGTAAACATATCAGTTGCCGCTTTACTTGTTGAATAAGCAATCGAAGAACCGCAACGTATAGAATTTACTGAAGATATATTTACTATGGAAGCAGGCTCTTTTGATTGCTTAAGTAATGGCAATAACGCTTTAGTCATAATAAACATACCATCCACGTTACAAGATAGTACATTTTTCCACGCGGATATCGAGCATTCCTCAATACCGCCTGGCGCAATTATTCCCGCTGAATTTACTAACCCATCAATAGCACCATACTTCTCTCCTATCGTTTTCGCGAATTCAGATACTGCATCCTCATCCGTTACATCCACGGAATAAAATTCGATTCTTGAATGATATTTGTTAAGCTTATTTCTAACAGCCTCGATTTTGTCTATATTTTTCGAAACAGATATAACATTGTCGTCCGTCGTCTTGAGCAAACGCTCTACGACACCTAATCCTATTCCGCTAGTACCGCCTGTAACAATTATTCTCCTCATTTGTCTTCCTCCTTCATTGCTATAACCTCTATCTCAAGCAAACAACCTGGTGTAACAAGCGCATTTACTTCTACCATTGTGCTAACTGGTTGACTCTTTGCAAAATACTTATTCCTAACAGGCGATACTTGGCCAAAAAGCTTCATGTCTGTAATAAATATTTGTGTCTTTACAACATCATCTAATGAGGCCCCATCTTCATTTAATATCTTCTGAATATTATTGAAAATGAAATCAGCCTGCCCTGCAGCATCATTAGGACATACGACCTCACCGTTAGCATCCATTGCTATTTGACCAGTTACAAATATAAATTTTGTTCCATTGACATTCACAGACAACCCATGAGAGTAGGAGCCCGTTTTCACCGTAAAATCTTTAGGCGATAAGTCTTTTTTAGTTAACATAAATTACCTCCGTAATAATTTTTTTAGGAAATGAAATATTAAAAACTACACAATATGGTATAGTATTAAACTTAACAAATCTTTAGGACTATTTACGTCCCATATATATTTCTATTAGCTTTTCAAAAGTAAGATCTTTTGAGTTTTTACAAGCGTTAATAACAGGCGCCTCACTCTCCATAAACAACTCTGCATTTAAAATTACTTGTTCAATCAGCTCGACAGGGAAAGTAACCGCGCCATGAATATCAGCATGTACCACATCTCCAGGAGTAACAATCATACCATTTACATTAACTTGGCTATCATAATTAACTATATGAACATTACCATGAGATGGTTTTAATCCTGCCGATAGAATTTGAATATCTTCTGGTAAATTTTGATAATCACGGATAGAGCTATCCGTTACGACTCCCACACAGCCGAGAAATTTATGAACACGTGTATTAAACTCTCCAAAAAATGTACCATGCCCTCTATTCAAACCATCCAGATCTTGCAAGATAAGGATTTTAGGGTAATCACCTTCATATACATATTTATAATATTGCACTCGTTCTTGTTTTAATTGAGCCGTGTTTTTTTCAGATGGACCCAACGATCTCATTGTTGCAGTTTTTGCTAAACCCGCAATAGGATGCATATTGGGTCGTAAACAAAAGAAAGATTCTCTCGTATATCCAAAGTTTTTACGGTTTGCATCGATCATTTCTAAAGCATTACAAATAGTCGGCGTATCAAATTTTTCTAGCTTTTTTAACAATCTATTCATATGCACCTCATAATATTTTTATATTTTTTCTATAGCTGGTTAGATATTGTTTATTCACACAATTCCCAACTTCTTTTCCATTAAAGATTTTTTCAACGATGCAAATTGCTTTAGTATGCATATCTCTTCTGCTCTCTATATCATAAGAAGCGGCATGCGGTGTTATCAATAATCTGTTTCTATAATCATCTTGATTGGCCATAATATAAATATCATCAGAACTTTTAATAGGCTCTATCTCAATTGTATCTAATAGATATGCTTCTACTAAGTTTTGTTTCAGAGATTCTATTATTGTTGCATTTGCAATAATCTTGCCTCGCGCACAATTAATTATAATAGGTCTTTTTTTGCTTTTACTTAATAAAGATAAAGTAATCATCCCCTCTGTTTCTGAAGTCAAAGGAGTATGAATAGAAATCACATCGCAAATTTCAAATAGTTCCTGTAATTCGCTGACCCTATGAACCATAAAAACTTGCTCGTAACCATCAGGTAAATATGGATCATAATAGAAAATTTCAACTCCGAATGCACGCATTCTCAAAGCAACAGAACTTCCTATCCGTCCTAACCCTACAATTCCAAATTTTAAAGTTGATATGCGATGAGGCATATTACCTGGTAATGGATTCCATATTTGACCTTGACCATGAAGACAGTCATTAAAAATGCAAATACGCTTAATATACGATAAAAATAATGCTACCACATGGTCCGCGACATCTGCTGTACCATAATCAGGGACATTAAAAACACATATCCCTTGTTTCCCTGCAGCTATAATATCAATATTGTCATAACCAACAGAGGCGCGTATAATTGCAAAGCAATTTTTCATTTTGCTTATTGTTTTTGCTTCAAGTCTAAGATCTGAACGCAAAACAATCAATATATCACATTCATATACAGCATGAGGAAATGAATCCGCATCGGTCACACAACAACATAAGGCTTCTCCCCCAAGTTCGTTCAACTTAGCAATATCCTGCTCGCTTATCGTTTTATCAAAAATACAAACTTTCATCCAATATCTCTAATTAAGTCAATGATTCGTGCTGAATATCCATATTCATTATCATACCATATAACGATTTTTAATAAGTTTGGATTAATAAGCTCCGTCCAGCGCAGATCAACTATACACGATGATAGATTCCCCTTAAAATCTATGGATACTTTTTCATCCTCGGAAAATGTTACCCACTTTGAAATAGACTCATCATGTAATGCCTGCATTACTTGCGGATAAGTTATTCGGTCATTAAAGTATATTGATATATCTGCAGAACATACCGATTCTGTTGGTGTTCTATAAGATAAACACCTAATACCGCCGCTCGCCTTAAATAAAGCTTTCACTACTTTCTCTAATGATGTTCTCTTTGGAATCAATGAATCAATATATTGACGCCCTAACGAAATATCCTGACTGGACATATAACTATCTAATACCTTTTGATAATTCAATGCCGGATGCATAGTAGTAATCAATACACTATTAAATTCAAAATATTTATTTAGTGCGCCTAAAACTGGAACAACAGCAACTGAATCACATATACTTCCGTATATTATCTTTTTATCTTTTAATGGTTTATTATAACCAAATATTTTTTCATTATCATTAAAATAAGAAGTGCTTGTTACAATAATTTTATTATTACAGCATAAGCTATACAAAGGTATATTGTCCGATTGACCTGTCGCGTCAACTATAATAACATCTTCATCGTCAATTAATCTTGCCAGCTCACTAATTTTTTGAGCGTGATAACAAGGAATGATTCGATTCGACTTATCAACAGAAAGAATAAGATTATCTTTATCTAAACGTAGCTCTTCTTTAAGCGTTCCGTATAATGAATCATATCTCAATAAATATGCCATATTATACGTGCTCGCAAAAGGCTCATTGATGCCGACACATTCAATATCTTTGCAATTAATTAATAAGCGAAAGATTGCACGTCCTATACGACCAAAACCATTTATTAATACTTTCATTATATCTCCACTATATTTAAAAACTATATTCTATTGCATATAAAAAAGCAGACGGATTATCGCATTCCCATTTAATTATGTAAGGAGTCTCCTCCCCCCAATCAACCGCTACTCCATAGTTATCAAATTCAGTATAATTTTTATATTCTTCAACTTTTGGCTGATTATCTTCAACCAAGTATAAACTCAACTCTCTTTTATCAAAATCTTTATCTTCGTGTTTATAGCCCTTTACTGATGTCGGCTCAAAATCTAAACAAACATTAAAAATTAATTTATCGATTCCCTTTGTGATTCGCCCTAAACATATACTCATGCGGTCATCACTATCCAAGACATTCAGCTCGTTAGGGAGAACTACAGTTAAAGAAACATCAAATGTTTCGCCTTGTTGCAATACTTTTGGAAAATAAATAAAAATTGGAAAATAATTAGAACCTTTAGCCGGATCCAAATCAATAATCTTCACTTTCAATCTCTTGTTTGTTGACAAATCAAATGCAGACACCTTAATATCGCCCGGCTTAGTTCTATATGCCGTGCATTCTACATAATTTATACCTTCGGATTTTTTACTTACCACTGTCCCTTGAAACCTTCTAAAAGAAACAAAATCCTTATTAGTCTTTCCCTTCATACTTAAGTCGTAATTCAGGAAATCTTGTCGGAGCAATAAAGAGAAGTGATGATTATAGTCACAATATTTGTTAAGCCTAGAATCAGTACTATCAATACATCCAGGCCTATCAACTGAACCATCTGGTTCTAAATTTTCATTTTCAGGAAAGATAACTTCATCAGTATTCGAATTTATTTTTCCTGAATCATTTTGACTATTAGAATGACGTTTATGATTACTATTATTATTTTTAGCTTTCATTTATTTCTTCTCGCGCCGCAATCATTTGCTTTATATCATCAAGCCCTGCAACAATAGCAAAAAGCCTTATACCTTCTTTAATATCATTTATATCCTTTTCTATCTCGGCATTATCACTGTCATTTTTATCAACAAGCATATTATAATGATCAATATCCCTATATATTTCCAATAAAAGTTTATATATTCTCCCCTTTTCGTGCCGAGAAAATTTTGGCAAATTATATATCACAGAATTATTTTCTGTAGACAAAATAATATCATTTGAAATCATCTCCTTAATACGCTGATAATATTCGAGATCTTCATCCTCTTGTCGGTATAGTTCCAATAAGATCCTTTTGAATTCATCCTCCAACAACACTACTAAGGTTTTATATTTTTCAATAAGCTTAAGCTGATTAAAAAACTTCCATTCCATTACAAAACCAGCTAAAATACCTACTGCACCGCCTAAAAAATCTGGTAAAACCCCGACATTAAGCTGGCCTTCAGTTGCATCCTCTGCCCAGCAAGGAATTTGTCTAAACATCCATTCTATAGCAGCAATAAGCCACGGTACAGCCAAAATTATTACAGCGAAAACTAATATCATTGAAACAATAATAACTGTCTCGTGTTTTTTAACATTATAATATCTTAATTCACTATTCTTAGCGGGCATTTGTTCCCTCCGCGATTATATTTTCGACACTATCTCAAGCGCCACATCTATTGTTTGTGTTTCATTAAATAGATTAATCTCTATTTGAGCACTACGGTGATGTCTGTTAATTTTTTTGATACTCCCTTCCATTCCGACCAATGCTCCGCCTGTAATAACAACCCTATCGCCTTCAATGTATCCAACAGAGTGTTCTAAACATCGCTTACTACGGAATAAATACTCAAGCCTTATTCTCTCTTCATCTCTTAAAGCTATAATACCAGACTCACCGTACGTCAATAAACGAATTATATCCGCCGAATTGTAGCTTATACTGAAAAATGCCTCTTTGAACTCCTTCGTCGGCATATTAGTTTCAATAAAAACATAATTTGAAAACACTGGTCGCCTTATATAAGGCTTGTCCAAGTCTTTTATCTTCTTACTATTAAAATACTGTTCCGATTCAAGGCTAAAAGTCTCAAGTTCATACGGTAATCCTTTATTTTTAAATGCTAAATTGACATATTTTGCTACCCTGTGCTCAGTATTTGAACGGACATATAACACGTACCACCAATACGGATCTTTCATAAACAGTACTCCTTAATTAACTTATACTTGCCAAAGGGTAGGCTTCGCCCAATCACGCAACAATGACGTTTTTGCGCGATTGTAGCAGAGCTATGTCAATTGCCCTATTTGCCGAGCCCTGAGCTACAAGCACCATCGAAACAATTTCACACAATAAACAAACTTAGACAAAGTTAGTAAAGGTGAACTTTTACTAACAGTCGACAATTCGACAAGATATTCTATATTCTTACAAATATCATTATATCACAAGTCCATGTGAATTGCAATAGTTGAGTTAGTAAAAGTTCAC
>DVIU01000298.1 GCA_018711035.1 Candidatus Scatousia excrementigallinarum
AAATTTTTTATTTTCCGATTTCTTTTTATGTTTATCTTTTTTATTTTTAGAATCCTGATTGGCCGTATTATTTATTAAAACCAGAACTTCATCTTCACCGGCCATTTTAAGGTTATTTCTGGCAATTTCTTCAAGACTGGAGGTTCTGGAGAATTGTTTTATATCACTTTTCAATTCTCTGTTTCTAATTTCAGCCTCGTCACGAACTTTTTCCATAGTATTAATCTTAGCCTTATAGGAGATAATTTTAGAAACATTCAGTATAGCACCGAAACCAACCTGTACAAGACAAAACAGAAGAACAAACGTTAAGAATGAATAATAGACGCCGATTTTACGTTTATGCCTTTTACTTTTCTTACGAGATTTAGAAGCAAGAGAACCTGACTGCGGTTTAACCTCTTCTGATTGTTCTATAGGTATGTTTTCCTCATTATTAATATCCACTGGAAACTCCTTGTAGCATAATTTGATTATAAAAGAAAATGTACAGGGATTCAATTATATTTTAAGAAATTTACAATTGAAATTTAGTATTAAATCGTACCTGAGACCATGATCTGTCATTATCAATATCGTAAGTTGTTCCGGCACCAAATTCCAAACGCATTCTGTCATCTTTTAACGGGCTAACAGAAAGTACAAGTTCTCCTTTTCTTCTATTTCTCGTAACATCGGTCGACAATACTTCCGACAATGAAAAAACTCTATTGAGCTTCAATTCAGGAGCAAGATAGAAATTATCCGTTGTTAAACCACGCGTTGTTAAATTATTTTTCTTATAAGCCGAACTTATTGCAAACATTTTTCGCTCATATCTTGTAAACAAGGTTGTGGAGCGTTCAAGCTGCGCATTATCGATTCCCGAGTTGTACATTGTGCCGAGGGAAAAATTTCCCATTCTAGCTACCGACTGTACTGACTGAGGCGAAATACTATACTCTTCCTGATTGTATAGCGAATACTTTTTGACTCCTTGAATCTTTTTACTGTCGACAAGTCTTGAGGAATGGAATTTCTGCGGAACCCTCAGATTAAGTATATAATTATTGTCTTCGCCATCTAAATATACCGTATCCTCAGCATCTTCTATAAATTCTGCATAAGCTTTTGCAGGAACATTATCTGTTTCTGGCACCAGAGTAACTTCATCCTCCGGATTAGAACTTTTTACATCATCCGGAGATACATCGTTATCTTCCGGCAGAGCCCATATAAAAATGTTTGGAAGTTTGATATCTTCTTGTGCAAAGACAGGAACTCCCAGCATAAAAAACATCAGAATGAACAAAGCTTTTTTCATAATCTTATTATAACACAATAGCAGCAACTTATTTAAAAGTTTTATTTACCATTTCTTCTTTATCAATAACAACCTAAAACGGCATAAAAACGGAGAGGGGTTTAATAATTAAATTCTGGTTATGAGAGTATGACATTTTCCTACCGGATGGAGCACTGATAAATTTTAGTTGTTTACGTGATATATTTATTGGTTGCAAAAACGGTTCCGGCCGGGGCTGTTCCCCTTTGTATATACTTGATTAATCCTTGAAATTAAAATTTGCGCGTGATACGATTATAGGTGCGAAATATAAAAGGAATCGAGGATTTAAAATGAATGAAGTCAGAGTCAGAATAGCACCGTCGCCGAGCGGTAATTTACACGTCGGTACAGCAAGAACAGCATTATTTAATTACTTATTTGCAAAAAAAAATAATGGAAAATTTGTTCTTAGAATTGAGGATACTGATGCCGAACGTACAAGTCAGGCTTATATAGATAACATTTTTGACAGCCTTAAAGCTCTAGGGCTTAACTGGGATGAAGGGCCTGATGTAGGAGGTCCTTACGGTCCTTATACACAGTCAGAAAGATTTGACATCTATCCTAAATATGTTCAGGAACTTCTGGATAAAGGCTTTGCCTATGAATGCTTCTGTACGCCTGAAGAACTTGAAGCCGAAAAAGAAGAAGCTTCAAAAAATAAAAAACCGTATGTTTATACAAAAAAATGTGTTAATTTAACTGAAGATGAAAAAGCTAAATTAAGAGCAGAAGGAAGAAAACCTGCTATCAGATTTAATATATCAAAAGCTCAAAAAACTTTTCATGATTCATCAATCCTGAAGTTTGATGACCTTGTAAAAGGTGAACTTCATATGGATACAGATTTGCTCGGAGATTTCGTAATTATGAAATCAAACGGCACTCCGACATACAACTTTGCGGTTGTAATTGATGATATGCTTATGAAAATTTCTCACGTTATCAGAGGAGAAGATCATATTTCCAATACATTTAAACAAATTTTGATTTTTGAAGCACTTGGTGCTGAAGTCCCAAGATTCGGCCACCTTGGAATGATTCTTGCCCCGGACAGAAGTAAACTTTCTAAACGTCACGGAGCAACAGCAGTTTCCGAATTCGTTGAAAAAGGCTACCTTACAAATGCTCTTATCAATTTTGTAGCTCTGCTTGGCTGGTCTCCTTCTGACGGACAGGAAATTAAAACCGTAGATGAAATTGCAGCAGATTTCAGAATTAATGAAGTTTCATCCTCAAACTCAATTTTTGAATATGATAAATTAAACTGGATGAACAGCCATTATATCAAAATGCTTTCAATTCCGGAATTGAAAGAAAGATTAAAACCGTATCTTCAAAAATACGATTTGTCTGAGTTAACAGACGCTCAGTACACAAGAATGATTGAAGTTACTTATGAGCCGTTAACGCTGCTTTCTGATATTACAGACGCTGTTCCGTACTTCTTTGGACAGGACGTTGAACTTGATGAAAAAGCTAAAGAAACTCTTGATACCGAAGTTTCTCAAGATGTATTAAAAACATTTATGGAACAGGCCAAAGACTGGGAGTGGACTGAAGAAAATCTGCATGAAAAACTTGAAGCTTTCAGAGCTTACTATAAAGAAAAAGGCATTAAACCTAAAATTACAATGTGGGCTATAAGAGCTGCTGTTACAGGCAGAATATGCGGGGCAGATATGACCGCAATTCTGGCAATTATCGGTAAAGATAAAACTTTCAACCGTGTCAAAAGTGCAATAAAACAAACTGTTTAATAAAATAATCTTCAAAAGGGCGGAATTTCTTTTATAGAAATTCCGCCCTTTTGATTGTAAATATTTCGTTACAAAAGTCGTTTAAAATTAAAGATTTTTAATTTCACTGCCGTTTTAGCTGATACATAGTAACAGGTTATTCAAGGAGTAAACTTATGGGCGAACAAATTGCATTTAATGAAAGAGATTTTCACTTTCTGAAAAATGTCACGGTAGAAGACCTTGCAAATGAGCATTATCTCACTTCAATGGTTGATTTTATCAATAATCTTGATTCAAAAATAAGCAATGGAAGAATCCTTGTAATGGATCAAAATAAACCTGAAAATACAAAAATTTATACTTATGCAAAATTTGTAGAAATCTATGATGAGCATGGACTAGACGGATTTTTATACCACTAATAGCAGACAGGGAGACATTTATGGATATACAATTCATCTCAACAAATGAAAAAACAGAAAATGAAATCGAAACTATGGCAAAAGCCATTGAAGATTGTGATGCAAATAAATTAATCGAAATTACGGATGCCGAAGGGAATACACAGGTATTCACCTACAATAAATTCCTTGAAATCTTTGATGATTACGGTCTTGAAGGCTTTGCACTCATGTAAGATTTTGTGCTAAGATTCTTTTATGGAATTTAAGCACTATACAGTTATGAAAAATGAGGCTGTCGATGCACTGGAATGCAAAAACGGCCTTATATATGTTGATTGCACGCTCGGCGGAGGCGGACACAGCGAACTTATCCTCAAAAGAATTTCGCCTGACGGAAGGTTAATTTCATTTGATGTAGACGATGATGCAATTATGGCAGCATCAGAGAGGTTAAAAGATTACAAAAACTTAACAATTGTAAAAGATTCTTATACAAATATTAAAAAAGTTTTACATTCGCTTGGCATTGAAAAAATCAACGGCGGCGTGCTTTTTGACCTTGGGGCGTCTTATCACCAGTTCAACAAAGCAGAAAGAGGTTTTTCTTTCTCTAAAGAAGCTCCTCTCGACATGCGATTTAATCAGGACTCTGATTTTTCAGCCGGTGACGTGGTTAACAGCTACAGTGAGCAAGATTTGGTAAGAATCTTCTCTGAATACGGCGAAGAAAGATTCTCAAAACGAATAGCAAAGGCTATTGTAGAACAACGAAAGCTTAAAAAAATTGAAACGACGACAAAACTGGCTGATTTAATAATAGAGTGCACTCCGCATGTAAAAACTTCCATTCACCCTGCTACAAGAGTGTTTCAGGCGATAAGAATCGAAGTAAATCATGAGTTACAAAATGTTAAAAATACTTTAAATGATGTGTTGGATTTACTCGACGTTGGTGCTATAATAAGTGTAATAAGTTTTCACTCATTGGAGGATAGAATAGTGAAACACTTATTCAAGTACCATTCACAGCGGTGCCATTGCGAAAAAAATCAAATGATTTGCACATGCCCGCCACCAAAACTGGAGCTTGTTAATAAAAAACCGATTATGGCATCAGAAAATGAAATTTCTGAAAATCCGCCTTCAAGAAGCGCAAAATTAAGAATCGCACGATGTATTAATTAATTTTGGGACAGTTTGTAAAAATAAAAACAGTTGGGGAAAAAAGTTGAATACAGCAAGAGTAAGACAAAATATAAATTATTCTTATGCAGCACAGCAGGATTTTACAGAAAATCCTATACAACAAGCACCGGTAATTCAAGGTTATTTTCACAAGGAGAATAGTTACAAAGAAATGGCTATAAGGAAGGTAAATACAACTTTATGTGGAATATTGGGCGTCTTTGTATTAGTCGCCTTTGTCAGCTATTACTTTGAAATGTGTAATGAAATTACTTTAAATACTCTCAGCCGTCAGGTTACGACTTTAAATGATGAAAATGCTGAACTCCAAAATAATTTAGACAGGCTAAAATCATTTAATAATGTAGATAACAGAATGACTCAGTACAATCTTTTGCAAAAAGCAGCAAAAGTAATTGAAGTTCCTGCCGTGGCAGCAAATATTGCGGTTGAACCTCAAAAAACTTTGTCCTCAACTGTAAACTGGGCTATAGGATATTAGAGAGTCTTAATAAAAATAAAAAAATACAGCCTCAATAGGCTGTATTTTTTAATATCTGTGTCTGTGTGGCGGAGGCGGTGGAGCCGGATGATGATGGTGGTGAGGCGGTGGCGGCGGACATACAATTCTAGGAACTGTTATTATCCTTAGCAGATTAAAAAATGTATTAATATTTCTCGCCTGCATATAATCTTTCATTATCTTTGCGTATTCTCTAAAATTTATAGTTTTAGGATTGGAACCTTCTTCATTGTACATGGTTGAAACCAGATTAAAAGTACTTACAGTACGATTTAACTGATATGAATTATAAGGATATAAATGAGTCGCGTTCCAGTTTTCTCTATCAGCAGCAATTGCTTCATTTACACTTATAAAACCGTTTTTTCTTCCCTGAGAATCAATATCATCAAATGTTTGTTTTAACGATTTGTCATAATCGAAATTCCTTACATCTCCATAAACAAAGCAATCAGGTACATCGAATGCTGTTTGAGGGAGGTAGTTCTGGTAATAAGTTATCGGCGGAATAGGCGGAGGAGGCATCATATATTGAGCATCAGCATTTTCCATCGGCATAGCGGTTGCAAGAGCAATAGCTGCTGCGCCAGCCGTATTACGCATTGCTTTCTTTGTTTTTTCTCCGGAAAATTGCGGAGTTGAAGTTACTCCAATACTTGAAACTTTCATAAACATTAACCCTTATGATTTGTATTACACAATTATAATAAGTTACTGAATAGAAATATTGACAGAATTTTACGAAAATGTTACAATTATCAACAAATTAAGGTTAGAAAAAGTATGAATTTTTGGGAAAAATGTAGAACATTTGGATTTATTCTGTTAATATTTGGGATATTAACATTTTCTATGCGGCCTTTTTATTTTAGTTGCGATTCACAAAAAAATAAATGTGAAGTGTTCCAAATTCTAGGGATAAAACAGATGATTTCATACCCCGATATAGAAGATTGTACCTGCGGAACATATACTGAAACATATACACCCGATTCCGAGTACAAAAAGCAAAGAATATATCGAAAATTTGGACACTACGGCTACCAAAAGAAGACAAGATCTCTCCAACGAAAATACCTTAATCTGACATTTAATCCGCACAAAGCATATAAGTACAAAAAACTTAATACATCAAAAATTCAGGGATACTCCTGCGATGAAATCTACAATGTCTGTACTAATATAAAAAATAAACAGACATTTACATTTAAAAGTAACCAATTTGTACATGACTTGTTTAGTTTCTGGTATGTATTTCTTTTAACAGGAGTTTTGATGCTGCTATTAAGCAGAAAATTACAGTAGATTATGCTGAATATTATTTATCTTTAAGCTTGTTTTCTAAATCAATAACAAATTTGATTCTTTCAAGATTAGCATTATAAGCTTTTACCCAACAATTAAATTTATCTTTAAATGTTTTAGCAGCAGGGCCAGATTTTTGAACCAAACTTTTATAAAAAGTATCAGACTCATTTATTTTACCTTTTGCAAAACGATTTATATATCTTCTATCCTGAGTAGCACCTATAGCGGCCATTATTTTGGGGTATATTTTAATCATTATGTAATTTTCTCTCCAATCTAAATTCAAACAAGGGGTAAAAAAGACCGGCCTGTAAGACCGGTCTTTAAAATTTCAAATACAGCTACTTGCCGCAAGAACAAGTTACAGAACCGCATCCGCAACTACATCCCAAAGCTGCTTTTGCTTCTTCCATTCTAACTTTAATACGTCCGTCAACGGCAATACCTTCACCGGTAGCTTCTGAAATTAACAACGGGTTAATATCAAGTTCATCTATGAATTTGAAATCACTGACAAGTTGTGACAATCTCAGTAAAGTTTCCTGAATCTGGTCGATTTGAGCCGGTTTTGTGCCTCTTGCACCTTCGAGAAGTTTGTACGCTTTAACAGATTTAATCATTTCTTCAGCGTCAACATCAGTCAAAGGAGCAATTCTGAAAGTTACGTCTTTCATAACTTCAACGAATACACCGCCTAAACCGAACATCATCATAGGGCCGTATTGTGGGTCTGTAGCAATACCGCAAACCATTTCACGATTACCTTTAACCATTTCTTGAATGATTACACCTTCAAGTCCTTCAAGCAGCCCTTTTGCTTCAAGTCTTTCTAAAAGGCCTTTGTATTCTTTTCTTAACTGTTCTTCTGATTTAATGTTAACAACAACACCGCCTACATCAGTTTTGTGTGAAGTTGTTTTTGAAGTCATTTTCATTACAACAGGGTAACCGATTGAATTACCGAGTTCAACAACTTCTTCCTCATTAGTGGCCAATCCGTATTTGCAAGCTCTGATACCATATGCCTGAAGAACATCAATTGATTCCAATGTTGTGAGCTGAGCACGGCCTTCTGCCAATGAACCTTTGATAATTTTTTCAACTTTAGCTCTGTCGACATCGTAGCAAGGAATTTTACCTTCCGGTCTTTCCATCCAGAGTCTTTGCTGATTTAATCTGTTCAAACCGTCAGCAGCTTCTTCAGCATACATAAAGAACGGCATATTAACATTCATATCTGAAAGTTTTGAGAAAAATTCGTTCTTAGTCATGAATACACCGATTACCGGTTTTTGCGGATTTTTAGCTTTAATTTCCATCAAAGCCTGTGCAACGTCAATATCTTTCAAACCGAGGAACGGAAGATAGATTACGATAATCATATCAACGTTTTCATCAGCAATAACAGTTTCAAGAGTTTGTTTATAGTGTTCGATAGGTGCTGACGCAATCATATCAATAGGGTTTTTAACAGATGCTGCCGATGGAAGGAAACTTCTCAATTTTTCTTTTGTTGCATCGGAGATTTTAGCCATCTGCATACCATATTCACAAACAGCGTCAGTTGCCATAATACCAGGGCCGCCTGAGTTTGTAATGATAGCTACTCTGTCACCCTTCGGAATAGGACAGTTTGCAAAAACTTTTGCTGTTGAGAAAAGGTTTTTCAAAGAAAATTCTCTGATAACACCTGATTGTTTAAGCAATGCAGCAGCAGCTTTGTCCGCACCTGCCAGTGAACCTGTGTGAGAAGATGCAGCAGACGCACCTGCGGCAGAACGGCCTGCTTTTAATGCAAGAATTGGTTTTTTCTTTGTAATTCTTGAGGCTAATTTTCTAAAGTTTGAAGGATTCTGGATTGATTCCATATAAAGAAGTATTTGTTCAACGTCTTCTTCATTTTCCCAGTATTCAAGTGCTGTTTCAGCATTAACATCAGCCTGGTTACCAATAGAAATAAATTGAGCGAAACCAAGGTTAAGGTCTTTTAATATATTCAAAATACCGCCGCCTAAAGCTCCGGATTGTGATACAAAACCAATGTTTCCACGTTCCGGAAGTGATTCTGCAAAACAGCCGTCCATTCTGATATCAGGGTGAGTGTTCACGACACCTAAACAGTTAGGGCCGACACATCTCATACCGTATTCTTTAATTTTTTCAACTAATTGTTTTTCAAGCTCAGCACCTTCAGCACCTGTTTCTTTAAAACCGGCTGTAATGATGCATAAACCTTTAATTCCCTTTTCATGGCACTGGTCAACAGTAGAAAGAACAAATTTGGCATTAACAACAATAATTGCCAAGTCTACTTCGCCCGGAACTTCCAGAATAGAAGTGTAAGCTTGTAAACCTTCAATAATACCGCCTTTAGGGTTTACAGGGTAAATTTTACCGTTAAATTTGTATTCCTGTAATCTTTTCATAATATCTGAACCGATGGTGTGTTCTTTTGTAGAAGCACCAATAACCGCAATTGATTTCGGTTTCATAATTTTGTCTAAAACGTTCATGTTTCATCCTTTCTTTTTTATAAATTATACGTTTATTAACTTTGATATCATAAAGACCGTAACGGCATATATCCGCCTACGAATAACCGTTAACAATCCATTCTCTGACTCTGAAATTTGCACCTAAATCAGCAGCAATCTTTTCGCAAGTTTCAAGGTCAATATGGCGGCCTTTATATCCTTCAACAACACTTGCGACTACATCAATATTCTCATCAGAACAAGCTTTTATAAATTTCTTAACTTCTTCATAGGCATTCTCAAATTTTGGCTGAGAAAGTTCATCATATTCTGATGCGGTTGCACCGTTTAAACTGACTGAAAACTGGTCAATAAGTCCTTTCAATTCCGGTATAACATTTCTTTTATAAACAAAATTTGCGTGTCCGTTAGTGTTTACTCTGATTTTAATTTCGGGGTATTTTTCTTTTATATAAGCGGCAACTTCTTTCATTTCGTCAAACTTTAGCATAGGCTCTCCGTAGCCGCAGAAAATGACTTCTTTTGACGGGGTATCAGCATATATTTTTTCAAATTGCATTATAACATCAGAACTTGTAGAATTTTCATCATCTAACCATAATGCCTGTCCGCAGACATCATCTTTATCATTTCTTAAACAAAAGATACAATCATTTGTGCACCTATTAGTTAAATTAATATAAATTTTACCGTCTAATGTATATACTAAAACGTTTGACATGTCTTGCCTTTCCTACAAAATTATCTCACAGGCAAATTTATTTTACAAGCAGTTAGATTTACAAATTCATTCAATAAAAAGTAATTTATTTATATCTACGTTTAGAAATTTAGCAAGTTCCAATATTTTACCCAAAGACATGTTTATTTTGCCTGTTTCAATTCGCGCAATATAAGTAAGATGAATATTCATCAAATCTGCTAACTGTTCTTGCGTTAGACCTTTTTTCATTCTGGCGATTTTTACATTTAAACCGAATTTTTTTAAAAGTTCTTCCTTTGTAATATCTATATTCATACACTTATATGTATTATAATTGACAAAATTTATATATAGATATATGATTATAATTAATTAGATAAATATATATATAAGGATTTTTTTATGTTTGCAAAAGCTTTTACTTTATCTGAAGTTTTAATAACACTTGGAATAATCGGAGTGGTGGCAGCATTGACAATGCCCTGGATTATTCAGAAAAATGCAAACAGAGTTGTGGAAACTCGTTTGATGAAATTTTATTCTGAAATAAATCAGGCTGTAGAAATGGCTGAAGTTAAATATGGGGATAAAAAATTTTGGTATCAGGACTTAAAAGGATTGCAGATAGATGATGAGGGAAATGTTATAGAAGGAGATTCAGAGTCTGAAAAATGGTTCAGAAAATATCTGGCTCCATACATGAAAATATTAAAAATAGAAACAACACAAGATGGCTCCTTTATGGTTTATTTAGCTGACGGCAGTGCATTCCGGCCTGTGGCAAGTACTACACGGGACTGGATATTTTATCCCGGTAAACCGGACAAATGTATTAAAAATTTCGGCTCTTATGTAAACGGGAGATGTTCATTTGCATTTAATTTTATGCCCTTAGATTCTGGCGATATGTGGAAATATCATACAGACAAAGGTTTTGAGCCATGGAAATGGGAATGGGATGGAACAGAAAAGAGTTTATATGAAGGCTGCATTGGTAGTAAAAATGCAGGTTCATACAATAGACAATACTGTACTGCATTAATTCAGTATAACAATTGGAAGATTCCCGAGGATTATCCTTATAAAGTAAGTTATTGAACCTGTTGTTTTTTATTATTTTTTTCACCCGAATAATCGGCTGTTCCAGGGAAAGCATTGCTGCCGGTTACTTTACGTGTAATCCAGTATTGAATCTTAGGAATAAATGTTGACAGGAATGCAGCCGATACAGCAAATCCAAGCCCCCAGTTAAATGCATTCTTCATGTAATTTTCACGGCAGACTCTGTTAAGTAAATCTTTCGTAATTTCGCCGCCTTTAGCTTTTTTAAGAATTGTATCTATATATATTTCAATTTCTTTCTGTTTTTTAACCAGTGTTTCTTTTGATATAAATGATAATTCTTTATCAAATACAGAATCACTCATTTTTCCTGTAAAAAGATTCTGGTCAGATGTTGAACATCTCAGTATATTTTTCAGAAATTCCGGCATATTAATTGCCCCGTCTGTAAATACATCAATTACCTGTTTTTCAGATAACATTGCTTTACCGGCAAGTTTAGGCTGGAGTCCGGACATTCCTTTTGCAGCTTCTTCAAATTTTGTAATATCAACATCAGGATATCTGTTTTTAACATCGGAGAGAAGTTTTATAAATTCGTCAAGTTCAATAGCTCCGTTATTTTCTCTAAGAACTTTTGCTATCGAAGGTGTTATAAAGGATTTGTTATCAGGATTTCCAAGTACAAAATTCTTAAATGCATCCGATTTCATTGTTCCGCCATGAACATTCAAGACTTCATTCAGATGATCATTAACCTGTTTTGCAGCTACAGGGTCTAAACGTGTAGTTCTTCCATCTTCAATTTTATTCAATAAAGCCGCTATTACAGGCATATTAAACATATAAAAATAACTTGATGATATATCACGGAAAAGAACTTCAGTACGTTCATGGGGATTTCTTGCGCAAACACCGCGTCCTATCCATACACCTGCATCAGTTGAAAGAAGCTGGTATTTAGGGTTATTTTCAAAGCTGTAGGCTAAAGACATTAATGTTTGAGGAGAAATTGCACCGAAAGATATATCTTTATTTTTCGGGTCTTTATTCATAAAATCGTTCATTGATTCGCGTGAACTTATATTTGTCTGGGTTTTGTTATTTTGTTCAACGGCTTGCTGCGGCTGGTTTTGTTTTTTCTTCATCAGGTGCTTTGTAATTCCCTGGTTGACTTTCGGCAGTACAAAACCGACAAGACAGTTTGCAAGAACTATACTTGTCAGGACTTTTCCGAATTTATAACCTGCGATAATTTTTTCTGCTTTTTCAGGCTTGAATTTTAAATCATTTGCAAACTTTTTCAAATAATTTTTAACAGGATTTCTCAAAGCATCTTTACCTGTATCAAAGTCTGTTTCCGGCAGTTTATAAATTTTCTCACCTACAAATTTATCTATAAGCTTGTTAAACAAAGGAACTCCGCTAAACCAGAATGCGGCTCCTATCATTTCTTCAGTGAGTCTTTCTCTTGCTTCCGTAAAACCGCCGCGTTTATACGCCTGATATGTTCGGCCGCCTTCAACAAATGCTTCTAAAAGGATTACAGGCACTATTGAACGGCTTGCCAATCCTTTTACAAATTTTCTTCCATAACTAAAGTCTTTTAATGTCTGATTTTGTGTTACGTTTATTTTCATAAAAATTCTTCCGGCTGAACATTTTATTTAATAAATGTGAAAAATTTTTTTTGCCCGTAATAAAAGGTTTCTTAACTTTTTGTTACACAACTGTTCAATAGAATCGCTTTTAAGAAATGTTAAAATTTCACAAATAAGTGACAATGTTTTTTATTCAGTGTTTTTGTTACAATTGAAATTGAAGGTGAGAAATATGCCAATTAATCAAATCTCTAGTGTTAAAAACAATAGTCTGTCATTTGGTCATGGACATCACGTAGAAAATAAAAACTGTAGCCCTAAATTAAAAAGAGCAGTTACAGCAGCGTCAGCTCTGGGAGTAGGTACGGCTTACGCGATTATTGCAAAGAAACAGGGCTTTTCTCTGAATCCTTCAAAAATCTTTAAAACTCCAATTAAAGATTGGTCGCTTATAAAACTATATGACAAAAAACATCCCGAAAGAAAACTTATAGAACTTGAAGAATGGGAAATTTTAGGACTTGCAGCCGGCTCTATTGCCGGAGGTCTTACTGCCGGTGCTGTTGTTGACAAAAAAAAGAATTTTAAAGCCAAGGCTAGAGAAGCTGTAAACCAATTTTTCGGAAATGTATGCGTTCCTGTTGCATTTGTTAAGGGAGCTGCATCCTTATACGACAAATATAAAAAGCCTATTTTGAGCAAAGTTCCGCAAATAAAAGGGGATGGAAAATCAATTAAAGTTTTAAATAAATCATTAAAATGTATTCCGTCAGCAGCTATGACACTCGCAGCATTAGGGGCAGGAATTGTAAGTGGCAACAGGCTTTCAAACATCCTCAATGAAAAAGTTTTCCACAAGAAAACAGAAAGACATATTAAAAAAACTGACTTTGCTCCACACGTCGATGATATAGGGATGGCAGTTTCATTAATGGCTGACAAGTCGAAACTTTCTACAGCAATAACAAATACTGTTCCGTTATTCTTATGTGTACCCGGCATTCAAGCAGGATTAGCGCAGGAAAAATAGAATTTTTAACCAACACAATAAACCCCGCAGGTCGGAGTCTGCGGGGTTTATTGTGTTGGTTATTCTTCTTTTTCTTTCAAGATTTCCGTAAACTTATCTAATCTGTCAAGAAGTGGCTGCATCTTTGTTTTCAAATTTTGCTTAAATTGCTCTGCATCTTTATTTCCATTGTTTTTATACTGAATGTATTCTCTATCCATTTGCGCCTTAACTGCAATTTTCAAAATTTCAGGCAGATTCAAGGCGGTGGGATTATCACTGGAAAGATTTTTATAATAAGCATCTTCATAGTCCTTAGACAATCTCAGTTTCCAGTTTGAATCAACTCTTTGACCTCCATAGTTATAAACCTTATCCAGACCAAAGAAATCCGCAAAGGATATTTGAATTTTTTCCGAGTTCATAAAGAGCTCCGCAAATTTTGCTTTTACCCTGTCGAGATTATTATTTGCAATTCTCTGGCAGAAAGCATCCCTCTCATTTGCACGTTCAAACTTATCCCAGTGCAGGAAGCCTGCAAGATATTGAGGTTCCCATGCAAAATGGTTTCTTACCCAATTCTGTTCATTAAGAAGTTTTAGGGCCGGCTGGCTGTCATGAGAGCCGAGAAGTGCCCAATTTTTACGGGAAGAACCTTCTGATCTTAAAAATTCAAGCTGGGTGATACCCGGAAGGTTATGCTTCTTTTTATAAATTTCATCAAACCAGGTATATTCATTGTTTGACAAATCTTCCCAGACTGCATCTTCAGGGTCAAGTTCATGTTCTTTCATTGAAGGAAGTATTATCTTTTCAATAATATTTTTATATTGACATTCAGGATCAAGACCGAGGTGGGAAATATTTCCGGCTCTGAATTTATCGGAAAGTTTGCCGTTTACAATTTCTACGCTGTTTTCATCATATACATACGGGTCAATAAGACCTAAAGCGTGGTCAATGCGTACATTATCACCATCTTCAAGGGCTGTATCTATTTTAGCCTTAAGAAGTTTGCCCGCAACGCCTAGTGTTCCATCGTCATTAAATAATTTATCAGGATCTAGCACCGGAACATTCCACATTTGCGGGCCGTAAGTGCCTCCGTTAGGGCAGCCAAGACGCCAGCCTTTAAGAAACGCATCCTGATTTATCCACTCATCGCATTGAGAAAACCCTACAAGCATATCGCTTATATATTTAAAATTATGTTCTTTACGGTATTGTTTATGCTCTTTTAACTGTTTATCTGCGATAAATTGTTCAAAACTGTAAACATTTAGATTTTTCTTAAATTTAGCGGTTAAATAATTATATCTTTCTATAGCTTCAGGGTTTCTATCTTTTAAAAGATCCAAAAGGTTTCTGTCAATAGAGTTGTCCCAGACCTTGTAATTTCCTGTACCGTATGTTTTACTCAGTACGTTGAACAAGCCCTCTTTGATAAGTCTATTTTTATTATTCTTTTTAAATTCCTGATATTCGGAATTTAACTTGATGGCATTAGAATCTTTACTCAAAATTTTCTTCTGAAAATTATCATACGCTACATTTAATGCTATATCATAATTCTCAAATGCATCATAAAATTTTGAGTATGCATAATTTTGCTCATCCGGTTTATATTTAATTGTCAATAATGATAAAATATTATTTGAAGCTTTATCGCTCAATATATTTGCATATCTGTCTGATTTTAAGGCTTTCAAATCAATAAAAAGTTCATTTCTTGAGAAAACAGACGATTTATAAGGTGATATATCCGCCTTTGACAACTTACCGTTAGGGCCGAGTTGATTATTATTAAACCCGTGCAGCATTTCCAGTTCAATTACATCTTTAGAAGCATTTGAATAAGGAGACCCTACCCCGAAATCGGGTGTTTC
Organism: Candidatus Scatousia excrementigallinarum; assembly: GCA_018711035.1. GTDB lineage: Bacteria > Cyanobacteriota > Vampirovibrionia > Gastranaerophilales > Gastranaerophilaceae > Scatousia > Scatousia excrementigallinarum. The sequence continues at coordinate 15,246 of DVIU01000298.1, forward strand.
TACCGGAAAACAAGAACCGTGCATTATTAAAGCAAGTTCTTTTATTCCAAGATAATCAAATGCCTCTTGTAAGGTTTTCTGGCGGTATTCCTGCTTTTCATTTTCGCGTAAACGCCTCTGGAAAACAGGCGCATTAATTGCGCTTGAAATGTTCATTACTTTCATACTATTCTTAAAACTCCTAAATATAAAATTTGCTAGATACTGCTGAGTAATTCTATAGGATAATTACACCCGATTTCTTCCCTTGATA
>DVIU01000021.1 GCA_018711035.1 Candidatus Scatousia excrementigallinarum
ACGGCATTTTATCTCTTATTACTAAAAAAGGCACCCAAAAAAGGGTGCCTTTTCTTTAGATTGTGAAAATTAACCTCTGATACCGAGTTTTTTGATTAATTCTCTGTATCCGTCAAGATCTCTTGATTTCAAGTAAGAAAGTAATCTTTTTCTTCTACCAACCATCATTAAAAGACCTCTTTTTGTAGCGAAATCTTTCTGGTTAGATTTTAAGTGTTCTGTTAATTCAGAGATTTTTTGGCTCAACAAAGCGATTTGAACTTCTACAGAACCGGTATCTTTTTCGTTAGCACCATATTCTTTAATGATGTCTTGTTTGTTTTTCAAGTTAATTGACATATTTTTTTCCTTTATATTGTGAGTGATTATTGGCGTAAGCACTCTACAATGCTCATAATAATATATCAATATAAAAAATCAACCATGTTGTAAAAAACCCTTTACAAATCTCTCTGTAAAGGGTTGAAAATTTATGCCATATATTGAGTTGCGCTGTGTGTGTGGTAAAGTGCTGTTTTTAATGCTGCATCATACGCAAATTCCGCCTGTGATGAAGCATTTTTAAGTTTATTCAGCTTTGATTCCTGAGTAAGCGTCGGGTCGCCGTTCTGGTTATCAATTTTTGTCATATAAGCTGTATATTCTGCTTTCTTTTGACTTGCAATCGGTTTAAGTGCCTGATAGTTTGCAATCAGTTGTTCCGATACGTTATTAAATGCTTCAAGGCGTTTGTTAAAATAAGCACGTAATTCATCTGCCGGATTTGACGATGATTTCAATTTCGACATATCAAATGTATGTATTGATGTTGTCTTCAACTGTGAGCTTAAATACTGTTCATAAGAGCCGTATTTTGCTTTTAAGCTTGAATCTTTCTCGTATTCTGCATTAGTTAAAATGTTTGAATTAATTGCGTCAACCATATACCAATCCCTTATATTAATTCCTTGTATATATATAAAGTATTTATTCCCGACATAATTGCTTTTTTATCCTGTTTTTATTAAGAAATGTTACAAAAGTTCGCGGCATAAAAAAGGATGGCATTTTAGCCATCCTGTCTATCCTTAATTCCTTTTCCTTTTTCCTATTAATTTGCAACGACTGTTGATACAAAGTTTACTATATCTTTGAATGAATCCTTTACGAATTCTTTTGCCAGTGTTGTAATCGGTCTGTTTTCAACACAGTCAAATACGTAATAGATTGGGTCTCTTGAATTATTGAAACGCATTCTTCTATCTCTTTTATCAAGGTAGCAGTAATCTTCAATATTGAAGCCTGCTGTGCTTCTCTTGTTGCCTTTTCTTTTACGGGTTAATGCGCCGAATTGGCCATTGCCGCTTGTTTCATTTTGTGTGTTGCCTGCCATTGGTAACATCTTTTTAGCTCTCTTTCTTTTTATTTCTTACATATATATAAAGTATATAAGTTGTAAAAAATTGCTTTTTGGCGGGCTGTTTTGTTAACTTATGTTAAGATTCTTTTTTCAGTGTAACTACTTCATCTTCCGGTACAAGATTTTTACCGATAGCCTTTTCAAGGGCGGCTTTTGAAGAATTATACTGGTATAGGGTGCCGTAATAGTTTAACTGGGCTTCCTGATACAGAATTTGTGCATCTTTTAACTCTGTCGGGCTTGCTTCTCCTACTCTGTAGCGGCCGTAAGAAAGTTCATAGTTTTCTTTTGCCTGTTTTACCTGAAGCATTGCCACCGGAATCTGATTTCTTTTTTCTTCTAGCGTCAAAAATGCGTTTTGAATCTCAAGATAAATTGAGTTCTGGGTGTTTTGGGCATTGGCAATTTCTTTATCGTAGAGGTATCTTGCTTCTTTAATCTCGTTTCTGATTAACATTCCGTTAACGGTCGGAAAGTTCAGGTAGCCCCCGATGTTGTAACCGTAATTTGATGTCCAGTGTTTACCACCTATTTGATATTGACCTTCAACTGACAGGGTCGGAAAATATGATTTTTTAACGAGTTTCAGAGTTTGTTTGGCTCCTTCAACCTTTATTTCTGCAAGTTTCAATTCCGGTCTTGAATCTCTTGCTATCTCCACTGCCTGATTGAGGGTCAGTTCAACCGGTATGTAGGTTAATCTGTCTTGAACGTTGTATTCATCTATAAATGGTACCCCCATTATGTTATTAAGTTTCGCAACCGCAAGCTTTACCGCATTATCAGCCTGTATAAGTTTTAATTTGGCACTGCTCAGGTTGGCTTCTGCAATCGTTACGTCTACTTTCGGATTCATGCCAATTTCGTAGAAAGCTTTTGCCTGTTCGTAAAACATTCGGAATTTTTCGACGGTATCTTCGGCCACACAACGGTTCTCAATTGCATATTGAAGGTTAAAATAAGCGTCTTTTGTCTGATAAATGACATCATTGATTACTCCGGTCAGAGTTGTTTTGTAGCCTTCGTAATCAAGTCTTTTGATAGTAGCCTGATTTTGGGTTACGCCAAAGTCGTAGAGCATTTGCTGGAGTGTAATTTGACCTAAGACATAGTAGTTAAATTTCAGGTTGCGGCCCAATGCGTCTGACAATTGGAGCTGTTTGATTTTTGTGTAACCAGTTTGCCAGCTTACCTGAGGGAAGTAGTTTGACCATACCTGTTTAATTCTTGCGTCAGAGGCAAGTATATCGTGGAATGCCGCATTAATCTGCGGGTTGTTTCCAAGTGCAAGTTCAATACAGCGTTCGAGATTCATATCGATATTTTTCTCAACAGAACCTTCTATAACAAGACTTTCGGAGCCGTCAGCCGGTTTTTTAGGCAGAACTGATTCGGAGGCAGGGTATTCTTTTGTGTTGATTTTGTTGCCTATATCCTGAGCCTGCGCGCCTGCTGCGAATAATGTTATTAAAATTGTTATTGCAAGTATTTTTTTATGCATTTTTATTTATTATCCCTTTTTTTTTAATTTTTTGGCTGTAAAAACTTTAAATTCTTCTATCATAACGTAGAAGGCCGGAACGAGGAACGTTCCTATAAATGCTACGGCCATCATACCGCCGAATACTGTCATCCCTACAGAATGGCGGCTTGCGGCACCTGCACCTTCCGCGAAAACAAGAGGAAGAAGACCGAGAATGAATGCTATGTTTGTCATCATTACCGCTCTGAATCTTAATTTTGCGGCCTGAAGGGCAGCGTCTTTAATTGGCATACCTTCCTGATGGGCATCTTTAGCAAATTCAATAATCAGAATTGCCTGTTTTGTACTTAAACCGATTAACATAACAAGACCGATTTGAGCATAAATATCCAGAGAATAACCAGCTACATACTGGAAGAATAGTGCTCCGATTAATGCTACCGGCGAGATTAAAAGTACGGCGAGCGGTAACATCCAGCTTTCATACAATGCCACAAGGAATAAATATACGAAAACCAGTGACATAGCAAGAATAGGGCCGATTTGTCCGCTTGATTCCTGTTCTTGCAGCGCACTTCCTGACCAGGTAAAGCCCATATCTTGCGGCAATATTTCTTCGGAGATTTTCACCATTTCGTTCATAGCCTGACCTGAACTGACGCCGTTTCTTGCCATACCGTTAATGAGGATTGACGGGTACATGTTAAATCGGGTTAAGCTGTACGGGCCGACAATATTGCTAATCTTTATTACTGATGAAAGCGGAACCATTTTCCCGTTTTTATTTTTTACGAATATCTTATCTATATCGGAAGGTTTTTCCCTGTAATCAGCATCAGCCTGTAAGTATACACGATAAACACGCCCGTATTTGTTAAAGTCGTTTACGTATGATTTACCGAAATATCCTGCCAGTGCATTGTAAATTTCTGATACATCTACATCCTGTGCCATAGCTTTTGAGGCATCTACATCAAGCAGTAACTGTGGAAGGTTCGCCGTGTATGAGGTGTAAACCATTGAAAAAGCCGGATTTTTGTTTGCGGCCTGAATAAGTTTCATAGCCTCGTCATACAATTCCTGCGGAGTTCTGTTGCCTTTGTCCAGAAGCTGGTATTCAAAACCCCCGAACATACCCAGACCAGATATTGAAGGCGGTGCAAATGAGGCAATGGTTGCTGATGGATAGGTTGAAAATTCTTTTTGAACTTTTGCCAGAATATTTTCCATTTGTAAGTCTTTTGACTTACGTTTTGACCACTTATCAAGCTGAGATACAATTAAGGCAGTATTTTCACCTGAGAATCCTACCAGAGTAATTGTTTTATTTACTCCGGGAATTTGCAGCAGACGGTTTTCGATTTCTGTTGCTACCATATCGGTACGCGAGGCAGAAGAACCGTCCGGAAGCTGAATCTGTGTAAATATTGCGCCTTTATCTTCTGTCGGAAGGAAGCCTGTTGGTATCAATTTAAATAAACCTATAATAAATCCGACGATTATTGCGAACGTAAGTAAGGTTTTTGCAGGTGAATCAATAAATATTTTTGCACCTTCAAGGTATTTATCTCTTACATTGTTAAACCATTCATCAAATTTCTGAATAAATTTAAAATCGCTATGTTCTTCACCGGGTTTAAGAATCATAGCACACAATGCCGGTGCAAGCGTAAGCGCAACAACTGTCGAAAGACCGATAGATGAAGCTATACACAGAGCAAACTGTCTGAACATCTGCCCTGTAATACCGGCCATAAATGATACCGGTACAAATACCGCCATCAGTACAAGTGATGTTGCAAGTACAGCACCGAATACTTCTTTCATAGTAACTTCTGTTGCATCTTTAGGTGTTTTACCTTCTTGGATGTGACGCTGGGTATTTTCAAGCACAACGATAGCGTCATCTACTACCAGACCTACCGCAAGTACAAGTGCGAATAAAATCAAAAGGTTAATTGAGAAGCCCAACAGGTTCATAAATATAAATACACCGATGAGTGAAACCGGAATTGCACAGAACGGAATTAATGCCGCGCGTCCGCTTCCCAGGAACAAATAGGTTACGATACTTACAAGGATAATCGCCAGACCTATCGCGTTAATAACCTCTTTAATAGATTCTCTTACGAACTCTGTTTCGTCACGTTCTATTTTATATTCAATGCCCTGAGGGAAACCTTTGCTTAATTCTTCCATTTTTTTGCTGATTTTGTTGGAAAGGTCAATCGCGTTTGCTTCAGGTAATTGTGCAACAGAAATAATTGCAGACTGTCTGCCTCCTATACGTGAAAAATATGAATAACTTTCCGCACCGAGTTCCACTGTCGCAATATCTTTTAATCTTATCTGTGAACCGTCAGGTTTTGAACGGATAATTATATTTTCAAATTCTTCGGGTGTTTCAAGACGACCTGATGTTCTAAGTGTCAGCTTAATCATCTGCTTGTTTTTCATAGGCTCGACACCCAAATCGCCGGCAGGAGCCTGAATATTTTGAGCCTGAATTGCTGCATTTACTTCGCTTACGGAAACTCCGAGGTTTGCCATTTTTGTTGCATCAAGCCAAACCCTCATTGAGTAATCCGAGGAACCGAATACCGAAACTTTACCAACACCTTTGATACGTGCAAGTTCATCCTTAATATAAATAGATGCATAGTTTGCAACGTAAAGGGAATCGTAAGTATTGGAAGGAGAATTAATTGCTATCATCATAAGACCGGGCCCGCCGGTTGTTTTTCTTACCGTCAGACCGTATCTTTTAACTTCTTCCGGCAGACGCGGTGTTACAAGCTGTAGGTTGTTTTGTACGTTTACAACGGCCATATCAGGGTCGGAACCGATATTGAAGTATAGTGTTAATTCATAGGAACCGTTTCTTGATGTGGAAGACATATAAATCATATCTTCAACACCGTTTAACTGTGCTTCAATAGGGGCGGCGATTGTTGATTCGATTACGTCCGAACTTGCGCCTGCGTATGTCGCACTAACCACAACCTGCGGCGGTGTAATTGACGGATATTCTTCCAGTGGAAGCATATTTATCATAAGCATTCCGGCAAGTATAATTACCAGAGAGATTACGATTGCTAGCTTCGGCCGTTTTATGAATAAATTCCCTTGTTGTTCTGCCATTATTTTTTCCCTTTTTTAAGTCTGATTATAATGTATTCCGTATTTAGCCGTTATAAGCCGGCGGTTTCGATGATTATTTTTTTGTATTTGTAATATTGGTACTTTTTTGTTTATCCATTTCTTCTTTTGAGACAATCTTAACAGGCTTGCCCGGGGTAACTTTCTGAAGTCCGTCGGTTATTACTCTATCTCCGGCTTTAAGTCCTTTGGTTACAATCCAGTTATCGCCTTTCTGACCATTAACTTTTATATATGTAAGAGTAGGTAAGTCTTCTTCATTCAAGACGTAAACATATTTGCCTTCCTGATTTTCCAGTACTGCAACTTGCGGTACAATAGGTGTTTTAACCGGTTTATTAGCATATAGTTTTACGGTAACAAACTCACCGTGTAAAAGCTGATTGTCAGGGTTTTGGAATGTTGCCCTCATCGTTACTGTACCTGTTGACTGGTCAATTTTGTTATCGTGAAAATCCTGTACACCTGTCAGTGCGTATTTACTTCCGTTGGAGAAAAGCAGTTCTGCTTTTCTGTTTGTATCATTTGACCCGTCTGCCTGTGATAACGAGACAAAGTCTTCCGAATCAATAGGGAAGGTGACATATATCGGGTTTGTACTGTTAATTGTCGTGAGGGCACCGGATGACGGGGAGACATAGTTTCCGAGTGTAACGGAAATAATACCGATACGGCCGTCAACGGGAGCTTTAACATTTGTGTAACTGAGATTTCTCATACTGTCATTGTATCTTGCCTGAGCCGAGGAAAGCTGGGCTCTGAGAGCGTCTCTTTGAGAAAGCATACTATCATACTGGGATTTTGCAATATAATCCTTTTTGACAAGTTCTGCTGCGCGGGCAAGCTGTTTTTCCGCATATTCAAGCTGGGCTTTTGTATTTGCAACATCGGCTTTTGCAACATTTGCGGCATTGGTAAATTCTGTCGGTTCAATGAGGAACAATGTCTGGCCTGCTTTTACAAAATCTCCTTCTTTAAAATAACTTTTTTGCAGGTAGCCTGAAATACGCGCAAGAACATTAACCTGATATTTTGATGTAACCCTGCCCGGAGCTTCAAAGCTGCGAATAATGTCTGCTTCCTGAACCGGGTCTACGGTGACTGATGGGGCTGGTCTTTTTGCCTGACGCATTCCTGTTTTATAGTTATTGTAAGCGGTAATTCCGTACCTGATTGCTATTGCTGCAATGACTACAGCAATAAATATTATTATATTTTTTTTCATTTGCTCTCCCCTGTGGTTAATGTATTTTTTTGAGTCTGTTGCATTTGCAACATTAATTATATAATAAAAATAATTACGGGGTCAATAGTGCCAGAATTTTTCTCAAAGCTCTGCCGCGGTGGGAGATTTCGTTCTTTTCGATATTAGACAGTTCGGCCATTGTTTTATTTTTTTCTTCAACAATAAATATAGGGTCATAACCGAATCCGCCGTTACCTGATTGTTTTTTTGCAATTTTTCCTTTACAAATTCCTGTTGCGCTGTGGAGCAGATTTCCGTTTTCATCTACAAGAGTCATTGCACACACAAATTCTGCATTTCGGTTTTCGTAAGGTTCAAGTTCTTTTAAAAGTTTATCTATTCTTGCCTGTCCCGTATCAGCATATCTTGCAGAGTGTATTCCAGGAGCACCGCCGAGTGATTCCACGCACAGACCGGTGTCGTCGGCAAGTGATATCATTTTTGAAACTCTTGCTGCTTCTTTTGCTTTTATAAGAGAATTTTCCTCGAAAGTATCGCCGTTTTCAACAGGGTTAAATCCTTCTGCCGGCAGAACAAACTCAATATCTGTATCTCCGGCAATTTCTTTAATTTCTTTTAATTTGTGCGGATTTCCTGTTGCAAATACGATTTTCATGATATCTCCTTACGCGCCGTATCTTCTCTGGCGGCGGTTAAATTCTTCAATTGCTTCTGCAAGAGCGTTTTTATCAAATTCAGGCCAGTATTTTTTTGTTACAAGAAATTCCGAGTATGCAATCTGCCACAGAAGGTAGTTGGATACTCTCATTTCTCCGCCTGTTCTGATTAGCAAATCAGGGTCAGGAATATCTTTTGTGTAAAGATTTTTTGAAATGATATCCTCTGATATATCATCTACGTTTAATTCACCGGTTTTAACTTTTGATGCAATATTTTTTGCTGCGTGCACAATTTCATCTCTTGAACCGTAATTAAACGCAATTTGAAGACGAACACCGGTATTATCTTTTGTTACTTCCACGGCGTGAGCAAGTATCCCCTGTAATTTGGGGTTTAATTTTGTTAAATCGCCGATAAAGTTAATCACAACACCGTTTTCATGCATTTCTTTGAGTTCATTTTTAATTGTTTCTCCGAGAAGATTCATTAAAAAATCAACTTCTTCTTTTTTTCTGTTCCAATTTTCTGTTGAAAAAGCGTAAACTGTCAGATATTTTATGCCAAAATCGTCGCAGGCTTTCATTGTTGTTTTCAGCGAATCGACACCTTTTTTATGTCCGAAAGCTGATGGAAGATTTCTTTCTTTTGCCCAGCGGCGGTTTCCGTCCATAATTATTGCTATATGCTGAAGATTGGTATTTTTAACTATATTAATTATTTCTTGTTCTTTTGATAATATTTCCATAAATCCACCTGTTCTGCTTTATTATATCACAAAAATATGTTATAATTCTTTAGGAGGCAAAAATGAAAAGAGCTGCGGTTTTCGCTCATTATGACAGGGATAATATAATCGACGATTACGTAATTTATTATCTTAAAGAATTAAAGGAAATAGTGGAGGAACTTGTTTTTGTTTCCTGTAATGAACTTTCCGATACTGAAAAGGGTAAACTGAACGGCATTGCAGATTTTGTTATCGCGGAAAAACATGATGAATATGATTTCGGTTCTTATAAGAGGGGGTATTTTTATCTAAAGCCTCATCTTAAGGATTTTGATGAACTTATCTTTGCAAACGACAGTTGCTTTGGCCCGCTTTATCCTCTGCGTGAAATTTTCGGCGAAATGGAGACGGCAGAAAAGTGTGACTTTTGGGGTATTACGAAAAACCGTTTCGGGCTTACAAAATCTCAAAGCGGATATAAAACCGTTAGACGTCCGCATATTCAGAGTTATTTTCTTGTTTTAAAAAAAACAGTATTTACTTCCAAAACTTTTGATGAATTTATGGAATCTATAAAACATCATGATGAAAAAAACGAAATAGTCCTTAATTATGAGATAGGCCTTTATGAAAAGCTTACGGCTGCCGGTTTTACCAGTTGCGCTTATATTAAAAATTTGTACAGGTTTAATCACATATTAATTTCTTTCTGGCGTCTTTTAATTGAAAGGTACAATATGCCATTTGTTAAATGCAGTGTGCTGCGTCTTCAAAACGAAACCCTAACAACTACCGATAAATGGCAGGAATGTATTTCCTCGAATACATCTTACCCGGTTTCATTAATCGAGGAAAACCTAAAACGTACTTCTTCCCGGAAAAAAAGTTTAAAATTTATTCCGGCATCTTTAAAAATTTTATATTTTTATTTTATCGGCATTCAGCCAGCATTTGCGAAAAGATATTTTACGAAATTTAATCACTTCTTAATGAGGATTGGAACTGCTATTTTCGGAACGTAAGGGGATTCCGAGAGCGGTTTTTAGTTTCTGCGCAGCAGCGACTTTTATTTTTGAAATACCGCAAAAAAATATTATTATAATATAAGGAATTAGCCGTAAATCCTTTTCCGTTTTTAATATATCAATAAGTGCCAGAAAATTAACAGGATAATAGTACATCCTATGACGTTTATGAATATAACTGTCTGTGTGCAAACGCCATCTCGTAAGTTTTTCAGGTATATAATAGAATGAGTTTTTTCTTGCAAAGTGCAATAAAAGCCACCAGTCTAATAATTTATCGGTAGGTGTGTTAAAATCACAACTGAAAAGTTTCTCTTTATTTACGAGTATTGTGGAAAACGTAAGAACCTTATTAAAAAATACTAAATCACTAAATAAATCACACGGATAACTTTTTGATTGTAGACTTTTGGCAGAGTTCCGGAATTTTTTTTCAACCTCTTTAATTCGTTTTTTATCTCCTGCCAGCTCCACATCATTAAAAATAAGTCCTATATCAGGGTATTGTTTAATGACAGCCGCTTTTTTCTCCAGATAATCCGATGATATTGAATCGTCGCTTTCAAGAATTGCTATCCACTCTCCTGACGTGGCTTCAAGCCCTTTTTTTAATGTTTTTGAAAGTCCTAAATTTGTTTCATTTTGTATTAACTTTATTCTTTTATCTTTTTTTTGATATTCTTTTATAATTTCAATGGAGGAATCAGTGGAAGCATCGTCTATCACTATCATTTCCCAGTTTTGATAGGTTTGTGCAAGTACCGAATTTATAGTATCTTTCAGATACTTTTCGTAATTATAGCTGGTTACGACGATTGAAATAAGCATAAAAGCATTATATAAAAAAAACACCTTCGGTTCAAGAAGGTGTTCTTTTTTATTATAGAAATTATGTTTTTTCTAGGGCTTATTTTTTATCTTCAGCTTTAGGAGGCTCAGTTTTTACTTCTGTTTTAGTTTCTGCTTTTTTCCCTTTAGCTTTTGTTGCGGGTTTTTGTTCCTTTACAGCCTCAGATTTTACATCCGATTTGGTTTCAGGTTTTTCACCTTTCCCTTTAGCTGTGTTCTCATTTTTTTTAGACTTTTTAGTCTTTGTAGATTTTTTTGGTACAGCCGCAGCTTCTGCTTCTGCCGTCATTTTACCAAATTCCTTTTTCTTAGAAGCATACTCAAGAGCTTTGTCAGGATCATAGTTTTTAAATACAGCTTCGGCATCAGCTTTCATTGCTTTTAATTCAGCATTTCTTGCTTTTTGTGCATTTTGAATTGCTTCGTTACTGAATTCATTTACTTTTGATTTTGCAAGATTCAATTCATGTTTTTCAGCTGCTGTTAAAGTATCATTATAACGTTTTGCATTTGTTTTTGAACCTTTAACTTTATCTACAACTTTTGTTGCAGCTTCAGAAACCTGATCGCCTGCTTTTTTAAATAATTTTGCAAGGTCTTTTCTATAGATTACACCTGCGACTATAGCTGCTGCACCTGCTAGTAATCCGCCGACTTTTAAAGCCTGATTGTCTTTTTTGATTTCAAAATCTTTACCTGCTTTAATGTTTTCAGCATTCTTTTTGATTTGTTTTTCAAATTGATCTTGACTTAAAACTTTTACTTTTCCTTTAGCAGTAGTAACCTTAATTTTACCTTCAGGTGTAGGTTGTACGATGTTACCACCGATATTTACTGCAGGGATTGCCATGTTTGAAGACATAATTTCTACCTCTACTTTTTTCTACATTAACCTTTTTATATATTCATGAAAACACGTAAAAAAATAAATGTGCTATTATTCTTGTAATAATTAACAAATGTTTACAAAAGGGGTAACCCGATTGCCGGATGTTCCCCTTTTATACTCTCTCTTAATATGTTCACGAATACGCTTTGCTCCGACCGGCTCAAATCTGCTATGAACAACCTGAATAGCCGCAGTTTAGACAAATAAAGCAGCCTTCTGCCATTTCAATTGTGTTACCGCATTCAGGACAGGTTACTGTTTTAACTTCACCTGACGGGTTGTATTCTTCAACTTCTTCTTTTACTTCTTCAGCTTTAGACTCTTCTGATTTCTTTTTATCATCAAGGTTCATCGGCTGGAATTGACGGGAGTTGTTTCTGTAAACAGTTATACCTTTAAGGTTATTTTCGTAAGCAAGAACATAAGCTTCTTCTATATCTTTACGTGTAGCATGTTCTTCAAAGTTAACTGTTTTTGAAACAGCATTGTCTGTATGAAGCTGGAATGCAGCCTGCATTTTTACGTGCCAGTAAGGTGATACGTCATGAGCAGTTACAAAGATTTTTTTAACAGTATCTGATACGCCAGAAACATGTGCGATAGAACCTGTTTTAGCAATTTCTTTCATCAAATCTTCTGAATATATACCGTGTTTTACGGCGTATTCTTTAAAGATAGGATTGATTTCAAGCATTTCAGTTCCATCCATAATCAATCTTGAGAAGACAAGACCGAACAGAGGCTCAACACCGCCTGATGCGCTTGCTATCATTGAAATTGTACCGGTAGGAGCAATGCATGTTGTGGTAGCATTTCTTATACCATATTTTTCAATCTGACTGTCTAATTCTTTCCACTGTTCATCAGAGATGATACCTGCGGATTTTCCTTTATATTTATTATAAAGGAAGTTTTTACCGTCATAAATGCTGCCTTTGAAATTATTAAATTTTCCGCGTTCTTTTGAAAGTTCAATTGATTCGCATTTTGATTCGTAATCAATAAATTCCATAACCTGTGCAGCAAGTTTTGTTCCTTCTGCCGAGGCATAAGAAATGCCCATTTTCATAAGCATGTCAGCCCAGCCCATAACGCCTAAGCCGATTTTTCTGTTATTTTGTACCATTTCGGAAATTTGCGGAAGCGGATAATTATTTACAGCAATTACGTTATCAAGGAATCTGATTGCTGTTCTTGTTGTTTCGGCAAGTAAATCCCAGTTAATTTTTCCGTCCTCTACCATTCTCCCGAGGTTTATTGAACCGAGGTTACATGCTTCATAGGATAATAAAGGAACTTCTCCGCAAGGATTAGTTGATTCAATCGCACCGACAAGCGGGGTCGGGTTATCCGAATTCATTTTGTCAATAAACACAATACCCGGTTCACCGTTTCTCCAGGCTCCGTCAACAATCATGTCAAATACTTTTTTTGCGCTTAATTTACCTGCAACAGTGTTATTTTGCGGGTTAATCAATTCGTAATCCGTACCGTTTTTGTATGCTTCCATAAATTTGTCGGTGATAGCAACAGAAATATTAAAGTTGTTTAATTTATTATTATCTGATTTACAGTTAATAAAGTCTAAAATATCCGGGTGGTCAACTCTTAAGATACCCATATTAGCACCGCGTCTTGTACCGCCTTGTTTAACGGCTTCGGTTGCGGCGTTGAAAACTTCCATAAATGATACAGGGCCGGAAGATACACCCATAGTTGAGCGGACTACGCTGTTTTTAGGTCTTAATCTTGAGAATGAAAAACCGGTACCTCCGCCTGATTTATGAATAAGAGCAGTATTTTTAACTGTTTCGAAGATACCTTCAAGTGAATCTTCTACAGGAAGAACAAAGCAAGCTGCAAGCTGTCCGAGTTCACGGCCTGCATTCATTAAAGTAGGTGAGTTCGGCATAAAATAACAATTAGTAATTGCTTTATAAAACCGTTCAGTTAATTTCTCAACTTCTGATTGTGATTTGCCGAATTTCAAATCTCCTTCAGCGATTGTTTTAGCAACACGTCTAAACATATCTGCCGGAGTTTCTGTACAGTTCCCTTCTTTATCTCTTTTTAAGTATCTTTTTTCAAGAACTTTAATCGCATTTTCTGATAAGTTTAATTTGTCTTCCACTAAGTTCACACTAACCTCCGCTTTATAAAATAATTACATTTAAATCCATGTCTGATAAAAAGCATGTTTTCATTTTACAATCATACAACAATATTAAAAGGCATGGCAAGGATAGAAAATAAATATTACGAAATGTAATTTACAAGAGATTAACGATATGTTATAATTATAATAAATATCTTGTACAAAGAAGGAGGTATACATGCGAAACACAGTGATAGAGCGGCAAACGGGGGGGGGGGCAACGTAGAAAGCTCTCAGCGAAAGGATTTACGCTAGCGGAAGTGTTGATAACGTTAGGTATAATAGGAATTGTGGCTGCAATGACTTTGCCGACGTTAGTTCAACAAAATCAAAAGAAGGTTGTTGCAACCAGATTAAAGCAGACATACAGCCAGCTTTATCAAGCAATAAATATGGCACAGGCAGATTTTGGGGATATGAAAAATTGGGATGTGAATGATAATTACCAGTCATCTAATGACCCTGACAATCCTAATTTAGGCAAAGATATGGCAGCAAAATTTGTTGAAACATATCTAAAACCTTATTTGAAATATACCGGAATCCCGGGATTACGTAGGTTGAAAGATTTAGGATACCTATCTTATTATTCAAAAGATGGAAGGTTATACAGATCAAATTCAGAGAGTTTATATCTAATAGAATTATCTAATGGTGTAACGCTTATGTTTGGTTATAACGGAAATGCAGAGGTATATTCTCTACCTATAGTTTTTGTTGATATTAACGGGAAAACAAAACCAAATATATTAGGAAGGGATTTTTTTATGTTTTCGTTTGATTCTGTAAATTCAATGAAGATAGTCCCTTCTGGATACGGTCTTACAAGAGAGGCGTTGAAAAGATTATGCGGTCTGCATGACGGAAAGACTTACGATTATCTGTACTGCACCGCTTTAATAATGCACGACGGATGGGAAATTAAAAAGGATTACCCGTGGTAATTATTTCACCCACTTGAAACTTTTTACGTAATTAATGCCGTTGATGTCGCCATCGATGTCAACGGCAAAGATTCTGAATATATTATTATTAGTCTCATAATTCGGAATCTTGCGTAATTCTGCTTCCAGTTCCGGTGAAAGTTCATTATTGTTTAATAATGGAATCATGTTTAAAAGAGTATTTAAAGAAGCATTTTTAAGGCGTCCCAGAACATTTGTAATGTTATTTGAGAGAGTTCCGTATACTTCCATATCAGCAATAGAGTTAGTTACGTTGTAAGAGCCTGTTAGAAACAGATTTAAGTCTTTCCCTTTTGAATACACATTAATATCATGCGCTATACCGTCTTTAACTTCATAGCTGCCGCTTATGCTTTCAAACTCTCCTGTTTTTAATGGAGTAATGATATCTATTATGCTGTTAATAGACAGCCCTGTAATTCCGCTTTTTGCAAGATTTGCCGCTTTAAGTAGATATTCCAGTGAACCCAGCTTAGGCATTCTCCCGTGAGCGACTTTAAACTCCCCGCGGCCTGAGAGTGTGTTTAGACATAAATTCTGAGATTTTCCATTGCAGGAAAGAGTTATATCGCCTGTGGTTGTTCCATAAAGCTGTCCTTTTAAATCAAAAAGAGATTCTGTAATTATTTGAGCATTTGCATCTGCAATGTGAGAATTTATAGTAAAATCATTAGTATTCAAATTGTATTTTAATGTACCTTTAACTGAGCCTTGGGCCATATCAAACCCGTAGTTGGTGACATTAAGTATTGAGTCGCTGCCCATAGTTACATTAGCTTTAAAATTCGTAGCTGAAAGGGATTTTAATAATATGTTATCTGCTGTCACTTCAGATTTTTCAATTCGTATCTGAGACGGGTTGAGCGGTTGTATTTGAGAGGGTGTTGCTATTTGTTGTTTATATATATCGGCGTCATAGTCTTGCAGTGAGCCTGTAATTTTATTAAGGTTAAGGTCTATAAAGTGAAGTTTAATATCTTTGAATACTATCGGGTCAGGAAATGAATTTTTTATAACAGCATTGAGTGTTATATTATTGTTGAGAACACTTCCACGCGAGTTTAGTGTAACTAAATCTTTTTTGAAATTGGTATGTATATCTTTTATTGTTGCATCAAAGAATGGCATATCAATACTGGTTACATCAAGCTGACCGAGAATTTTCGGAGAGGCGGTTGTACCGTTTATTAGTAAGTCAGACGTAAACACGCCTTGTTTCATTAAAGGTTTTTTAAATATAATATTAAATATTTTGGCATCTGTAGGATTATGTGTAGTTACGCGGAGATTTTTAAACTTAAAGTTATTTTCATCAATTTTCTCTACATAACCGCTTGCTGTAAGCTGAGTATTTGGATTTTGTTTGTTATTCAGTGAGGTGATAATTTTATCATATCTGAAATTGTTTATTTTTATACTGTTTGGAGTTACGACCGTATCTGCATAAATTGTAACCGGACTTACCATATCGCCGATTGTAGCACCCATATAATACAGGCTTGAACTTTCATCAAGTTTTAAATCAATTTTAGTTCCCAGTTTGTTTTGTGTTCCTTTGACTTGCGCTGTACAGTTCACATCTCCTTTCAATTTGATAGGATAAACAGCTTTGTTGTTAAAGAACTGGTCAAAGAATTCCTGTGTAGGTTTAGCATTAATATATAAATCGGCATCCGGATTTTTATATACATCTGAGACTTTTCCATTTATAAATACAGGCATTCTGCCGGCAAAAGCGTTAATTTTATTAAGGAATAGCGTGTCATTATTAAGAAGATAATGTCCATTCAATATTTTAATTCTTAGATGTTTCGGAAGATAAATAAAGCTTACGTCATTTAATTGTGAGAAGACACGGAGTCTGTTATCTGTAATTCTAACTGCAATATTTGTTTTTCCGCTGAATCTCCCAAATTCTTTCAGCTTATCTTTGTATTGCGGGAATATTTCTTCAAGAGGTCCTAATTCATTAAGGGCTTCCAGATTAAAATTTTTCATTGACGCATTACCGTTTATACGGAAATTATCCGTTAAAAAGTTAGTTACATCTACTTTTAATGTATAAGGATTATTTCTGTACATTCCTTTGAGCGGAGTAACGGTAAGGTGATTATTTTTCAGGTTAAATTCTCCGTTTCCGACAAGAATCGGGTTGCCTGAGCCGAAATTATTGTATATTTTACCTTTCATTATAATTTTGTCATAATGGATTTCTTTGTCAGCTTTTGCCTGATAATATGCGGTAAAAGAAGAATTTATAGATTCAGAATCTTTTATATACGGGATATTAGGATACATTCTGGAGGTAATCCTAAGGGCATCTCCCGCATTAAACTTATTCGAGTAAGCTGTAGCATTTATATTTTCGTTTTTAACCGTACCTTTAAATTGAACCTTCGAATTTTCAATATACGTTACCATATCAAAATCAGCGTCCTGATTTACAAAGTTTACTCTCCCCGACAGTTTTGTGAATTCTGTCGGAATATCTTTTAATTCGGCGGTGTTGTTATGAAAATCAACCGACCCTTTTGCAAAAAGATTTTCGTTGAAAACAGGTTCAATTCCGGGTTTCATATGTCCGGTGAGATTTATGTTAAGGTCAGCAAGACCTTTTATTGATTTTACAGGTTCTGCAACTTCCTGTAGTTCAGCTAGAACAGGAGAGGTGTTTATTACTTTTAAAAGATTTTCGGTTTTCTGGTTTTTGGTAGCAGCTGTGAAATCCATATCTCCAGAAAGTGAGCTTGTTCCTTCTACGGTTACAGGTAAGCCGTAAAGTGCTGCTTTAGAGGTTTTGAATGCTGCCAGCCTGTCATCGAATGTCAGTTTAGCATTAATTCCTTTTAGAGTGAGATTATGTATGTCATTAAATGCTGCATTTGCATTTTTAAAATTCATTTCACCCCAGCCGTGCGGCTCAATTTTTGTACCGGAAACTCTTAAATCAATATTTCCGTAACCGCTTATTGTCATTAATGGTACGGGGCCTATTTCAAATTTGATAATATTATGCAGAGGCATAATGACTTTATAAACTTTTGAGAGGTTAATATTTTTTGTACTTGTAATATGCAAATCCGACCGACGGTTTGTAAATAATTTAAAATCACCTGTTACATTAACTTCTTCAGAAGGGTCGGTTTGAACATTTGCATCAAGATGCATAATCTGTTTATCCATAGAAAGTTTTACGGTGGCACCTTTTGAGGTGTTCGGGATTCTTTCTGACAAATATCCGTCTGTAATTAAAACATTTCCGAATAATTCAGGGTTATTTGCTATTCCTTTTACGTTGATGTGGCCGATTACGTCACTGTAAAACACATGCTTTTTTAACAAATAGAAATTAAAATCAGGCAGCAGGTTTTCTTCTCCCGGCAAAAGCGTAATAATATTTTCCGAGCGGGATTTGTTAATTGTTGTTTGAAGGTCAAGATATGGAAATTTTTGATTCAGTTTAGTTACATTTCCATTAACTGCTAAATCAACTTTAGGGGCTTTTAAAGTCAGATTTGCTATATGTATGCCGTTTTTAATGGTGTTAACTGTCGAGTTTACTTCAAATCGTCCGTTACAGTATGTTGATCCGGCTAAATCTTTTTTCATAAGCCCGAAATTATCAAGTGTTAATTTTGTTGTAATATTTTTATGCTTGTCTTTTGTAATTTCAGTTACGGCATTAAAGTTCAAAATACCTTTCAGGTCATTATAGTTATTTTTTGAAACAGCTCTGACGTAGATTTTAAATATTGATAAATCAAGATTTTTAATATCCGCATTTATTAGAAACTGGTCTTCATTTATATTGTTTAAAGGTAATTTTAAATCCAAATCTGCTTTAATTGAGGAAGGTTTGCCGTCGACAATGAAATTCGATTCCGTGGAAAATTTAGCTCTTTTATCTTTTTCAAAATCCTCAAGGTTAAAATATTTACCGTCAAGAAGAATTTTTTTGCCCTGAATTTCATCATTAAAAATTATTTTATATTTGTTTAAATTAATTTTTATTTTATTCAGTGTGAATTTTGATTTTGAATCGAACTTAACAGGGTATTGGCCGAGTTTAATGTTTCCTTTTTTGTCGCAGGTTAATTCGACAAAAGAGTTATCAGCATTAAACACACTTATTTCTGCGTTTTTTAAAATAAGAGGGATTATTTGCAGTTTTAATGCAGGCTGCTCAAGTTTGAGCGGTATTGAGCTATCGTCGTTTATAACCGCAATTTGGTCAGCTTTGAGCCACATTGACGGCAATAATCCCATTTTAAATTTCGGATTAATTAAATCAACTCTAAAACCGCTTGATTTTTTTATTTGTGTTTCAATGAAATTCTCAAAATACGGTTTGTTGATAAGAGCCGGAATTCCCCAGTAATAAGCCCCATACAGAGCTGCTAATGCACCTATTGAAATTATTGCCTTTAATTTTCTACCCATACTCTCAATTATTATACGACTAAAAAGGCTGAAAATCCACTATGTAACTAAAATGTTAATTAATAAAAACGCGTCCTTAAAGGACGCGCAGCATTAAAATTTTTCGGATTTAATTTCAAAGTAACCTTGCGGATGGTGGCAGAGCGGGCACTTTTTGGGTGCAGTTGTAGAATGTACTATATAACCGCATTTACGGCAAACCCATTCTTCAGGCTCATGTTTTTGAAAAATGGAATTTTCTTTTACATTTTTTAAAAGCAGAGCATACCGTTCAGAGTGATGTTGCTCTACCGTTCTTACAAGTCTAAATGTTTCTGAAATTTCGTCAAACCCTTCTTCTTTTGCATCTTCTTCCCCTTTTCTGTAAATTGTTTCCCATTCATCACGTTCACCTTTCACGCCGCTTTCAAGGTTTTGTTCGGTTGTGCCGAGTTCAAACGGGTAATACGCGTCAACATGGCCGTCAATATTTCCTAAATATTGATAAAATAATTTTGCGTGTTCTCTTTCGTTTTCTGCCGTATCAAGAAAAATCTGTGAAATTTGCTCGTACCCTTCTTTCTTCGCAATCTTTGAAAATATGGTATATCTGTTTCTTGCCTGAGATTCGCCGGCAAAGGCATTAATCAGGTTTTGTTCTGTTTTTGTACCTTTAAGTTCTTTCATTATGTATCTCCTTTTTCCGAAAGACAGTTTAAAGCTCTGCTACAGATTTTTCAATTGCAAAGGAGGATTAGTCTAAAGGCTAAGATACATTATAAAAGATACTGCTTTACGGGGATTATTGTTCAGATAAAAAATTTCATAATATAGTCAGGTAATAGTCGGGAATATAAAATTATGAACTTGCTAGCTTACACAAAAAAATTATATGAAAAAATAAATGCCTATGATAAGATTGCAAAGAACCCTTATGTGGATAAAGGGCCGGCAAATCCGTTTTATCAACCCAAAAATGTTACAATAATCTGGGTTGATAAAAAAGATGATTGCAATTAGTTATAGTAGTTTATTTTATCTTTTTAAAATAATCTTTATCTATACTGGCAAAATAACCGCATGTGATTCCGTTGTTGTCAGAACTTGATGCTGGTGAACAATATTTGCTTTTAGTAAAATCTGAAGTTGTTTCTATATAAGAACTCCTACCCTTACAGGAGGAGGAGCCTAAAGGACATACCCTGTCATTTTTATCAATTACAAACGCGAATGTATCATAACCCATTCTGTTCGGTTTGTTTGCAGTTCCATTTACATCAAAAAATATAATCGGTAGAGTTGTATTACTACCGCTTTCTATTATCACACTCATTCCGTTTGCAAGTTCCATGTAGCCGTCGTCCAAAAGAGTAGCGGCGAATTTTGTATTATTTTTGAAATTATAATATTTGTTGGCTGCATAACCACCTATACCATTTTTGTTCAGAGCATGTATTCCAATGAACGCTTCGGCAAGAACTTCTGAAAAGACTTCATACTGTCCGTCTTTACAAAAATTGGAGTCCTCATTCCCGGGATTGGCCGTACAATAAGTTTCTCCATTTATCATTTTTTCCTTAGAGTGAAAGTAATTTACTGCATTATGAAGTAAATTTTCTGCAACTTTAAATCCAGTTTCGTATTTTTTATACTGTATTTTTTGTTGCAATGCAGGCAGCGTCATTGCTGCTACAATTCCAATAATACCAAGAGTAATTAAAACTTCGGCAAGAGTAAAACCCCTTCTATGAGCGGTCTTGC
>DVIU01000299.1 GCA_018711035.1 Candidatus Scatousia excrementigallinarum
TATGATGAAGTTTTTAAAGTTTTTCTTATGAACAGCCGTAAACATGAATACTAGGACTACATGTTTACTAAGTAAAATGAAAGGAAAGCGGAAACTCTATGGGATTGGCAGCATCACAAGCAAGATTTTTAGCCATAACAGCCCGGAAGAACAGTTGTGAATTCCAATCTATGCAGATTGCACAACAGAAGCTTTCTTTGACTCGTGAGCTTGAAGCCGCAACACAGGACTATCAAGAAGCTCTTAATACTACGAAACTTGTATGGGATGCAGATGGGTCAGGTTCATATATTTATGATTTATCTTATAACTTATTAATGTATCCTTCAGAAATTAATGACTATGTTCCGTGGATGGTTTCACGTCGTGACGGTAAAATAGCTTTAAACAGTGATATGGCTATGGCTGCAAAATTGGCTGGTATTCCTGAAGGAGGAACAAATAATCCGACCAAAGAAATGTATGATGCATTCTTAACTGCAATGGTAGCGTGCGGAGGTATGTCAGAGACATCTGCTCGTTCTTGCCGTGATATCGGCTGGCAGGAAACAGTAGGTGTCGGCGGAGCGTTAATGGATAAAACCGATGCTTATGAAATGACAATTACCAATATGATCAACTATATTGATTTGGCCTGCGGCAAAATTGATACAGGCACGGATGAAGAACGCGAACTTGCAGAAAAATTGACATTTACAATACCTAAATATGATAGTTCAAAAGAAATTTCTAAAGATAATATGTTGTTTAAAGAAGGATTGGATCAAAGTTCTGCTTATATAACAATTAATGGTAATAGAGTTTCAAATGAGAATGGAGATATTACATTTACTCTTGCGGATTTGTTGAATGACAATGTTACTATTGCATTTACAGATGAGAAACATAAGAAAGGTTTCTTTAAACGTATAGCGTCCGCAGTAAAAGATTTACTCGGGAATGGCTCCACTGTATGCGGCGGCAAAGCCGGTATTGAGGATTTAGTCGGAACCAGCACTTTATATCCTGAAGACGCAAGTGAAGAAGATAAATTCATTATAGATTTAGCAGACCAGTTGATTCAGGGCTTTATGGCTATACTTGATGTAGGTGAAGAAGCTACAGATATTCAGGCTTTCAACTATGCAATTCAAGAGACTCTCGCATTATTGGGTGAAACAAAAGATTTAGGAAGCAGAAATCACTCCAACGATGCATTTAATGATTGTATTACTGAATCAAATAATTATAACGGCTGGGTATCTAAAGGTGCAGCTAAGAATAAAAACTATGGTTCAAAAGCCTTAAGCTTATCAAGTCTGGCAGAATCATTCCTGACTTTCTACGCACAGGGTAAAGAAGGATATAATGACTCTTATTATATCAGACAGGATGGAAACAAATCTTCTTATGTAACAGATGACTACGGTTATTATTACAAAATTAAGAATCCTAATGACAATGGATGGTCAACCCAGCAGATTTATGAATCTGAATTCTACAGTGCATTGTTTAATAACCTTTGTCAGAACGGATGGTATGAAAACATTTATATTGATGATAAAGAATACCTGGATAATGCATTGAAAAACGGTCAATTATTTATCACATCAATTAATCAGGACGGATATTATTATCAGGATAAATATAATGCCGGAGAATATATTATAGAAGCAAACGATGAGGATGCTATTACTCAGGCAGAGCTTGCTTATACTCAGAAAAAAAGTAAAATTAATTACAAAGAAGAACAACTTGAGCTTGATATGAAGAATCTTGACCTTGAAATATCATCACTTACAACAGAATATGATACAGTTAAGAGTTTGATATCAAAGAATGTAGAAAAAACATTTACCTTATTCCAAAGCTGATAAATTGTTTAATTAAATATATATATGAAGAAAGCACCGTTAAAATAAATTTAGCGGTGTTTTTTTTACCGTAAATTTTTTGGAAATCTTTTTTATTAGAAAGTATAAATTTTAAAGTTTCCGGCCTAATGTTAATGTTGTTTTTCAGGTTTAAATAAGTAACGTTATCGTTGTTGTATTTTTTATTTCCGCAGACATAAGAAGAATTTCCTGCGTTGCCGCTGTGGCGTCTGTGGGCGGTAATAGGTTCGAAAATAACAGCAGAACCTCCGATGAGGTGTGCAAAATTAAACAAAAATTTATCAGGGCAGACTTTCCATTTATCAGTGTTTTTATATTTTAATAACATTTCAATTGAAGCTTTTCTAAACATTGCGGAACTGTTCGGCGACCAGAACCAGCCTCCGAAAGGTTTATTAACAAGTTTAAATTCAGGATGTTCAACGTCAAACTCGAAAAGTTCATCAAGATTTTTAAGTTTAAAATGTTTGTCTTTTTGTGCACAAGCAACAGAATAAATTGTATGAATTTCATCATCTTCATCAATTTCGGCAATAATTGATGATGTAAAAGCGACACTTGTAACCATGTGTACCTTTATGTGTGCTTTTGCGTAATCGGGCAGAATTATATCGTCAGAATCTATAAAACTTATAAATTGCCCCCTGGCTTTACTTAATCCTGTAAGCATAGCTGCAAGCTGGCCTTTATTTTTATCGTGTTTTATAAGAGTAATTCTTTTATCCTGATTACATGTAATAAAGTGCTCAATTACTTCAACTGATTTATCTTGAGAAAAATCGTCCACCACAATAAGCTCAATATTTTCGTAAGTTTGATTAATAATACTGTCTAAAGTTTTACCAATGAACTTTTCATAATTATATGATGTAACAACAAAACTAACCAGCGGAAGTTTAAGCATTTTCCTCCTTGTTGCCGGCAATGCACCGTCCAAGTTTTTTGTTGTATCGGATTGACGAAACAAGTGCAGCCGCTATAAATCCGACGCCAATCAGTCCGGTAACAACTTCAGGAACCTCTCTGACTGTTGAAATAAGCATTATAAGTGCAAGAGCCCCTATTGCCCAGTGTGCGCCGTGTTCGAGATAACGAAACCGGGCAAGTGTTTTCTTTTCAACAAGCATTATTGTTAAAGACCTGACAAACATTGCACCTATAGATAAACCTATGGTAATGATTATGATATCCTTGCTCAATGCAAATGCACCGAGAACTCCGTCAAGAGAGAATGAAGCATCAATTAGTTCAAGGTATATAAAGCTGATTAAACCTGTACACCCTGCACCTTGTACAGCACATTTTGCTGCGCGCATTTCTTCATGTTTTTCAAGGAAATGAGTTATGCCGTCAATGAGCAAATACGTTATAATACCGCTGATACCTGCAATAAGTACATGTATTTTTGCTTCCGCAGGTACAAAATTCTGCGTAACAAGTAAAAGTCCCAGAGCAATAACAACTTCAATACCTTTTACATGGTCTAAATGTGCAATTGGTGTTTCAAGCTGTTTAATCCAGTGAATATCTTTCTCATGATTAAAGAAGTAGTTAAGAAAGAGCATTACAAGGAACATTCCGCCGAAAGTAACAATAGGTGCATGTGTTTCATGTAGATAATGCGCATATAAAGCAGAGTTGGATGTTGCAATTTTTGCAACCTCAATCATACTTAATTTTGCAAAGATTGATACGACGAGTATCGGGAATAAAAATCTCATACCGAAAACCGCAATTGCAATCCCCCAGGTTAAAAATCGGTGTCTCCATTTGTGAGACATTTTTTCAAGTTTCATTGCATTTACTACAGCATTGTCAAAAGATAAACTGACTTCCAAAATACCAAGAACCAGAGCAATAAAAATACAGGTTAAACCTGTGCCGTTGTGGACATGTTCACCCCAGAAGTAAGCTCCGATTAAGCCTGCAATTGTCACAATATATGAACCTAAAAAGTATTCTAACAAAGTTTTTTTCTCCAAAATAATATCCTACAGATTTAAATATAGACTAAATTTAGGTTTTTGGCAAGTAAAACCGCTATTCTTTAACCCCGCCCTGCATAATATCATTAATAAAATATTTTTTCCCGATTAGGAAAACCCCGATTACGGGAATTGTACATATAACAGAACAGGCAAGAAGCTCTCCCCACAGCGTAATCTCTCTGAAACTTCCTTTAAAGATAGCAAGACCTACAGGCAAAGTACGCATGGTCTCTGAGTTTGTAACAATCAACGGCCACAAAAAACTGTTCCATGT
The DNA here is from genome assembly GCA_018711035.1 of Candidatus Scatousia excrementigallinarum. Classification (GTDB taxonomy): domain Bacteria; phylum Cyanobacteriota; class Vampirovibrionia; order Gastranaerophilales; family Gastranaerophilaceae; genus Scatousia; species Scatousia excrementigallinarum. The sequence continues at coordinate 4,137 of DVIU01000299.1, forward strand.
TGTAACAAACGTGAACAAAGCAAGAGTTGCAACTGTGGGAATTGCCAGCGGTAAAGCAACTTTAAAAAAAGTTTCAAAAATATTACAGCCGTCAATCTTAGCGGCTTCTTCGAGTTCTTTTGGCAGTCCGAGGAAATATTGTCTCATTAAAAATATCCCGAAACCTCCGAAAAGCCCCGGTAAAATTAATGCCTGATACGTATCAATTAAGTGCATTTCACGCATTAAAAAGAATAATGGAATAATGTTAACCTGAGGCGGTATTAGCATTGTGATAAGAATGATTAAAAATAATGCATTTCTGAACTTAAAATTTAATCTTGCAAAAGCATAACCTGCAAGTGCGGCAAAAAGTACCTGACCAACAGTGGTAATACCTGCGACGAGAAGGCTGTTAAGAAAGTAACGGCTAAGCGGGATTTGGTTAAATACATTTTTGTAATTGTCTAAAGTAAAACCTGTATATATAAAATTTCCGGCTTGCGAGAAAATTTTATCACTTTGAACAAAGGATAGATTTAACATTGCAAAAAACGGATAAAGCATACTAATAGCGATAAGAATAAGAATAATATACCCGAAAATAACGCCGCGATTTTTCATATGATAATTATATAACAAAAAACAAAAGAAAGGCGGGGACGTGTCCCCGCTGATTATAACAAAAAGATAATTATTTTTCATTAAAAGTGCATTACTCTGCGTTTTAATGTTATTTACCGGCACCGTAAAGGACAGCTTCAGCAGCAACAGTAGCCGGAAGAACAGTTTGGTCATACATAATTACAGGATAGATATCTGTAGGGTTAGAAACTTCGCAGTTACCTGTAGTAGGGCCTTTGAACGGATCGGTTTGACCGTCGCA
>DVIU01000300.1 GCA_018711035.1 Candidatus Scatousia excrementigallinarum
ATCTGCCCAGATCACATTGAATTTTTGCTCATCAAAACGGTTGTCTTTCCCTTCGAACATATACTCGCAGATGTGGTGTAACATGCAGGCAATGTCCTCGTTGCTCTCGTCTTTGAGTACGTTCCAAAACAGCTCATAAAAATTAAATTCTTCTATTTTCTTAAACCTCCATTTTTTAATTGATTTTGTATTACTTTCTGTGGGTTATCTTGCAATCATATATCGCATCACCTCCTATTGGGTTTTTATCTTAATTCCGCCCCGAAGAGCAGGATAGATATTCTTTTTGTCAGATAGTTTTCCTCACTTATCTAAAGACATGAAATTTGAAAAGTTCGGGGTGTGGTTGAACTTTTCTTAAAGTTTTCTCCTTCGTACAAACCCCTTCATATATCCAAGGACATGAGATTGTAAAATATAGACGCTCACAAATAAATTTCCGTGTTTTTTCATTTACAGATGATTTATCCTCCTTCAAGTGGTAGCCAGCCTTGAAGCCCGTTTCGTAACCTGATTTTAAAATTTTACAACCATGTACATCCTCTCACTTCGTAGCCACGACAGAAGGCGTCATAAATCTGCACTTAATAAGAGTGGGGTACGTATCTTTATCTAAAGGCTTCCTCACAATAACCCGACAAATATGGGGCAAAACTTTGACGTTTTTTCAAAATTTTATCTGAATATATACAGGCATAAAAAATCCCCTCACTTAATAGCCACGAAAAGCGAGATTCTTGGGGGTATCGTTCTGAAGATTTTATAAATATTTTTTCTGCGGTCGTGCCCCCTCACTTAATAGCCACGAGAATGGCAAAATCGAAGCCCCTTCATTTTAAGATTTTTTTGCTGACTACGTAAAAACAGCCCCTTACAAGTGGTAGCCAGGTAATGAGCTGTTTTTATGCATATAAGGCGAATATTTCATCCGCATTTCAAAAAATAGCCAGCGGAGCATGAAAAGCGCCACTGGCTTTGAGGAATAGAATCCTACACATCTAAGCAGATTAAATTTCGTCCAAAATTTCACTCGGAGCGAAAAAAGTTGAAAAATTATGAGCCGCCCTACGGGGCAAAGATGTAATGTGCGGTAAATTAATATTTTAAAGCTTATACGTCCCAAACGTTGTCGGATCTAAGACTGTAACAGGCAAGTGTCTATCTGTTGCAAAGCGAATAGTATTTGCTGTTCCGCCTTCGGTACCGCTCCAGGCTGCTATTAAACAAAGCAAGGAGAACAAAAAATAAGCCTTTTTGGACTTTCTCCATCAGTTTTGAAGAAGCCAAGCAGTATCGTCGCAAATTTCTTAACGCGCTGACGCGCGAATCCCAATGGGAAGAAATCATTGTGGACATATATCTCTAATTAATAATAGATACCCATTGTTTAGTCAGTGGGTATCTTTTTTAATTATAGTCCATACTAATAGTATGGCATACAGTTATAAAGGTAGTATAAGTTTCGGGTTGGTTTATATTCCCGTAACGCTACACAGCACAATAAAAGAGAACGACATCGGCTTTAATATGATAGACAAAAAGACGATGAGCCGAGTCAAATACAAAAAGACCTGCGCAGATTGCGAAGGTCGTGAAGTCAAGCAGGAAGATATAGTCAAGGGCTTTGAGTACGAAGACGGCAAGTACGTTATTTTCGAGGACAAGGACTTTGAAAAGATAAAGTCCAAAAAGGATAAGAATATCACGATAGAAAAGTTTGTGAATTTATCCGAAGTCGATCCGCTGTATTTTGATAAGCCTTATTACGTTGTTCCCACGGGTGCGGAAAAAGCGTTCGCCGTGTTGCTTTCGGCAATGGAGCAAGAAGGCAAGGCGGCAATAGCAAAGACTGTTCTCGGCACAAAGGAAACGCTTATTCTCATAAGAGCGAAAGACGGTCAGATGCTGTTGAACACGCTATTCTTCGAGGAAGAGGTAACGAAGAATCCCGCAAAGGAAATAACCGAGAAAGGGAACGCCGCCGAGCTTAAAATGGCGAAGGCGATAATAGAGGGGATGACGGGCGAATTCAATCCCGAAGAGTACCGTGACGAGTACCGTCAAAAAGTGCAAGAAGCTATAGAGCGAAAGATAGCGGGCAAGGAAATCGTAGCACCGAAAGAAAAGGGCATAGGCACGGTAGCCAACCTTATGGACGCGCTTACAAAGTCATTGGAACTTACGCAAAAGCCTAAAACAAAAAAGACTACGCCGAAGAAAACGACGGCAAGGAAGAAAGAAGCATGAGAGATTTATTCGATGAAAAGAATATCTCGCCTATGCTCTTGAATGAGGTCAAAGAACCGTTCGACGATGATGACTACATCTACGAATTAAAGTTGGACGGAATACGGTGTGTTGCGTATATCGAACCTAAATCGGTAACTCTGCAAAACAAGCGTTTCAAAGATTTGACCGATATATATCCCGAACTTTCAGATATGTGTAAATGCGTAAAGAAGCGGGTAATACTCGACGGAGAGCTTGTCGTTTTGACTGACGGCAAGCCCGATTTTTATGCCTTGCAAAAGCGCAGCCTAATGGGGGATAAATTCAGAATATCGCTTGCGGCGAAGAAAAATCCCGTTCAGTTCGTTGCTTACGATATCCTTTATTTTGATGGCAAAGACCTAACAGATAAACCGCTGATGGAGCGAAAAGCAATCCTTTCAAAAGCGGTAACCGAAGGATACAATTTGAGCGTTTCTCGTTGGATAGAAAAGAACGGTGTCGCATTTTTCGAACTTGCGAAGAAAGAGAACTTGGAGGGCATCGTCGCCAAGAAAAAGGACGGACTGTATCATATAGGCAAGCGCACGTCCGAATGGATAAAGATTAAAGTAATGCAGGACGAAGACTTGCTTGTTTTAGGTTATCAGCCCGACGATGACGGAAAGGTCAAAGACCTTATACTCGGCTACTACGACGAAAGCGGAGAACTTAAATGCCGAGGCAAGGTTTATCTCGGCGTATCAAAAGCCGAACAGAAAATTATATCGGATTATGCAAAAAAGAACATGGTCAACAGACCGTGGTTCGATAAATATAAAAACGTTGTGTGGCTTAAACCGCAGCTTGTCGGTACGGCGCATTTTATGCACGAAACAGAAAGCGGCGGAATGCGTCAGCCTGTTTGGAAAGGGTTGAGAGAGGATTACTAATAACAGAGAAGTATTACGATATGCGTTGATTTATCCTTGATATTTTTGATAGAAAGTGCTATAATAGCTATGCGACATTATTGAGAATAGAAAAGTCCATCAATTTTAATGGGCGTAGTCTATTATTTTTTATGCAGTCAGACGATACTAATGGTAGCAATGCACGGTATCGCGGTCTGGCTGTGAAAATGGTGGACTCTCAATAGTGTCGCAACTATGCGAGAGGTGCATTCTACGGTGTCGCTCTCGCAAGGGAGCGGCATCTTTTTTATGTCAACAGTAGAAAAGACTTGTTCGTGTTTCGGGCATTCCCACGTTGATATGACGGATGAACTGAAAGCAAGAACGAGAATAGAAATCGACAGGGCAGTAGAGGACGGCGTAAGAATTTTTCTATTCGGCGGCAGAAGTGATTTTGACGATTTATGTTATGACCTTGTGACCGAAAAACGCCGATCCGCAACTCAAAATTAAAAGGGTTTTTTGTTTCGCGCTCGAAAATCAGCTCAGAAAGCCGCCGAGATGGTTTATCCTAAAAGAGTATGAGGCGTTGGAGTGTCCAACAAAGCATTTCGATTATTGGTACACAGCAATCTATTATCGTAATCTTGCTATGATTGACCAAAGCGATTTGATTTTATTTTGGGTAAAAAGAAGAGAAAACAGTGGCGCATACAAGACCTATCAGTATGCTGTTAAAAAGCGCAAGCCATCGTTAATTTGTTTACTCTTAATGACGTAGCTACATAAATTAGTTTTTCGACGGAAAGTTATATAGACGTATGTAAGAACTCCTAATAAAAGGTACACTATTCTGACGTTTTTTCAGACAGTATTGAATATATGAAGCTATTTGTAGTAATCTATCCGTGATAGATTCGACAAGTATTTGTTATCTATTTTCAAGTTTGATAAGGAGTGATAAGAATGCGAGCTTTCAAAAAAACAATTTTAATGTATTTGTCAATTATATATGCTTTGATTATTTGTGTGAGCGGTTTATGTGCTTGCAATAATGGGAATGAGCCGCAGAAACCGGACGATTCAGCAGAAAATTCTTATTTTTTACAGAAAGTAGAAATAAGCGGTAACGATAAGATCCGGACGGGCGGCACTACGACCTTATCTGCAACAGCTTCTGCGCGGACAGGCGCAGGGAAGTTGGTGACGTCAACCGAGGGATTTACATATTTAAGTTCAGATGAAACAATTGCAACGGTTAATGAGAACGGCATAGTCAGCGGACATAAAGAAGGCGTATGTGATATTACAGTCAAGCATGAAGAATTTAATGCGGAAAACAAATTCAATTTGCAAGTTGTATCCACTGTTAAACTTGATTTCGCAAGCGGAAGCGGAATAAATACTTTCGGAAGAACGCAAATAAAAGACGGGCAATTACTGTTTGTTAATGCTTTAAGCGGTTTCGAGGTAAACTTTGACGGAACAGAACTTAAAGGCGTTTTTAATTCAGTAACTC
>DVIU01000301.1 GCA_018711035.1 Candidatus Scatousia excrementigallinarum
CCAGCTTTCCCACACTTTTGAAACAGCATTCTTATAACAAGGCATCATCCAATTTAATACTGCATTTCTATCGGCATATGAAAGTACACGTACAGGTTTTTCAATTTCTTTAAAAGTAACAACATTATCGGTAATAGTATAAAGAGCAACTACAACAGCCTTTATAGGTTCCCAGTCAGAGGTATCCGTATTATACAAATAAGACTTGTTTTCTGAGATATCATACACTATGCCACGTTTATCAAAATTTTTTTCCGCAGATGCGAGATACGCCTGAGCATATCCACAACCATCCGGAGTTACATAAATACAGTTTACATATGAATTGTTAACAGCAGTAACATTTATATCTTCAGGAACTTCATAAGTAATACTTTTAATGGTTCCGTCTTCATTAAATCCGTCAGGAATCAGGACTTTAAGCCCTTCTTTTACGGTAATTATATTCTCGGAGGCTGTAACTACCCCGTTTGGAGCTTCCAGAATACTGTTTGAAATCAATGATGTATTCCCGAGATTTTTGTCAGCTTTTTTTGCTTCGGATTCTGACGATGAGGCTTCAATTTTTTCTATAGTTTCATCAATCTGGGTTTTAGTATATTCACGATTTTCTTCAATTTTTTCAGCAAGTGCGATAAAATTAGCATTTACCTCCTGAGCTTTTGCTTTTGCTCCGGGGGTAAAAGAATAGGGTACAAGTGAATTTGACATATATTTCCTTCCCATATTCAGGAACAGAAATAAATAAGGCGTATAAGTTATTATAACTTATGATTTAAAAATTCGTCAAGAAACATTTTTTTCATAAGAACCTAGAAATTTCATAAAGGTAGTTTTTTCTTTAACTTTTTTTAGTGTATCAAGAATTCTTTTTGATTTTATATGGCCGTCAAAATTCACGATGAATATATAATCTCCGAATTCTTGTTTAGAAGGTCTTGATGAAATATAGGAAAGATTTATGTTATTCTGGTAGAACACATTTAAAATTCCCATCAGAGCACCGGGCTTGTTATTTGTTGCAAATGCTATTGAAGTTCTGTCTCTGCCGGTTTTTTCTGTTTCAAAATCTCCTATAAGAATAAATCTTGTTTTATTACTTTTATCATCATTAATATTTTCTTTTAGTATATTCAGGTTATAAACTTCTGCTGTTTTTTCACTACCGATTGCGGCGTAGGTAAGATTATAACCGGCAAGGCTTCTTGCAGCCTCGGCAGTGCTGGTAGTCTCGATTATATTGATATTTCTCGGAAGTTCATTATGAATAAAGTTTTGACACTGCGCAAGTGCCTGAGGGTGTGAAATCACACCGCCTGTAATGCTGTAAAATTCAGTCGTGCGAGCAAGCAGACAATGTCTGATAGGCATAATTATCTGGGAAAGAATCTTTATATTTTGATTCTTACTGTGCATAAGCGTATCAAGCGTTTCTCTAACCGTGCCTTCGATAGAATTTTCAACCGGAAGCACACCCAGAGTATCGGGATTATCCTCCACATATTCAATAACCTGTCTTATCGTCTGCATAGGAGTAGGATAAGCCTCGATATTGTATCGTGCGCAGAACAAATCTTTTGCCATCTCTGAAAAAGAGGCCGAAGGGCCTAAATATGCAATATTTGAAACTTTATCAAAATTCATCTATTCTCCGTTAACGCAGCACCATAAAAAGAAAATCCAGCAAGCCCGGACTTCTTCTGCCCCAGAAACCGCTGCTCCTGTAACCAAAAAGGAATTCGCCTATAATTTCATTGCTTCTGTTATTTACAGCTTCTTCCTGTTGAAATTCTTTGTAAAATGTTTTTACTGTATTTTCATCCAGAATACCGTTTTGGATTTTTAAATCATTAACTGTGGTCTTTCTGACACCCTGACGAATTACATCAAGTTCGCCGTTATCAAGAAAAACTCCGCCGCAGGTATAACAGGTATCAATCTGTATCCCGAGACCTTTTATACTTGTTTTTACCATAGGCTTACCGCAGGCAGGACAGATTCTGGTCTGACTCTCATCAACCGAAATAAAAGATTTACCGTCAAGCACTTTTTTTATTTCAGATACATCATCCGACGCTTTATTAAATTGCCGGAGTTCTTTATTATCAAAAAACATCCCGCCGCAGCTTTCGGAACAAATATCTATGTTAATTCCGACAGATGGAATAAATATTTTCTTCATTACTTTACCGCAAGCCGGACAGGAAATTGTTTTATAAGTATCTGTCATCTTTATTTGCCTATCCTCTGAGTTTTGTAAGTTCACCGTGGTCTAAAAACTTGCCGCCGCAGGTGTAACATTCATCAATTTGAATTTCTTTATAGCGGTTAGCGAAATTTTTTACCATCTTAGCACCGCAGGCAGGGCATATTCTGTCGAGAGATTCATCTACAGGTTTAAAATCATTATTTTCTGTAGCATCGATTAAATCCTCGATATCCTTATCAGGATTATCAAAAAGTTTAAATTCTCTGTTATCAAAGAAAATACCTCCGCAGCCGCGTGTACAAATATCTATATTTATACCGAGTGAAGGTATAAATATTTTTTGCATGTCTTCACCACAGGCAGGACAGGTGAGTGTATGATGTGAGTCAGCCATTATTGAACCTCCAAACTTAATGGAAATATCTTAACATATCTTAATAATAGTGTCAATAAGAAACCTTAAACGGATAATTTTTAGGGATTTTCCAACCGTTCATCTGAATTATAGCCGTACAATATTGCCTCCAGCTTCCGGCAGAGGAGTTACAACCGTAATTACCGTCCTTGAAAAGTGTATCAATACTTCCATCCCAACTAAATTTGTACGGTTCAAAACCTTTGTTGTAATGATATGTCCATTTTTCGGAATTGACAGCAGGATAAAAGTTAAACGGAAATGCACATTTTCCGACAGAATTTCTCGCTACATTCGCAAATTCTTGTCCTTTAAGGCACTTTTTCACATTTCCAGGAAAAAAGTCCCAATCACGGGTTGAATCCCCTCTTCTGGTACGCAGAGCACTTCCATCTGCAAAGTAGACTATCAATACGCCACTGGAAGAAGATTCTATTTTAGTAATCTTCATATATGGTGCAAGATATTTCCGGAACCACGCTTCAGCCTCAGAGGAACCTTCTATAACATTGCCCTCCCCATCAAGCTTAGCTCCAGCTAAATCCTGATACCAGACTTTCTTATCACCATAATCCTTTTCAGCCATAATAACAGCCTGATTAATAGCTGAATAAAATTTTTTTAATCGTGCCTCAACAACTTGATTATTATTTTTTTGTATTATTGAAGGTAATGTCATTGCAGCGACAATACCAATAATACCTAAAGTGATTAAAACTTCGGCAAGAGTAAACCCGGGCTTTAAGCTATGCTGCCCCCCCCCCCGAAATCCGCACTATTAGTGTGTTTCCCATAGTATTCTCCTTTCAATTTAGAAATTTTATATTTTTAGTTTTAATCAATAAACCTGAACTTAATCAATGCAATTATAGCATGGATACCGTCTTTCCATGTAATTTTTTTTCCTTCTGAAAATTCCCGCCCGTAATATGAAACAGGAAGTTCATAAAGTCTTGCGCCCCGTTTGAGAACCTTAGCAGTTATTTCAGGCTCAAAATCAAACCTGTTGGATTTAATTTTAATACCTTTTATAAAATCAGCCTTGAAAGCTTTATAACAAGTTTCCATATCAGTCAAAGTCGAGCCGTAAAGAATATTCGTCAATAAAGACAAAAATTTATTTCCGAGAAGATGTGTAAACATAAACGAACGTGAAGGCTTTCCGCCCGATAATCTCGAACCGTAACATACATCGGCTTTTCCGTCAAGTATAAGCCTAACCAGCGGCGCATAATCCACAGGATCATACTCAAGGTCAGCGTCCTGTATTACTATAATATCACCGGTAGCATTTTCAAATCCCGTACGCAAAGCTGCACCTTTTCCCTGATTAAAATCATGGTATAAAACCTTATACGGCAGCCTTTTATATATTTCTCGCGTTCCATCTGTGGAATAATCATCAATTAAAATAATTTCTTTTTCCAGACCGCAAAAATCCGCACTCTCAACTTTCTTCAAAATTTCTTCAAGTGTTGCAGCCTCATTATAAACGGGAATTAAAATTGTAACCTTTTTCATACTTTCTCTCTATTTATTTGTAATATATAATAAAATATTGTATAATAAAAACAGAAGATTGTAAAAGGATAGTGAACAAAAATGGAAAAGGTGATTGAAAAAGGCAGCGAACTCATTAAAAAGAGTTTAATTTCGCTCGAAAATAAAGACTACGCAACAGGCAGACAACAGATTCTTGAGGCGCAGGAAATTTTCAAAAATAATAAATCAGGAAAATATATTTCAATCTGCCTGAGTATTATTGGAATGATAGATTATCTTCAGGATAATCGAAATTATAAATCCGCACTCGCCCTGTTACAGGACAGCAGTTATATGGCCGAAATTGAAGGGGATATAACTGCAAAACTGTTCTACGAAATTTCAATGGGGAATATAAATTATAGTGAAAAAAACATTGATGTAGCACTTTTACATTTTCAAAATGCAAAAAATTACGGAATGAAAGAAGACGAATTTAACCTGCTCGGCTTCATCCTGACAAGAATTAAACAAATCCAGAGCGGTCTTGAATTCAGTCTCCCAATACATAGCGATCCGCTTGTTTCTCTTGTTAAAATCGGCCGCTCTATTAATGCCCTGACTGATATTACAGAACTTTTAAAGGTAATCGCCGAAGAAACAAAAGTCGCAATGCAAGCTGACAGATGTACCGTTTTTCTTCTTGACAAAGAACATAATGAGCTATGGTCAAAAGTAGCACTTGGTATGGATAGTCAGGAAATAAGATTTCCGGCAGATAAAGGTTTTGCGGGTTACGTTGTAAGAACAGGCGAATCCATTAATATTGAAGATGCCTATAACGATGACCGTTTTAATCCGGAAGTAGACAAAGAAACCGGGTATAAAACAAAAACAATGTTATGTATGCCTATAAAAAACAATAATCAGGAAATCATAGGCGCATTTCAGGTTCTTAATAAAGCCCATGGAATATTTACAAAAAATGATGAAGATTTGCTTGTTGCAATAGGAGGAAGTGCAAGTATTGCATTAGAAAATGCCCAGTTATTTGAACAGCAAAAAGAACTTTACAAAGAACAAAAATTACTTTTTGAAAGTTTTATAAATACTCTTGCAGCCTCAATCGATGCCCGTGATAAGATTACAGCCGGCCACTCAAACCGTGTAAAATTATATTCAATGCTTATAGTCGATGCACTCGGGCTTGATGAGAAAACAAAAGAACTTATTGAAAAAGCTGCAACCCTTCATGATATAGGAAAAATAGGTATAAGAGATTCTGTCCTGCAAAAAGAAGGAAAACTTACACCTGAAGAATATAAACATATTCAGGAACACGTCCAGATTACTCACAACATCTTAGAAAAAATCTGTATGACCGAAGATTTTAAACAAATCTCTGAAATCGCTTGCTCACACCACGAAAAATATGACGGCAGCGGTTATTACAGACATCTAAAAGGAGAAGAAATACCTTACGGAGGAAGAATACTTGCCGTGTCAGACGTATTCGATGCGATAACGTCAAGACGCCACTATCGTGATAAAATGCCAATTGTAAATGTTATTAATATCTTGATAAAAGATTCGGGAACTCATTTTGATAAAAGCATAGTAGATGTATTCCTACAAATATCAACCGATAAAATCGTTAGAGTTTTCCTTACGGAAAATCATCACGACCTTAAACCGGAAGATGTCGAAATTTTAAATAAGTATACCCTGATGGATATATTTAACTTTACAAATGATGAAAATGCTTCACAGGAGCAAAAAAATATTGTAGAATTGTTTAACTATTATTATGCAGGCAAAACAAATAACGGAGAATGCTAAACCTGATGAACAAAGGATTATATATCTCAGCAGTACTAATATTAACGGCAGCCTCTGCGTTTGCATCCGGATTTGATGATATAAAACCGGCTAATCCTCTTGACTTGCCGGTGCAGAAAACCGAAGATATCATACAGATTAATAAACCGCAAAAAGCATCCCTCACAAAAAATGATGTTCATAATCATTATGCTGTAGCTCTCGAAAGGTTTATCCAATGTAATGTACGCTCATCTTATGCAGATTTCAGGATTCTCATTGAATCAATAGTTCCTAATGATTATGCATATATGCTTATCGCCAATAAAATGGCCGATCTGGGATTTTTCTCTCTTTCTGATCTGGCGCTGTCAAAAGTTACAGATGAAGATATTTCTTACATCATGAATGACGATATTCAAAGATACTATTATCCGTCTTATAAGTTAAACCCTAAAGACGAAATTTATCTTGCAGAAATGTTTTCAAATATTATGTATAATGCACAAAGCCTTGAAGCAGCAAGTGAACTTGTTAAAAATACAACACTGCTTGAAAAGTCTGATTACGCAAATTATATTGTCGCACTCGGACTTCTGAAAGCAAATAATATTAATAATGCAAAAAAATATATTGATGTTGCAATCAACAAAAATCCGCAAAACTTGAATTATAAAAAACTTAAAGCAGAAATTGCACTTCAGGATAACAAAACAAAAACAGCTCTTAAAATTGTCGAAGAAATGAAACAGGCTCCGGTAATGAACGAGTTTTACATCAATAAAACATACTCTCTGGAGCAATATGTTCTGTATAAAGCGGCAAAACAGGATTATGAAAAAAAATATCACCTCGGCTACTATTACTATTACGAAGGCGAACTAAATAAGGCAATGCGTACTTTGCAAACCGCAACTTCTTCAAAAAAGAAAAACAACGCCGATACTTATGCACTCATTGCAAGAGTATATTTTGATATGAAAGAGTATGAAAAAGCCGGAAATTTTGCGGAAAAAACCCTGAATATTCAGAGCAATAACGTTATGGCTTTGATAGTAATGGGCGATATTTCTGCAAAAGATAAAGACTACAAAACAGCATACAAATATTACAATAAAGCATACTCCGGCGATAAAAAATCAATAGCTCCCGCTATCCGTCTTGCAGAAACAGCAAGAAAACTGGATAAACTTGATACAACCAGAGATATATATTCTAAAATATTAAAAACCCGTTCTGACTGCCCTCAGGCATATTACAATGTTGCAATGACAGATGCAACAAGAAAACTTGAATACCTGAAAAAAGCCGTCGCTCTTGATTCAAATTTCACTGAAGGCTGGCTTGAATTATCTAAAATGATGATTGATATGCAAAATTTTGCCGCTGCAAAAAAATATTTAGCAATTGCAAAATATATTGACGAAAATAATTTTAAATATTATTATTATCAAGGGCTGATTTGTAAATCTCAGGGACTTATTCAAGACGCAGTATACAACTTTAAGAAAAGCCTCTCTATTAATCCGGATTTCAAGCCTGCAAAAGAGGAACTAAGTATATGAAGCAGAACATTTTAATAGTTGAAGACCATGAATTAACACGTTTCGGTTTGAAGACTACTTTTGAAGGAGTCGATTATGTAGAAAACCTGTTTGAAGCAGATTCTGCTGAAAAAGCTCTGGAAATATTCAATAATAACCGGATTGATATTGTTATTATGGATCTTGGCCTTCCTGTTATGAACGGAATTGACGCTACAAAACGTATCCGGTCTTCAAATAAAGATGTAAAAATTATCATACTTACATCACATAATGATGAAAAAGAAGTGCTTAACAGCCTGAAAGCAGGAGCTAATGCATACTGTTCAAAAGAAATAACCCCTCAAAGACTTATTCAGGTAGTACAATCAGTTGCAGATGGAGCAGCCTGGTTCGACCCGAGTATTGCCCATATTGTTTTAAAAGCAACTGTAAACTCTCCGGTGATTGATACGGAAAACAACAGTAAATCTTATGATTTAACATCACGTGAAACTCAAATATTAAAACTTATGACAGAAGGATACAGCAATATGGAAATTGCACAAATTCTCGTTATAAGTATTAATACAACCAAAGCTCACGTTGCAAATATTTTACAAAAACTGGAAGTAGATGACCGCTTACAAGCTGCATTAAAAGCTTTGAAGTACAAAATTGTATAAAAAAGGAAAGATTTTAAATGTCTGAATTAGCGAATATTTTGTTAGTTGACGACAATCCGAAATATCTCAAAGATGCTCTGCCTTTTTACGGGTATAATGTAGAAACAGCCACTGACGGGGTACAGGCGTTAAAATTACTTTCAAAAACCTCTTACGATTTAATATTACTTGATGTAATGATGCCTAATATGAACGGCTGGGAAACACTGAAAGCAATCAGAAATAATACAGAAACACAATATATACCTGTCATAATGCTTACCGCGGTAAATGAAGAACAAAAAATTATATCAGGCCTAAAAACCGGTGCTGATGATTACATTGTAAAACCATTCATACTTCCTAACCTGCTTGCAAGAATGGAAGCAGTTTTACGAAGAGTAAATTGGCAAAAACCGGTTGAAAAAAAATCAGACTTACCTTATAATACCGAAAAAAGACCCGTCTTAACCTCACGCGAAAAAGAAGTTATTGCTCTAGCTGCAAAGGGCAAAAGCAACAAAGAAATAGCCGAAAAACTGGTTCTCAGAGAGGTGACCGTAAAAAGTCATTTGAATAATATTTTTAAAAAATTAAAGGTAACAAACCGCACACAGGCAGTATTACTGGCAATGCAGACAGATTTAATAGATTAATATATTATAAAAGGAGAATAGAATGATAGATTATACAAAAGAGGAATTAGTAGAAATTCTTCGAAAACACCCCGAAAAATTTAATGAATGGAAAAGAGAACAGGAAGAAGTAGATCTTTCTGAAGTTGATTTTTCAGGAATTAACCTTTCTGAAATAGATTTTTCTGATGTTGATTTGAATTCAAGCTCATTTGCAGATTGTATACTTTCTTTCATAAACTTCACAAATGCAGATTTAACATCTGTAGACTTTACAAGAGCAAAAGTTATTGAGAGTGATTTTAGCGAAAGTCTTTTAACAGGAGCAGACTGTAGTTATGCAGAGATGACTTATTGTAACTTTACTGATGCAGATCTGGCAGGATGTATATTTTCAGAAAGCGATTTAAGCAATTCTGATTTCACTAATTCTTATAATCTGCATGCCTGCCGCTTTGACAGTGATACAATCTGGCCGGATCAGGAGCTTTTGCCGGAAGATTTTGACGCAAGCTATAAAGATGACTTATCTTCTCTAAAAGATGAAGATGATTACGTAAATAACGATTATTAATAATAAAAGAAAAGCTGTTCAATAATGAACAGCTTTTTAAATAATAGGGGAAATAAATTATCTTTTTTTCTGACCTCGTGACATAAGCACCTTTTTAGTGTGGTCAATTTTATCCATTTTTGACTGACGACTGCGTTTTTCCTGATAAGAGACCAGTCTTCTGCCTTTTTTATTCTCTTTAACATTCTCATCTGAATTTTGAAAAGGTTTATCGGCAGCCTTTTGTAAAGCAACAGCACCTGCTTCAACAGCTGCAAGTGTAACAGCTGCTGCAACAGCAGCTTTAGTACCGGCCTGCGCAGCAATCTGACTTACCGCTCCCATTGCAGTTGCAGCAGCAGCACCTGCACCGAGAAATGAAAGTCCCGCAGCTCCAAAGTTAATTAAAGCTGCTTTCAAATTACCGTTTGCAGCATAAATTGCAGAATTGGTCAAATAACATGCAGATGTACCATATGCACCTGTATGGAACATAAATTCTCCAATAGCATGTGTCCATGGAATTACCATCAGAGCTAAACCTGTAGCCATAATTCCTGTGAAAATCTTTGCAGAACTATTCACTTTTTCTTGAAATTTACTATTTTCTTGTTCCGTTTCTTCAGCTTTTCTCGAGCGGTTTTCATAATATTTATGTCTTTTTTCAGTTGTCTTCTGAAGTTGCTTAACTCTTTTCGAACTACTTTTATTCATCACAGTTATAGATTTATTATTAATATTAATCTTGTTTGATGAATACTCGGATTGTGTTGCAATGGCTTGTAATCTTTCTATTTTAGGAGAAACATCCGTTACACTTTGATTTGAAGATGAATTTAAAGCCATAGTAGCAGTATTAGCATTATTATTAAACCCGACAGACTGAGTATTTTGAGGTGCAACAGTACTTTGTTCGACTGAAGCTGCTTCCACCTCAGAGTTCAAAATTTCAGCTTCATTATTCATTGCTTCTATAGACAGATTTAATTCTTTGTTTTCCGCATTTAATTTTGCAATGTTTGCAGCAGTTTTCTTTAAATTATTTACTTCTTTTTTACTATCTTTATCAGTTTTCGTTTTTTCTCTCTTTGCTTCATCGCCCTCTCTTTTTGTTTCTTTGCCTTCTTGCTTAATTTTATTGCCACGTGTTTTAATATCCTGGGCATCATTTTGATCCAGATCTTCTTTCTCTTTACTTTTTGTTGAGTTATCTTTTTGAGAAGCCTTATCTGTTGGAGCAGAATTACCTTGTACGGAGTTTGATAAATCCTTTTTAATTGAGGTAACTTTCTGGTTAGTTTCAGAAACTTTAGTATTAAGTTCCTGAGCATAGTTCATTGCAAATCCTGCAAGAGGCAGCGATTTACTTAATCTTTGATTTGACGCCACAGCATTGTCTACAAGCAATTCTCCGTTATCAATTGCATCACGCCCCAAAGACTCACCTGCTTTTCCATAAAGCATATCATACTGTTCCTCTTTGCTCAGAAAAGCAAACCAGAAGAAAATATTCTGTAGATAAGATTTGTCACCAAGAGTGGCTTTTGCATATTCTTTACCTTTAGCAATAGCCTGTTCGCCATATTCCTGATTATCTATAGTTGCTTGTATGTAATTACGCAGTTCACTTGAAAAACCTGTAAGTGCAGTAACCTTATCTTTCATAGCAGTAATAAGAGTACCGTTAGTTGCATTTATAGCTTTTTCCAGTGTTTTAACACGTTTTTGTTCGCCTTCGGTTAAGGATTCTCCGTTTTGAACTTTCTGCGCTAATTTTTCATATTCTGAAATACTCTTTGAGAGTTCATCATTAATCTTTGCGTCTTCTTGTTTTTGATTATTTTTGATATTTTTTACTTCTTCAATTTTAGATTGAATTTGCTGTTCGGCCTGAGCCATTGCATTATTTCTGCTTGCGCATTCTGAAACGTATTGAGAAGTTTCAGCCTTAAGCGGATCTTCTGTTTCTACAGAGGATTGTGTATTTTCAGCAGTTTCAGTTGTTGCAGATGCAGAAGATGCCTCTGTTGTTTCAGCAGATTCTGCCGCTTCTGTAGTTTGTGCAGAGTCAACAGCCGACGTATTTGCATTCGATTCCGGTGTAGTAACAACAGCGGCATTATTAATATTTTCAGATACTTTTGATTGAAGCTGTGCATTTGTTTTAACTTCTACCCTGGAAGATTCATTTACAACAGCAGCAAAACCTGTTATATTACCTGTTTCAGAATCAACTTGATCTTGAGATTCACTCTTTTTATTTTCTTCAGGTAATAAAGCATTTTGAACAGTTTGTACTTTTGATGGTTTTTCTTTATCAGGGTTATTAACATTATTTTGAGGGTTTTGTTTATTATCTTCATCCTCGGTCTTTTTATCATTACCGCGGTTTTCTGCTTGTTTATTAGTTGTATAAGCGAGATTGTCATCGCGTTTTTTAGCAGCATTATTTGCGATATTAATCTGTTCCTGAGTTTCATTAGCAATGCTAAGATTTAATCCCTGCTGATTTTCAACTTCCATATTACTAAAGAACAGATTGATGCCTGTTAAACCGGTATTAAATGCCAGATTGTTACCCATTGCAGCAGTATAGAATGCTGCGCTCAGGCCTGTAACCTGGTTACCGCTGCTTGCAGGAAGAATAATGTGTTTTTTATTACCTTCAAACCAGGACATTCTCGTACCTACATCCTCGATTTCAGCATTGATTTTTTCATTGATATCCAAGAGCATATCAATATTTTCAATTTGATTCATGAGTTCTTCAATGTCAGAGCTTACTTTCTTTGTTTGTAAGATAAGGTTGTTATTCTGGTCATTGAGCAATAAACCGAGTTCTTTATAACGTCTTTGTTCAGCATCAGTTAATTCGTCCCCGTTTTTGAACTTTCTGTCAAGGGATTTCCATTCATTAGTCATTGAGTCAACTTTTTCTAAAGCTGACTTTTGACTCTTTTCCAAATCATTTTTTTCAGCTTGTACAGAATTTAAAAGAGGCTTAGTTTCTTCAACTTTATTATTAATAAGCTGTTCCTGAGATTGAGCTTTTGAGGCAAAGGCCTGAGCTCTTTTTTGTATATCACTCTGGTCAATATTACCGGTTTCGGCAGAAAGATTTTCGTATGTATTGGAATCTTCGCTTGAATCTTCTATCTGATAAGCTGTTGTATCAGAATCTTGCATTGTATATGCCCAGTCAATAAATTCCTGTGGAACAACTACACCATCATTAACCATATTAAGGATTTCTTCATAGGTATACTGGCTCCAGAAAGGATCTTGAGGTTTTCCGGTAACAAAGCCCATGCTTTGCAAATCACCCTTAATCGTGTGAGCGTTATGATTGGCTATTAAGCCATAAGCATAATCATAAAGTTCACCTTCGGAAAACTTCTTAAATTTATCATCTTTTTTCAGCTCGGCAACAATAGCGTCAACGTCGTATCGTTTACCGCCCTGTTCGTATTTTGATGAATGAACTTTATCTTTGATTTGTGAGATGCCTTCTAGCATTAAAACCTCTTTTTCCTATAAAGACATTATTCGACACTATTTTTATCGGCATAAACACACAAAAACTTTAGATTAAAAATTTTTAAATTTTTTAAGAATATAAAAAATGGCGGTACAAACTGGTTTCAGCCATGTACCACCATTTTACAATTCTTTACAAATGAACTAAATATGTTTTTCTATATTCGAAATAATTGAAGACTTAGGCATTAATCCAACAAGTCTTTCAACAGCTTTGCCGTCTTTAAAAACAAGAAGACTAGGCAGTCCGCTTATTGAATAATTTTTTGCAGTCTGTAAATTTTCATCTGTATTAACTTTCACAAATTTAACTCTGCCTGAAAATTCCCCCGCAACTTCATCCAAAATAGGACTCAGTTTTCTGCAAGGGCCGCACCAAGGTGCCCAGAAATCAACAACAACAGGGGTTGCAGATGTCAGAACTTCTTGTTCAAAATTTGCATCATTAATATCTATTGCGTTAGACATAATTTCTCCTTTACTTTATTACACGCCAATTTTACCACAGAATTTTTTTTTGTGCTATTATCTTAATAGAGATAGACAGGATTAAAATATGGCACGGAAAAAGATTATTGAAATAGTCCTTGATACAGAGACAACAGGACTTGATTATACCAAAGAAAAAATGGTAGAATTTGCAGCCGTAAGACTTGAAAACGGCAAGATTAAGGAAGAATTCCAAACTCTTATAAACCCCGAACAACACATTAGAAAATCAAGTATGGCAATTCACGGAATTACGCCGGAAATGGTTGCCGACGCCCCGACAGAAGCTGAAGTTATGCCGAAAATTCTAGAATTTATAGGTGATTTTCCGATTGTTGCACATAACGCAATTTTTGATTACACATTTATAAATGAAGCTTCCAAACGTGTTACGGGAAACGAAATACATAATGCACGGATAGACTCCCAGCAAATGTTTAAAGAAGTTTATCCTGATTTGGACTCTCATGGACTTGAAGCTTTAACAAACAAATTCAATGTTGAATTAAACAATCACCACCGTGCAATGGCTGATACAATGGGGCTTGCGCTTGCTTATCCGAAATTAAAAAAATTATATTTGCAAAAGTATGATTGGGAACAGAAACAGTTAGAAAATGTAGAATATCTTTTTGAAAGATATTTGAGAATCCAGCAGACTGTAACGACATTGCAATCTGAATTGCAGGATTTGAAATCGGTTTTCAAACTATATTTTGAGCAGGGCGGAACCCCTATTGTCGCCCAAACAGGAGAAACTCTCGTTTATAACTCGAAACAAACTTTCGGGTACGATTTACACCAGATAAAAGACGTTCTTGAAGAAGTAGGAGCGTTTGATAAAGCCGTAAAATTAAATACAGGCTTTGTAGACAGACTTGTCGGCGGGTACAGGCTGGATGAAGATAAAAGGGAAATGATTAAAGATGCCCGTCAGGAAATAACAGAAACAAGAAATATTCAAATAATAAAAGCAGGGAAGTAAATTATGTTAGAAAAATTAGCTCAATTTTTTAAAGAGCCGCCTGTAAAAGAGACTATTCAGAATAAAGAAGAAGTCAAAAGCATGTATTCTCATTGGAGATTAAGAATATTTTATGCTTGCTTTATAGGATATACGGTCTTTTATTTATGTAAGAAAAATATCGCGGTTGCACTGCCCGGATTAAGTGCAGAATACGGCTACTCAAATACAGAACTAGGTTTACTGGGGAGTTCGTTGTATTTGACATACGGTATAGGAAAATTTGTAAACGGAGTTCTTGCAGACGGCTCAGATGTAAGAAAATTCCTTCCTACAGCCTTAATAATGACAGCAATCGCTAATTTATGTTTTGGTTTATCGGCAGTATTTATTACGCCGGGGCATATTTCATTCTTCGGCTTGCCGACAAATACCATACTTTTATGGTTGTTTGTATTCTTCTGGGGGGCAAGCGGATGGTTCCAGTCAGCAGGATTTCCGGCTGTTGCAAAAAGTTTAACTTACTGGTATTCAAATTCCGAAAGAGGAACAAAATGGTCATTATGGTCTTGTTCTCATCAGGTCGGAACATTTTTAAGCGTAATAATCTCAGGATTTTTAGTTGCTCACTGGGGCTGGAAAATGGCATTCTTTGTTCCGGGAACATTAGCTATCCTCGTTGCGATTTGGCTGTTTGACAGATTACGCGACAGACCGCAATCTTTAGGACTTCCTGATGTTGAAACCTACAGAGAAGAACCTTCCGCTAAAAAAACAGATTGCAGTGAAGAAGATAACCGTTCTTATGTTGAAATCTTTAAACAAAACATTCTTTATAATAAAACAATCTGGCTTCTGGCAATTGCTTATATTTTCGTTTATATCATCAGATTTGGCGCAGAAGACTGGATGATTAAATACCTCCACGAGGCTAAAAACAATTCACTTGAACTTGCAGCGATGAAGTTAAGTTCATTACCGCTGGTAGGTATTGCCGGAACAATTTGTGCGGGGATAATTTCCGACAAAATCTTTAAAGGGCAGAGAGCTCCGGTTAATTTAATTTATCTTGCAGGTGTTGTAGCCTGTCTGGTACTTTTAAAATTTAATACTGTAAGCACAATAGATTTTATACTAATAGGTCTGCTCGGTGCGTTCACTTACGGGCCTCAAATGATGATTGGCGGGTTGTGCGCAGTTGAATCAAGCTCTAAGAAAGTTGCCTCAGCTGCGACAGGATTTACCGGAACATTTGGATATATCGGCGCAGTATTATCTTCGACCGGAACGGGCTTTATGGTTGATAAGTTCGGCTGGAACGGAGCAATAGCGTTCTGGATATTATCGGCTGTAATCTGTATAGCCATTTGCACAATGCTAATGATAGATGAGAAAAAGAAAAAACATTCATAAATAAAAAAACCTCTCTAAAAGAGAGGTTTTTTATTATTTACTGAGGTATAGAAAACCAGAATGTACTTCCCTGATTTAATTTTGATTTAAAACCTATCTGGCCTTTATGTGCTTCTATTATTTTTTTACACAATGCAAGCCCGACGCCCGAACCTTGCTGGCGTTTCAAATGGCTGCGGTTTACCTGTGAAAAGAAGTTAAATATCTTATCGTAATCGCTCTTTCTAATTCCATCTCCGGTATCCTTAATTTCAAAGATAAATTCGTTTTTATCGTTTATATATGAAACAATCATAATTTCACCGTTCAGTCTATTAAACTTGACCGCATTAGATATAAGGTTAACAATAAGCTGTTGGAAACGTCTTAAATCTGCTTTTAATTCGACATCCATAACAGTATAGGAAAAATGCAGATTTTTTGATTTTACAATTTCGTTAAAACTCAATATTATATCCTCAATAATCGGCTTTGGCCTGAATAATTCATAATTCAGCTCCATTTCGCCAAATTCCGAACGCGCCATATCAAGAATATCCTGAATTAAACCAAGCAAAAAACGCGAGCTTTTTGAAATATTATCAATATATTTATACTCATCAGCACCGGAGAGAGTCTTTTTTAACATATCAGAAAAACCAATAATCGAATTTAACGGCGTTTTATATTCATGGGATATACTTGCTAAAAATTCTATTTTATCCTTATTATGTCTTTTTAACTCTTCTTGTAATGTTATATTTTCCAATCTGGTATTAACACATTCTGAAATAATATTTACAAAAAGATGATTTTTGAGATTAAAATCCTTTCGCTTTCCAATGAGGGCAATATATCCGTATAAAAAACTCCTCCAAATTACAGGAACAATAATTACATTTTCTTTCGAGAGTTTATAAAAATATTCAAGCGTATCAGACATATCATAATTATTGAGAAACAAATCCTCTCCTAGTGTATAAATCTGTTCCACTTCGGCTTGAACAGACTTTTCAATATCCGTAGAGTAGTATATCTTTTTTGCAAGAACACAGTTAGCTTCATTATCCACCAGATAAAACCAGCAAGCCTGTCCTTTCGTTGTTTTTAAAAGCTCCAATGACACTTCTCTGCATACTTCTTTAACGGATGTTATTGTATTAAGTTTTTTCAAAAATTTAGCCAAAAATTTTTCATTAGAAATATTCATTGTATAATTATAATATGAACAAAAATTCCGGCAAAAAAAAATTATTTGTAATTTCCGGTTCTTCCGGTGTCGGCAAAGGCACCGTATTAAAAAGTTTTTTGACTAAGAACCCCAATTTTATGCTGTCAATTTCCTGTACAACCAGAGCACCAAGAAAAGGAGAAGTAGACGGAGTAAATTATTTTTTCCTTTCTAAGGATGAATTCCAAAATTGCATTGATAATGATAAATTTTTAGAATGGGCAGAATTTGCTGGAAATCGTTACGGAACTAAGAAAAAATATATTAAACAGTGTCTTGAAGAAGGAAAAGATATTATTTTGGAAATAGACACACAAGGTGCACTTCAGGTAAAAAAACAAATGCCGGAAGCAGTATTGATATTTATCTGTCCTCCGTCTCTTGAAACACTTGAAAACAGACTCCGCGGCCGCCATACAGAAGATGAAGCCACAATACAAAAACGTATGCAGGAAGTTAAAACCGAACTTGAACGTGCAGAAAAATTTGATTATAAAGTCATAAACGATGACTTGGCCAATGCCGTAGCTGAACTTGAAAAAGTCATAATCGGAGAACAAAAATGTTGAGAGGGAAAAACATCCTAATCGGTATAACAGGCGGTATTGCAGCATATAAAATTTGTGAACTTATAAGGATGTTTAAACGTGAAAATGCAAATGTCCGTGTCGTATGCACAAAGAATGCTCTCAATTTCGTAACGGAATTAACTCTCCAAAACCTAAGTCAAAATGATGTCGGAGTAGAAGAATTTGATGTAAAAAATTATAAACCCCAACATATATCTTATGCGGACGAAGCCGATATTATGGTCATCGCGCCAGCAACGGCTAATACAATATCTAAAATTGCATCTGGTATTTGCGACAATCTTTTAACCTCTATTGCCTGTGCGTTTCGCAAACCAATCCTTGTCGCGCCCGCAATGAATTGTAATATGTGGGAAAATCCCGTAATTAAAGAAAATCTTGAAAAACTTTCAACCATCTGCTGTAAAATACTTGAACCGGAAAACGGTTTTCTGGCCTGCGGTTATGAAGGCAAAGGAAGGCTTTGTTCACTTGATAAAATTTTCAAAGAAACTTCTGCCATTCTTCTTAACCATCAAAAAAATAAAAAAAAATACATTATAACAGCAGGCGGTACAATTGAAGATATTGACCCTGTAAGATATATTTCAAACTATTCATCAGGAAAAATGGGGATTGCACTTGCTGATGAAGCTTATTTTCAAGGTAATGATGCGGTATTAATTACAACCGTTGACGTAAAACGCCCGTATAAAATTGTAAAAGTAAAATCCGCTCAGGATATGAAACTTGCTGTTGAAAAAGAATTTGATACTGCTGATTTCGTTATAATGGCAGCAGCAGTGGCTGATTACAGAGTCAAGAATAAAGCGGAACAGAAATTAAAAAAAACTAACGATGATGAACTTACTTTGACACTTGTAAAAAATCCGGATATACTCAAAGAACTTTGTAATAATAAAACACATCAGATTATAGCAGGTTTTTGCGCCGAAAGCGAAAATCTACTTGAAAATGCCGCAAAAAAAATTAAAGAAAAAGGATGTGATTATTTGATTGCCAATGATATTTCCCGCCAAGATATAGGTTTTTCAAGTGAATACAACGAAGTGACAATACTCAAACGCAACGGAAACCGAAAAACATTAGAAAGAGCTCCAAAATCAGAAATTGCACGGTTAATATTAAAGGAAATTAATGAATAAATTTGAAATCATCAGTAAAATAGAAAATTTCGCACCGTTGGAACTTGCCGAAAGCTGGGATTGCTCCGGCTGGGGTGTTGAAACCGACAAAGAGGAAGTAAAAAAGATTATGCTTGCTCTTACAATTACAAATGACGTAGTTAAGCAGGCAAAACACCAAAAATGTGATATGATAATTTCTCATCATCCGCTGTTTTTTGTTCCGAATGAGTGGAAAAATATTGATATTTATAGTGCGCATACAAATCTTGACAGAACAGTTGGAGGAACTACAGATACTTTAATTCATAATCTTGGCTTAAAAGCTGATGAAAAGTCAGATTTTCTGAGATTTGTGAACTTAAATACCGGTCTAGATGAATTTGTACACAAATTATCAAAAATCTCACCGAATCTTCGTTATGTAAACAATAATAATATT
>DVIU01000022.1 GCA_018711035.1 Candidatus Scatousia excrementigallinarum
GGGATACGAGTTTGATGAAAATGATGCACATGATGTGAAGTTATTGTGTGAGACATTTCATATTGAAATTCCAAATGAGTATAGATAACTGCAAATAACAGTTTGTAGGGGAGTTCTGATACTCCCCTATAAAAATGGCTATTTATCAACTGTTTGTTGTGACATAGCCTTAGAAAAAATTCAAATTTCGACGCAAGAACAGATGAACCCTTTCGTTTTCGAACCGTCATTGTTCAGTTTGAAAATCCGGATTTCTTTTATATATGTTATAATAATTAGCTACAAATTTAGAAGGTGTCTGGTTCATAAGAACAGAATGCGGTCTTTTGTCATTGTAGAATACATAATCCCGTTTCGTGCGGATTGTCGACGAAAAAAAGAATGGCGAAGCGCGGCTTCCCGTTCAGGAGCCGCGCTTCGAGTGTTAATGACATTATTTCTACAATTTTTTATATTTAATACTGTCTTTGTCTAATTCAGATTTAATATACCGT
This sequence comes from Candidatus Scatousia excrementigallinarum, assembly GCA_018711035.1. Taxonomy (GTDB): domain Bacteria; phylum Cyanobacteriota; class Vampirovibrionia; order Gastranaerophilales; family Gastranaerophilaceae; genus Scatousia; species Scatousia excrementigallinarum. The sequence goes on from DVIU01000022.1 coordinate 495, forward strand.
TTGTACAAATAACTTTATTAATATGTGAATAACTGTCCCAATGTATGGTTTTGTCAATCGCTTCCCATTGTTGCATAGTGCCGTTAAATTTGATACTTGTTAGGTTACTGCAATCTTGGAACGGAGCATAGTGGATATTTGTCACGCTGTCGGGAATCGTGACACTCGTTAGATTTGTGCAATCTTGGAACATAAGATCTTCGATACTCGTCACGCTGTCGGGAATTGCGATACTCGTTAGACTACTGCAATAAGCGAACGCACCATAACCGATACTCGTCACGCTGTCGGGAATTGTGATACTCGTAAGTGAACGGCAATTACCGAACGCAAAACTATGTATGAATTTTGTAGTGTTATTGATTGTACAAGTTGTAATAGAGGTATCTTTTGCTTTTAACAATATTAAATACGGGTTGTTTGGGTTACCAAGATAATATCCGTTACTATATTCATTACATATCAGGCTACCGCAACGAAGGAACGTAGCACCTCCGATACTCGTCACGCTGTCGGGAATTGTGATACTCGTTAGACTGCTGCAATAAGCGAACGCACGCTCACCGATATGCGTTACACCGTCGGGAATCGTGATATTCGTTAGACTACTGCAACCCTCGAACGCAGCAAGTCTGATACTTGTCACGCTACCGTCTGTTGGTATCACGCTATTTTTACAACCCACAATTAAAGTTTTGCTCGCTGTTTCGATTAAACAATTACCGTCACTATGATAAACGGAATTTCCGCTCGCTACAGTAATACTTTCAAGGCTACTACAACCAGAGAACGCCTCACCTCCGATACTGGTCACGCTGTCAGGGATAACTATGCTCGTAAGCGAACTGCAGCTGTTAAACGCACCAATACCGATACTGGTCACGCTGTCGGGGATAACTATGCTCGTAAGCGAACTGCAACTGTTAAACGCACTACTACCGATACTTGTCACACTATCGGGGATAGTGATACTCGTCAGACTACTGCAACCATAGAATGTAGAAAAATCTATACTTTCAGCGCTCGTGATAACAACTGTTTTTAGTGATTCTGGTACATATCTATCATTTTGACGATAATCATCTGCTCCGAAATTGTATCCGAAAAATGTATTTCTTGTTTCATCTTTGTTTGCCCCTATAAACGGCAAAGTGATACAACTAAGGCTATTACACCCCTCGAAAGCAGATTTTCCGATACTGGTCACGCTGTCGGGGATTATGATACTCGTAAGAGAAGTACAACCGTCAAAGGCGTTTTCTTCAATACTTTCTCCGCTTGTAATCACAACGCTTTTTAGGTTTGTTTGAGGAATAGCACTTATCGCGCTTGTGGGCATAATCGCCGTTTCTATCCTATTGCAACCGTTAAAGGCATTTTCTCCTATAAGCGTTACGCTGTCGGGGATTGTGATACTCGTAAGAGAGGTACAACCATCAAATGCGTTTCCCTCGATACTTTCTCCGCTTGTAATCACAACACTTTTTAGATTTGTTTTCGGTATTGCGTCGATTGCGCTTGTGGGCATAGTAACTGTTTCTATCGGACAACCATTGAATGCATTATCTCCGATACTCGTATTATCGGGAATGACAATATTCGTTAGATTACTGCAACCATTGAATGCATTATCTCCGATACTCGCCACATTATCGAGAATTTTTATACTCGTCAAACTACCGCAATTATAAAACGCATTATCTCCGATACCTGTCACAGGCAAATCATTATATATAGAAGGGATAACGATATCTGTATCTTTACAAGTTCCTATTCCAATAATGGTATAGGATTGCTCGTCACTATTCAAAGCATACTCTAAACTTTCTAAAATGTAATCGCATACCGAACAAACATCGTTGATAAAATTATGTTCGGCTTTGTCCTTGATTTCTTCCGTATGTTCGCAAGTTGCGGCGTGCCAATGGTAGGTATTGTCGTGCGACCATTCTTCGGAATAAGTATGCGTATGCGGTTGAGTACCGTCGCCCCCGTTGTTTACCGTACCGCCGTTATTGTAGTTTTCGTTGTCGCACGCAGTAAGCCCAAACGCGAATACAAATGAACATAGAACCGATAGTATCGTTGTGATTATGCTTTTTTTCATTATAAAACCTCCCACTCCCTTTGGATTTAGGTACGCTTTTATTACAATGCAAAAAAAACGCTTAAACTCCGCAAATAGACACTACTTGCCTATTTATTATAGCATATCCGTCGTAAATTTGCAATAAACTGACAAAATTTTTATCATAAACGCAAAAAATGACACGTGTGATTTTGAAAAGACCTTGAAATATGGACTATAAGTGTTCAGTTTCAAGGTCTTTTTTTGCAAAAATGGCGATTTTCTCTGTAAAACACTGAATTTTCGTCTATATTTTTGCAATGTAGGAATTTCTGTCAAACTGAACACCTATTTAGAAAAAATTCAAATTCCGGTGCAAGAACAGATGAACCTTTTCATTTTCGAACCGTCATTGTTCAGTTTGAAAATCCGGATTTCTTTTATATATGTTATAATAATTGGCTTCAAATTTAGAAGGTGTCTGGTTCATAAGAACAGAATGCGGCCGTCTCTCATTGTAGAATGCCATATACGTGTCAACGCCTCGGAAAAAATCCTTTTCGGTTTTGAAATGATAGCGGTACAATGCCTCACGCTTAAAACTCCCGAAAAACGATTCCATTACAGAATTATCGTAGGGCATCCCCGGGTTTGAAAACGATTGCGTGATATTGATACTTTTCAGGTATTTTCTGAACTCAATCGAAGTATAATTGCTTCCTTGGTCGCTGTGGAAAAGCAGGGTGTCAGTGGGTTTCCTTAATTCATAGGCACTTTTTGCGGTCGCCTTTGTAAGCTGCGTACTGTTGTGTTTGGATATTTTATGTGCAATCACCTTTCTAGCATACAAGTCTACAATGACGCATATGTAATACATCCTATTAAAGACGCTGAAATATGTAACATCGCTTACCCAAACTTCATTGGGACGGGAAACATGGAATTGCTGTTGTAATATATTGTTTTTCCGCTCCAGTTGTTGCTTGTAAAGTGTTTTTGCGCAGGCTCTGATTGAAAATAAGCCGTTTTGGTGCATGATTTTTGCAACAGTAGATTCGGAAATAGCATAGCCGCGATCTTTTAATGTTGCATAAATTTTACTGCTTCCGAATACTTCATTGTTTTCATGAAAGATTTGTTCTATAATGGGTGTCATTTCAGATTGTTTTCTGGCAGCTTTTGTGTTTCCGTTTTTATTTCGCAAGAGATGATTGTAATAGCCGCCTTTTGCAACATCAAGGGCTTCACATAATGTGTTAATGTTATATTCAGTAGAAAGCGCTTTAATCACTTCGTATTTTTTTGATAGAGGTGCGCTGGGGGTGTATGGAGAACGTTTCAGTATCTCAATCATTTTCTGTTGTCTTTCGCATTTTTGTTCCAGATCATGAAGATAGCGAAAATTCGGTGCTTTACCTTTATTAAAGGAATTATTGTGTTGTTTGACCCATGTGTAGACCGTCGTTCTGGATATATTCATATCATGAGAAATTTTTGAAATTTGTTCGCCGTTTAAGTATCGGTTGACAACGGATGTCTTCACGTCTTCCGGATGTTTGTTCATAATTTTGCTCCTCTTGAAAAACTTTAAGCACCATTATAGCATATAAAAATCTAGCAGGGTAAACTTTAAGCGGTAAGGAAGAGAAACTTCTGTTAAGTTTATTCAAGATTTCTTGAATAAACTAATGAATTGTAGTATAATATTTGTGTATTCATTCTAACAAAGAGGTAAAGATATGATAGGAAAAGATTCAATTACGCAGATTTCTCATATTTTTTGTGGGGACGTTGAAGGGTTTTATTCTTATAAGACCGGATCTAAACTCGTGAAATTCTTTAATCAATATTTTGGAATGAAAGATATCTATCAGTCAGGTTTTCCATCTAGGTGGGCATATGTCCATGATAAACTTGTTGCGCTATTTAATTCAGGAAGACTTGATTCATTTTTTAGTTTAGTACTTAGTAAAGAATACTTGATGAAAGAGCAATCCTTAGATGAAGTGGTTGCTGCAGAACTTTCAGAAAATATATTAATAAAGTTTAATGAGTTACTCTATAAAGATTTATGTAGAATAACGCATAACAACGGTAAATATCATTTAGTCAATGATAACGATGACTTAATACCTATAGGAAATGGTGGATTTGCGAATGTGTTTAAGCAAAAATCTACAGGATTAGTGATAAAAAAACTTAAAGATGACTTTCTTACTGATGCAGGTATTAGGAGTCGCTTTAAGCGAGAATATAACATAACTAAGGCATTGCAAGGCGAATTTGGGATAATTCAAGTATATACCTTTAACGAAGCTAATTGTTCTTATTCCATGGAACTGGCCGAAATGACACTTGAAAGATATGTCCTTGATAACGACTTAAGTCAAGAAGTAAAACTAAAATGCATTCGTCAAATACTTTACATCATGTCTGTGGTACATAAAAGAGATATTATTCATAGAGATATAAGTGCAAATAATGTTTTCATTATTTCTGGGCAGTTGAAAATTGCAGACTTTGGCCTTGGAAAAGACTTGAATGTGTTTACTTCACATCAAACACTTCATACGAATTCGGTTGGACAGTATATCTATTGTGCACCCGAACAATTTATGATGTTAAAAGACGCTGATAAGAGAAGCGATGTATATTCTCTTGGACGACTGATAAACTTTATTATGACAGGTGATGCAAGAAACTCTCATCATATTTATAGAAGTGTGGCAGAAAAAGCTTGTTACTCTGATGCCGCTTATAGATATGGCGATGCAAGTCAATTATCCGCTTTCTTTGAGAAAGCGGTTTCGTATCATGAAAATGCAGAAAATCGTGAAAAGATCGAACAAAAAATTGCAAATCGCGAATATGATGCTGAAGTTGAAAACTACATTTATGATTTAAATTCTGAAAAAATAGCTGAAATGATTTTATTGGACAAGCAAGGGTTTGCAGATTCGCTGTTTCGGTTTATGAGTGAAAATGAAGAGCATGCGCAATATATTATCCAAAGTATCGACCAGTCATTTAGGGAAGCGTGTTGGGGAAGTTTTTCAAAACATGATAAATTTTCATTATTTGCTGTAAGAGTTTTGCGTGGGGATTTTTCATTCGTAATTAAGGAAACCGCAGCAAATATATTAAGATATGTTGCTTGGGACGTCAATAGATTTTCAGCTCAAGATATGGTTCAAAAACTGATTAACGATGGCATCGAGCCTATGTTAGAAGAAATAATAAAGCAATAACTATAATATGAAATGACTGTATTCTATTAAGATTTTTCTCGTATTTGAGGAGGAATAATGAATGCAATTGTTAAAGAACGATATAAGAATTGTAGTAAAAATCATTATAATGGTGTTATATTTCACAATGAAGCATGATGTGTTGTTAATATAAAAAGTATGGTGTAATCGATTTAGAACATTTGTTAAATATTAAAAAATGACAGCTTTTTTGTACTACCAAGACATCATGGGCTGACAAAAAAGATGTCACCCAAAAAAACCTCGGTTTTACCGAGGTTTTTTGCTGTTTTACGGCCAAAAGTGCCACTTTTTTGAGGGTAAATTTTTTGACATCCGATCGTCATTTTTATGGATGCCAAACCCCGTTTTTTTGAGATTTAAGAGACTTGAACTGACGACTTGCCGAAAATAACAAAAAAATTGAAAAAATAAATAGAAAATAAGCCATACTGAAAGAGAGGAAAACAGTATGGCTTATTCTTATAAATGCAGTATCAGTTTCGGATTGGTTTATATTCCCGTCACCCTTCATGCATCTGTAAAAACGCAAGATGTCGGATTTAATATGCTGGATAAAAAGACGATGAGCAGGGTGAAATACAAAAAAACTTGTGAAGAATGCGACGGCCGAGA
>DVIU01000302.1 GCA_018711035.1 Candidatus Scatousia excrementigallinarum
ACTGTCATCCGTTTTCATCCGGTTCACCGTCTGCTCCAGTATGTAATAACTCTTTCGGCGCATTGCTTCTAGTTTATCAGGCTGGGCCTTCTGCACTATTGGCAGGAGTACCGCCGCCAGTATACCTATTATTGCTATTGTTATAAGCAGTTCGCTTAGCGTAAATCCCTTTCCTGAGAGCTTTCTACGTTGCCCCCCCCCCCGAAATCCACACTATGTCTGACTTTTTCATTTGTCCCTCCTTTTTATTTATTATACAACATTTGGAGGTAAAGTTCAACCCGCAGGTTGTTTAGCCTTTAATCATTTTATTCAGGACTCCGGCCCCTTGCATTGACGGTTCGGAATGGTTAATCTCCTTAATAGAAGCTTTTTGCTGCTGAGGTTCGTTTTTAGCTTTTACTTCATATGACTTAATTGAACGTTTGCCGGTCAGACGCTGCATAAAGTTATAATATTTTTTCAATGCCCCTGTAGCTTTGTTCTGCTTATCTTCTATTGCAAGAAGTTCATCTCTTGTATGTTCTTTGACTGTCATACCAACTGATTTTCTTGTAAGAATTTCGCTTATTGTAGTATCAGCAGCCGTAATCCAGCTCATACCCAGAAGTGATGCGTGGTATTGTTTACTAAATGTATTATTAAACAGGTCAATCAATAGCATTGAGTAGAACTGCCTTGAACATTCCTGAACAAACCTTTCTTTAAACTTGGTTTCTGCTCCGTCTTTATCATTACCGTTTGATTTAAGCATAACCATATTGTAGTTATCTGTCATCAGGAACCAGATTGTAGCTGCCGTGGAAGCGGTTTTAGCAAGGTTTGCCAGATCTGCATTCGATACAGATGACATTGTATCCGTATTGAATGATTTCATAATATTGTCTTCTACAAATTTCTGGAATTTTTCAGGACTGTAGCCTTTTTTAGTTGCTTCGTGGCCGATTTTTTCAATACTCATAGACAGAGCTTTAATATCATTAATTTGTCTTGAATTATCTTTTACGTAGTTAAGGAAATCATCTTTCGCGTATCCTTTTTTAAGTGCATCCGCCCTGAGCGTTTGAATATTTTCCGCAAAACTTTCTAAACTTTTGATACCTTTTAAAGGATCTTTTTTATTAATTGCACCTTTTATAGCTTTATCAAGTAAACGATAAGGCAATGTAACTGCATTACAAATAAATTGGAACGGAGCAATAAAAAAGTCAACTGCCGGTTTAATCTTTTTATCTCTGAGCCCGAGGCTTATTGTACCATCGGAGTTTCTTGTCATTGCTGCTACATCTTTGTATTTTTGAGCAAGCTCTTTATAACCGTTAGATTCAAGAACTTCTACAATGCGGTCAAAAGTTTTACCTTCGATTTTGAAATCAGGCATTGTTGTCATTTTATAGTATTGTGCCTTGAACGGCTCAGTAATAACTTTTATTGTTTTGTCAAGGGCAGGAATCATCTTTCTCGCACCTTTTAAGGCAAAACCTGCTGCAATCACGGCGGCACAGGCCTTCATAATCGTATCAAATGACAAAAGCGGTTTTTGGGTTTCTTTAGGTTGTGCAGGTTTTGCTGACGAGCCAAAAGAAGTTGTCGGTTTAATTAATCTTTCAGGAGCCTTATTTTTTTCATTTTCAGCTCTTGCTTCTTCAGGAGTCAATCTTGTAATATGTTTTCCGTTTCTCAGACGTGAATATGTTTCAGTAATCAATGTTGTTGCACCGGTCATAAGCATTGTACCGAAAGCAGATTGATTGATGTATTTATTTAAAGCTCCGAAAGTCACGAGCATCAAATATGCATTCATAACCAAACGGCTCATTTCCTGACGGAATCTGGCTTTCTTTTCCTGTTTAGCTGCATTAGGATCATCATCCATCATTCTTGACAGGTTGTAAGCGTCAGTTGCCAGAAGAACAGCAGGCGGCAGACCCGAAACTATACGGCATAGAGCTCGTTCGTGTTTTGTATCGTAATTGCCGGTTTTAGGGTCAAACATTTTAACAGACTTTTGGAACAGTTTAGAAGAAATTTCTTCTTTTGATTTACCGTCTAAAGAATCGGCTGTCTCCAACAGACCTCTTAATGCACTGACTTCCGAATCAATTTTTGAACGTTGTCTGATATTTTTGAACAAAGGTTTTGCAAGAACATTTTTAGACCAGTTCTCTAAAGGCTTAATCTTGCCGAGCATTTCTACAGCACCGTTCATAATATCAAAAGGTAAAATTTTGAACGGATAAATTAAACCATCCCAAATATGATGAGGGATGGTCTTTAAATGAACAGTGACATCGTCACCTGAAAAAGTGATTAATTTTTCTGCATGTTTAGACTTTTTCAAGTGTTCAGTCAGATTATTAACCATTTTACCGAGATGTTCATCGGTAATATTAGTCAATTTTGAAAGTTTATATGTTTTTTGTCCGTCTTTATATAAAACTCTATTTAAAGCTGAAGATACAGAAAGACCTTTAAATGATAAATTCTCAGAATTATGATTTAAAGGTCTCTTAATATCTCGAATATTAAATTGTGACATGTATTCCGGGGAGGATAAAGGCACCTGATTTGGGGATAAAATGCCCCGCTCCTTTTGCTTCGGTCTTATATTGAATTGCGTTTTTCCTACGAGCATTGTAAACTTGTCCTTCCCGACATGTATTGTTAACCAGACAGAAAATTTTGACAAGTGCATGTATATAAAAAATTTACCAAATTTAACAATTAACCGAATAAACCGCCAAGAAAGTCACCGGCCTTTTTTAGAAAACCACCGCCGCTATCGGAAGATTCACCTCCGCCGCTGTTATTATTTGTTCCTAAAAGACCGCCGGCAATATCAGTTAAACCGTTTAACAGGCCCATAGCGTTTGAACCGCCGGAACTGCTGCCTGAAGAACCGTTAGCAGAACTCATCTGAGCAAGCTGAGGCAGTTTTGACATAAATGCATTAGCTTCTTTATTTGAAAGTACATCGTTACCGTCTGTATTTGCCATTGAGAAAATACTGCCAGAATCAAGCTGTAGGCCATACATATTCGCAGCATTCTGGATTTTAGCAATATTTTCGCTAGAAGTTTGGACTTTTGATTGAGCCAATCGTTCTGCTAAACCCTGCCTGTTCATTGCTGCCCATTCGCTTCTAGACATTCCGGAATAGAGCTTGTTATTATAATTTTGTGCCATTTTCTCGTAGAAACCGCCGCCTTGTTGTATACCGCCCATAAAAATTCCTTTTTCTTATATACTTTATATATATTTAAAAACGATAAAGTATATAAAATTGCCCCATGCATGTATTATGCCCATTAATTTAGGCAATATAACAGGGTTTAAGGCAGTTTACAAAAGTTTACAATTTTATTTTGCAAGAGATTTTATTCTGTTAAAAGGCCAGAAAAGAAATACAGCTCTACCGATAAATCTATCTTCAGGTAACAATCCCCAGTACCTTCCGTCCTGCGAGTTTCCTCTGTTATCGCCCAGCATGAGATAATGTTTAGGAGGAATCACGGCCGGGCCGCAAAACATAGCTTCAGTACACGGTGTATAGTCATAAGGACTCTTTATGTATGGTTCATTGAGAGGCTTATCATTGATATAGACTGTATATTTGCCGTATTCGTCCGCTTTTATTTCATATTTATCACCCGGCATTCCGACTACACGTTTTATATATGCTATATCTTTACAGAAAAATCCTGTAAGACGCGCAAAAAGTTTGCCCGGTGTATTTTTTAATTCTTCGAACGGAGGATAAAATACCATTATGTCGCCGCGTTTAGGTGTTGAATTGAATCTGGAATAGCGTTCAACTACTATTCTGTCACCTTCCAGAAGTGTAGGTTTCATCGAACCTGACGGTATCCAACGGATTTCACCGACAAAAAAACGGATTATAATTACCATTACAAGGACAAAAACGACTGTTTCCACAATATCAATAAAACCTGCTTTAAACTTTTTGCCTTCTTTTATAAAAACATCTTTTGTCAGCAGTTCTTTAGTTTTAGGTGCAGGTTTAAACCAGTCTTTAATAAATTTAAATGTAATTACATATTTTAAAGATATCAGAAATTCAAGAATATCTTTTTTAATATCTTTCAGAAATTGCATAGAAAACAGGTATTTTACATCCCTGCCAAATTGCAAAAATCCATCATTTATTTTTTCTTGCAGATTACGGTTATCTTTCTCTGAATTGATATCCCCTTCTTTTGATATTATAGTTTTTAAAGCATCTTTAAACTCATCAAAAGTCATTTCACCAATAAATTTAGACATTTTTTAACAACTCCAATAACTCTATAAGTGCTGATTTATACTCATTTTCAGCCAAATCTGCAATACAATCCTCGGCTTTAACCAGATAATTATTCAACAAATCTTTTGTTTTTTCAATACCCGACAAATTTACTTCTGCACTGCCGGAAAATATAACAGGAGCATTATATATTCCTGCTTTCACATCTCCGGAATCTGTTTCAAGTACATTTTTTAAATCATCTCTGATTTGAAACGCTATACCGAAATTACGTCCGAACTCAACAGCGCGTATAATCTTATTTTCACCTGCAAGCCGCATTGCTCCAGTTAGTGAGGCTTCAAAAAGCGATCCTGTTTTCAGGTAAGATTTTTCAATATATTCATCTATAGACTTAATCGTATTTAAAGATATATGCTGCTGAATTTCACCGCTGCACATATTTTCTAGAGTTTTTGCGAAAATATTAAATAATTCAAAAGATTTCAAGGCCGTAAGTTTTTTCATAACAACGGATAACAGATAATCGCCTGATATGATTGCCATACGATTCCCGAAATCGCAGTTAACGGTATTTTTGCCGCGTCTTTTTAAATCCTCATCAATAACATCATCATGAATCAAAGAAGCATTATGGATAAGTTCAACTATACTCTGCAATTCGATCTGTTCATCAGTGACATCTATTCCGTATGCACGCAGATATAAAAAGGCTAAAACTGAACGTATTCTTTTTGACGGTGAATTAAGAAAGCATTGCAATTCCTCATGAATAGGTGTATCAGCAGAAAATGAACGATTCAATTCTGCATTTACCTTATCAATATCTCCCTTAACAGTATTTAAAATCTCTTTGTAAGATTCATTAAATGTCATAATAATATTTTAGCATAAAAAAAAAACGACTCACTTGTTAGTTCGTCGTTGGAAAATTAATAGGAAAAAGGAAAAAGGGAAAGGAAATTTATTTATATCTTTTTTAGCTCCGAAATTTTTTTCGGCACTTTTCATTTTTTGTTTAACCAAATGTTTTGAACGTACTTTCGGTATTCTTTTCGATTACTTTCGACACCGCATCCATTTCTGTCGAAATTGCATCTTGTTCCGTATCTAACTGTTTCAAGCGCAATTCCAGGTTCTTATCCTGGGCCTGGATTATTTCTATCTTTGCATTTATATCCTGGATTGACTGGTCATACAAGTACTTCTCATGTTCATACTGATTCATTGCGTCATTATACGCATCCTGATCCGTCTCCGTTGACGTTGTCAATGCATAGGTTACCAAGTTGCCGTCTCCATCTGGAATACTTATCGAGATAAAACGCCCTGAGGTATCTTTCTCTACTCGACAGCCAGCTATCGCTTTATGTTCTTCCGTCTTTTTATCACTCCCGATTGTATAACAATTTATATTCGACAATGAATTTCCGTTTTCATCATATGTCGCTGCATCACAATCCGATTTCTTATAGAAGTATGGCGTCTCTTTACCTGTTGACGTATCGGTTACATATCGGACTAACCAGCCCCCGGCAGGTTCTCCGTATTTTGCATTCAACAACGCTTCCCATGCTTGTTCTTCTTCTATTTTCTGCTGCTGCAAGTCTGCATTATCTGCCAGGTTCGGATCTGCTGTCCCTAATTCTCGCAATTCTGTTGAACCTATTGTATAACCGCCGCCGCTTTTCGTTACGATGCTTGATGACGCTGCTACTGGAGCAAAGTCATCCTGCCAGTGAGATAAATAACTTACAGTATAAGTCCCGTCTGCTTGCGCTATTATTGCCGTTATCTGGTTCGTTAATGCTCCGTCTTCAAACGTATATACTGTTTTTGTATAGCTGTCTACTGAGGGTGGAACAGGTACTGTCATTCCCAGAAGGTCGTTGTAATAATTGGCTGACTGGTTTGACAAAGACGTTCTTTGCTGGTTCACCTGTTGGCCTTCATATTCAACGTTTGTTTTTCGTGCCGTCAGGCCCAAAAATCTCGCTTGTGAGGCTGCCATTCCCATGACTCTCGACCGTTCCTTTCCT
>DVIU01000303.1 GCA_018711035.1 Candidatus Scatousia excrementigallinarum
CAAATGCCGTTGTCGTCGGTAAAGTGACGATTGGCGACAATGTGCTGATTGCACCAAATGCGTATGTTAATTTCGATGTCCCGAGCAACAGCATTGTCATCGGCAATCCCGGCAAGATCATTGAAAATCGCCCCGACGCAACGGAAGGGTATTGCCACAATTTGGTGTAGGTGAAATGAAAGTAGCAGTCATTACAAGGCACGCAATTACAAATTATGGTTCGCTGTTACAGGCGATTGCAACGCAGCACCTTGTGGAGAGTTTTGGGCATACGTGTGAGGTCATTGACTATATTTTACTAGAGACTATTATCCTTGGCGGCGAAAGCTATCTGCGCATAAAAAAAGAGGCGATTATTTCGTCGGTGTTGTGATATAAGTTCCTCTTAGCTTGCCACTATTTTCTGCTAAGAGTTTGAGGAATGTAGCTGTGGGTAAAGAAAAATATTGAGGCGAGGCTATGAAAAAAAGAATCTTGTTTGTAATGATGTCTTTATATAACGGCGGCGCAGAAAAAAGTCTTGTAAATCTCTTAAATGAGTTGCCCTCGGATAAGTATAACATAGACTTGCTTTTATTTAAAAGAGAAGGATTATATTTGCAACAAGTCCCTATAAATATAAATCTTATTGATAACCAAATTACAATAAATAAAATGTATCATGGTCACAATATTATAAGGGTATTTGGATCCTTGATTTCCTATTTATTATACAAGCGTGGCAGTGCCGCATGTGGATTCCGGTGGAAACATTTTTATTCAAGGCATATTGCACGTTTGAGTGTAGCTTACGATGTGGCTTTGGCATATATTTCTGGAGAAGTCATGTATTATGTTGATGAGAAGATAAATGCAAAGAAGAAAATCGTATGGGTTCATAATGATTATCGTGAATCAGGATTATCAGTAAAGTACGACTATTCTCATTTTAAAAACATGGATGCCATTGTAACAATTTCAGAAAAATGCGCAGATATTCTAAAAGAGGTTTTTCCTGAGTTTTCAAATAAAATCTATAATATTCCCAATATCACTTCTTCAACGGTAATCAGGAAAAGAGCGGAGGAGTTTTTCCCGGAAGAATATCAATCCTTGAATTGTCCTTGCATACTTTCTATCGGGAGACTTCATCCCCAAAAAGGATTTGATATGGCAATAACGGCGGCTGCACAGCTGAAACGACAGGGCGTACGTTTCAAATGGTATGTGATTGGCAATGGCACGTTGGAAAAATCACTCAGAAAACAGATCAAAAAAGAGAATGTTGAGGATTGTTTTATTCTATTGGGCGTGCGTGAAAACCCATATCCCTACATAAAGAACTGCGATTTTGTGGTACAATCTTCTCGATATGAAGGGAAGTCGGTTGTTTTGGACGAAGCGAAGATTTTATGTAAGCCAATTGTTGCCACAGCATATCCGACGGTGAAAGATCAGGTCGAGGACGGGAAAGAGGGCCTTGTCGTAGAAATGTCACCCAATGGCATTGCGCAGGGTGTGAAGCAGATGATTGAGAACGAGGTGCTTCGTAAAAATATTGAACAATATCTTTCTCATCATGAATACGGCAACCAGAATGAAGTGCAGAAGTATATGGATTTGATTGATAATGTTTGACTGAAGAAATTAGGAATCAATAAGGGATTATATTATGGATAAAGTACGGGTAGGATTATTGACAATTCATGATACCCATAATTATGGCTCTCTGCTGCAAACAATAGGGCTATATAAGGCTTTATTGAATCTAGGAGTAGATGTTACAATAATTGATTATAAGTGCAAGGCAATTACTGAAAGAGAATCTACAGCTCCGCTTTCGGAAGCGAGGTCCATAAAACAAGTTATACAAAGTTTACTTTGGCACAACTCGCTGAAAAAGAAACGAAATAGCTTTTGGGCTTATCTATCATACAATACAAAATTAACAAAACCGTATGACAGAACTTCTATATCGCAGGCAAATGGTTTATTTGATGTATTTCTTGTTGGAAGCGATATCGTATGGGGGCTTGAGATTACTGGTCATGACATGACTTATTTTCTCGATTTTACGGAAGACAATAAACGTAGACTAGCTTTTTCGTCATCAGTAGGTACAAAGTGGTCAGAGGAAGCAAGTAAAAAAATAAAGCCTCTGATAGATAGATTTGAGCAAATATCTGTAAGAGAACAGCTTGCGCGAGATTGGATATATGATTTGACGGGCAAAACTGTCAGTGTTACATGTGATCCTACGATGCTTTTGCCGAGTGAGTATTGGCAAAATCAAATTAAAGGAATTAAAAGACTACCATATAAATATGTTTTTGTGTATATGTCTGTCGGTAATACAACAATTGATGACGCCAAAGAGTATGCAAAAAAATATGATTTAAAAGTAGTCTTCCTCAATTATTATTTGCATAAAAAAGAAGTTAAAAACTTAAAGGCAAATACAATTAATGAATGGTTGGCGTTAATTGCTAATGCTGAAGCTGTATTTACGGCGTCATACCATGGTTTGTTGTTTTCACTATATTATCACAAGAATGTATTCTATTATAATCGTGGTAATACATCGCGTATGATATCTCTGTGCAATGAGCTAAAGATCACCCATAGAGAAGGCAATGAGAAAAATCTTGAGCAGAATATCCCCATAGACTATGAATTTGTTGATTCAATAATGGAACGTAAAAGACAATATTCATGGTCTATATTAAAAGGATATTTTAAAGTACAATAATATGATAACTGTTTGTAATTCGGAAGAATGTTTTGCTTGTGGTGCTTGTGAAAATATATGTCCTAAAAATTGCATAGAAAGAGTATATAACGATGATTCATCGTGGCATATGTCTATTGATGAGAATAAATGTATACACTGTAACTTATGCGAAAAAGTATGCCCTAATATCAATAAAGTTGTCGCTCAAAAACCTAATGCAGCGTATGCTGCATGGAATGATGATGTCCGAGCTCATAAAACTGCCGCATCCGGCGGTATTGCTTCGGCATTATATTCATATGCTTACAAAAACGGATTGTTTTTTTGTGGGGTAGAATTAAATTCAGATAGGGAGGCTGTTTATTCTGTCACGAGGGATATAGATAAAATAAAAGTATTTAGGAATTCAAAATATACGTTTAGTTTTATGAATTCCATTTTCAGCGAAATCGCTAATTTACTTGAGATGGGGGAAAAAGTCCTATTTATTGGTTTGCCCTGCCATGTTGCTGCATTAAAAAATTATGTTAGCCTAAAAAAGGTCGCAGGAGAATTGATTACTGTTGACTTAATTTGTCATGGTACACCTTCTCCAAGTTTTTTAAAAGAGCATATTGTTGCAATTGAAAATAAGAAAAATATTGAATCGGGGAAAATATATTTCAGAGATCCAAAATATGGGACAGGAAATTTTCTGTTTACTATATATGACAAACAGAAAATTTCCTGTCTCGATGCAGAAAGTAAATTTTCTGTAAATAATACAAAATCCACACCTGCCTATAAAAAAAAAGTTGTGAGCAATGATTTATACCAAATTGGTTATCACAATGCCCTAATTTATAGGGATTGCTGTTATCGGTGCAAATTTGCAACAGGCGAACGTGTCAGTGATATTACATTAGGGGATTATCATGGATTAGGGCAGGAAGCTCCTTACACGCATGAGCGAAAAGAAGTTTCTGTAATTTTAGTGAACACTCCTAAAGGGAAGCAACTTATAAATTTATTAGTTAAGAATAATTTTATTACCGCTTATGAGCGACCGGTAAATGAACCGTTAAAATACGAAAAACAATTAAATAGGCCTTCAATAGCACCGGCCGAACGCAAAGTATTTTTGGAAAAATATAAAGAAATTCACGATTTTGAACTCGCTGCAAAATATGCGTTTGCAGTATATCAAAGGAATAACAAACTAAGGCTTTTATCGCCTGTGCCTAAAATTAAACTCATTATTAAATCGGTTGTGCCTAGAGGTATTAAAGAGAGGATAAAGGCGTATAGGAGAAAACGCTCAAAAAAGTTATGATTTTATATGTAAGTAATCGTTCACAGTATAATATTGGGGCAAATACTCATTTGGCGGCATTAAAGGAAATCTTTGGAAAAGATAATGTTTTTAGAATTGATTTGCGGTTAACAGAAAAACCTTGTAGAAAACAAAATTATATTGCTTTTGGTAAGTATAAGAATATCCTTGAGCGGGTGAAGCGGTGGTTACAAGGTAATACTATCTACTTGAGTAATTATTTAATAAAGCAAATTCTTCAAGTGATAAAGCAACATGATATTAAATTAGTATTCACTGAAGAATCATTCATAGGAGGACTGGCAAAAAAAATAAAGAAAAAGTTTCCTGATGTAACATATGTGTGCTTTTATCATGATATTGCCGCGGACTTATTCAGACAGTGGAGTAAGAAAGGTAATATTATTGGAAAGATTGAAAACTCAATCGGAATCAGACAAGAAAAAATTAATGTCAAATATTCTGATATAAATTTGGTTTTTCATCAAACGGATGCAGCTAAATTTTATAAATATTATGGTATGTATCCGCAGAAGATTATACCGTTAACTGCATTTGTTCCGACCATAGTCGAGAAAAATAAAATTACTGCGGAAAATGGAGAAAAAACTATTTTATTTGTAGGTTCTGCCTATTATCCTAATATTATAGGGATAGAGTGGTTTTATAAAAACGTTTTGTCGAGATTAAATAGTAACTTTAAATTGTATATTGTAGGTAAGATTGGCGGTAAGATAGGCGATAGTTTTTCTGATAAAAGGGTTGATGTCGTTGGCCCTGTCGATAGTGTTGAACAATATTATTTAGATGCTGATATAGTTATCACTCCTCTTTTTGATGGGGGCGGTATGAAAGCTAAAACAATGGAAGCTATTTCATATGCAAAATGCATTGTTGGGACCACTGAAAGTTTGCATGGATTTTGGGAAAATCTTGGCGAAGAATGTGGCAAAACTGTTTTTCGTAGTGATAAAATTGATGAGTGGATTGATATTATCAATAATTTGTTGAGCAGTAAAATCTATAAGTATAATGAAAGTTTAAATAAAGTATTCCTTGAAAAATTCAGTTATTATCGATTATTATCAGATTTTAAGGAATTATTCAGTAAAATTAATATATGAGGCATTGACATGAAAGTATTAGTTACAGGTGCGGGGGGAATGGTCGGCTCGCATATGGTGGAATTGTTGCACAGCCAGGGTCATGATGTGCTTGGTACATACTATAAGCCAACGACTGACATTACCGAACTTGAGTCCGCAATCAGCATGATGGAGTGCGATGTCAGATATTATGCGTCTGTGCAAAAGATCATTGCAGATTTTAAGCCGGATCAGATCTTTCATTTAGCCGCGCAGAGTTATCCCACTGTCTCATGGGTACGTCCTCAGGAGACAATGGATACAAATATTAACGGGACGGTAAATATCTTCGAAGCTGTTAAAAGTGTGAGAGTCCTTGATGGCAGCTATGATCCGATGGTAGTTGTTGCGTGTTCCAGTGCGGAGTATGGACAGACGCTCAATGAAATTGAAGATCCATATGTCGTTGAGACTGCCCAATTGAAGCCGCTGCACCCTTATGGGGTCAGTAAAGTGGGTCAGGATCTGTTGTCTTTTCAATATTTCATGAATGATCATATTCGCTGTATCCGTGCACGAATCTTCAATTCTACAGGAACGCGGAAAGTAAACGATGTGACTTCAGATTTTACAAAGCGTGCAGTTTTAGCGGAGAGGTCTGGTGTCTATACTCTGCGCGTCGGCAATTTGGAGACAAAACGTGCGATCATGGATCAGCGAGACCTTGTCAATGGTTTGCTCCTTTTGGCAGAAAAGGGGATTCCGGGGGAAGTGTATAATATTTCTTCGGAGTATTGCTATCAGATGAAAGACATCGTCACAATGATCGAGGAGCAAATCGGGCACAAATTTACCATAGAAGTCGATTCTAAATTACTTCGTCCCACAGACGAGAGGATCATCATCGGGAATATTGATAAACTGAAACGTGACACCGGGTGGAGACAGCAGATCTCCATGAAGCAAACGATTGCAGATATGCTTGACTATTGGAGAAAGAAGCTTAAGTAAGGAACTTATACTATGATCATTACCAAAACGCCATTTCGCATGTCCTTTTTTGGCGGTGGAACGGACATGGAGGAGTATTTTAAGGAGTACGGGGGCGCGGTGCTTTCAACGACTTTTGACAAATACTGCTATGTCACAGTGCGCCATTTGCCCAGATTCTTTGATTATACGACGGAATTGACTTATTCACGCATTGAACGGGTTAGGTCTGTCGATGATATCGAGCATCCTGCAGTACGTAATGCGATGAAGATGCTCGACATGCACGAACTTCGTCTCACCTACGAAGCCGATCTTCCCGCGCGTTCAGGCCTTGGGACGAGCAGTTCGTTTGCCGTCGGGATGCTTAACGCGTTTTACGCCTTAAAGGGCAAATACGTCGATAAGTGCAGACTGGCGAAAGAGGCGATCTATCTTGAGCGCGTGCTTTGCAATGAGGCAGGCGGTTGGCAGGATCAGATCGCGGCGGCGTATGGCGGATTCAACCGCATCAATTTCGACGCGGACGGCTTTGACGTACAGCCAGTCATCATTTCCCCCGATCGTAAGCAGCGGCTGAATGACAACCTCATGCTGTTCTTCACGGGCTTTACGCGCTTTTCGGCAGACGTACAGTCAGCAAACCATGCCGCAAAGCCGCAGGGAGACAAGCTCAAGCGTTTGCAGGAGATGTACCGCCTTGTCGACGTCGCGGAACAGGTGCTCGTAGATCAGAGCGCCGAT
>DVIU01000304.1 GCA_018711035.1 Candidatus Scatousia excrementigallinarum
AATCACGACAACACAATTTGTCAGTACTTAGGCATGTAGTTTTTACTTGCCTATATCATACCATCGGCTTTCCTGGATGTCTAGACGTAAAAAAAGTTGAGAGCTCTCATATGAGAGCTCTCAACTTTTTCCCCCAACATTCTTCTCTTGCAATTATTAAAATTAAATGTTATAATATAACTCAAGACAGAAGGAGTGAATTTACCAATGAGTAATAAGAAAAATAAAGATAATGTGGACTCACCGCGTTTATTCACTTTATCCGCACTAGCAAAAATCTTACAGGAGTACTCTCAAGAAGGCCGTTATAGATCCGGTCCTGCTTTTTATCGGGAATTACTAAATCCTTATTACCGAAAATTGGAAATTTATCGATCAGAAAAGCGTAGGCTTAGGCCAGACTTGTTTGCTAATCCCGAAACCGGTGATACTCCGTATGATAAGGCTTATGCGACTGATCTGTGCCAGCTTAAATTGGGATCACACATAACCACTCCTTTCATGCGAATTGAAGTAATTAAGTTGATTATCTTATATTACAACAATTATTTAACAGGTATATATCGCAGATTTAAAGAAGATTTTAACAGCACAATTAATGAAATCCTCAGAGAAATACGAGAACAGCACTATAATAATATAACGGATGCCACTCTCCCCGACGATCCCTTCGGACAACTTGTTACATACATGCTTTGCGCATTTGACTGTGGTGATCGAAAATTAAAATTAAAATCAGAAGACCTTAATAGTCCTCTAAAATCGACAGACCCTGAACTGGCAACGTTACTCGAAAAAACAGGCATCACCGGTCAGCAATTTGTCGAGGATCTCCTGCCTGAGGTTAAAATCCAAACCGATACGAATTATAATAAAATAGGCGATATCCCTTCCCGCTATTTCCTCTGTCCAAGAGCACTGTTAAATGCTTTGATAAAGTTATATATACACAATAACTTTGCTTCACCTCAAAAGTTACAGGCAGGCTTTATAAAGATAATACGCCATATTGTAGATATACAAGATATCGAAATGTCTGAAAAATATCAACAGGCATTTCATACTCTGTGCGCCCTTTTGTGTGAAGAAGCACCGGACTACATTCAGCGCAAACTAAAAGAAAACATCTTTAACGAAAAAACACGCACAGAATTTTACAAAATCCTAGAAGAGTCTATGACTATGTCAACAAAAACGATAGGCCACGAGAAAGAACGTTAAAAGAGGTTTTGAGAATTAAAATGGAAAATATTACGTTCGAGACAGACACGACTTACAAATTAAATTTTACAGAATTCAATTTGGGAACACAAACTTTCAAAAAACCTCAGCCAGGCTTTACCACTTTTGCTGGTGGAGTTACGCTATCGTATGATGAGCTTAACAAGGCTGTCTACGTCGATTCATCCGACACCCACACCATAGTTTTCGGGGCAACCGGCAGTTTAAAAAGCCGGGCTGTAGTTATGCCTACAGTCAAGATACTTGCCGCTGCCGGAGAATCGATGATCATAAACGATAGCAAAGGTGAGATTTACGAGAAACTTTCCGCCGAACTCAAAAATGAACACGGCTACAATCTGATAGTAATAAACCTTCGCGAACCAAAACTTTCTAATGCCTGGAATCCGCTTAAAATACCTTATGAATTCTATAAAAATGGTTTTTACGACAGAGCAGCTGAATTCTGCAATGACATCGCCAACAACTTAATGCTGGCTGAAATAAGCGTGAAAGACCCCTTTTGGGACTATTCCGCCACAGACCTTTGCCTTGGGCTTACTCTGCTGCTTTTTAAGTATTGCAAGGACAACGATCAGCCGATTGAGGCAGTAAATATCGCCAATATCATAAAACTTAGGCAATTAATTTTCGAAGATGATTCTCCGCAAGATAATAAACTTTGGAAATACGCACAGAGTGATGAACTGATTACCACCAGCTTAAGCGGCTCCATTACAGCACCAACAAATACGAGACAAAGTATATTAAGTGTTTTCGACCAAAAAATAAGAGCATTCTCAATTCAACCAACTTTACTGGATATGCTTGCTAATGACGACTTAAACCTTGATGCCTTATTGAAAGAGAAAACAGCTATTTTTATTATAACCCCTGATGAAAAGACGCTATATCATCGGTTAATTGCATTGTTTATAAAGCAAACCTACGAATATATAATTTATTGTGCACAGAACAAGCAAGACAAGACACAAAACAATAGAATTAACTTCATTTTGGACGAATTCAGCACGTTGCCGAATATTCACGATATGCCCGCTATGATATCGGCAGCCCGCTCGAGAAATATCCGTTTCCTGTTGGTAATTCAAAGTTTACATCAGTTAAAACAAAGGTATGAAGCTGAAGCTGAAACGATCATAAGCAATTGCAATAATTGGATATTTTTTACCAGCCGTGAACTTGAACTTTTAACGACATTGTCAACACTATGCGGGACAAAGGGAAATGGGCAGCCTCTAATTTCGATATTTGATTTGCAACATTTTAATAAATCACGCTATGAGGCATTAGTATTAGCCGGAAGACTTAAACCAAAAAAAGTTTACCTGCTAGATATAGATAAATATTTAAAAAGTAAAAGCAGCTCCATTGCGTTTGAAGCGTCAAAAAGAAAACCCAGACTCCATCTTACGTTCAGGTTAAATGACGGCAGCAGTTTATTATCTGAAACTGACAATTTAAACTATGATAATGATGAAGCGGAAAAGCTACAACAAGAACGTCGTGAATATTTAGAACGAAGGCGAAAAGAATTACTTGAGAAACTTCAAGAAGATTTAGAAGTAAATAACAATAGTAGTACCAAAAAGAAGTCTCAAAAATCTGATAATGTAAAAAAGAAGTCGCATAAAACCGACAAAAAATTCACCTCATCAGAACAGGAAGACAAATAAGGAGTTTATCTATGAAAAACACTAATCTTGACATCCCTGTAAGAAAAATGGAAAACATCTGCGAACGCGTTTTAGCCGAAAATTCTGGGAATTATGAAGATACCGCCTCCAGAGCAGAACTTAATGATCTGATAAATTCATTTTTAAATCAGCAAACACACTCAGGCGATGCCGATGATTGGCATAATCTTGCCGTTACTCTCAGTCTTAGAGACGAATATAAATTGGCTTGCGACATTTTGACCTGCGGAATCAAATATTTTCCAAAAAATGTAGACTTGTTGGCGGATTATCTTCTATACGGCATGGATTGCGCCGAAACTGAGCAGTGCAAAAAAATAAGTCAAACCCTCCTATCCATTCCAAAAAGATTATGGACGTGGCGCGGATTTTCATTTTTAATAAATTATATCCTTCAAACTGAAGCACAATATGCCGAAACAGATGAAGACCTTGATAAAATCCTTGAAAAGCTGCTAAATATCGCATATGAATACCGAAAACTATTCCCCGCCTCTGAGGACAGTTATAGGGTTGAGGCAACCATATATAAAACATTAAATATGTTTGATAAATATATTATGATTTTGGAACAAGCAATGAAAGAAATATCTGTATGTCCCAAATGTTCCTTGATGTATGCAGACAGCATGTTCGAAAGCGGAAATTACCAGGAAGCTTTGAAAGGAGTCACTCGATCTATTGCCGATGCTTCACAACTAAAACAGTCTGTTCATGACGGATATTTGTATTTTCTTCACGGCTTATGTATTGTTGCTGCTGCACAAAAAAACAATGATAACCTTAATGAAGACGTGATCATAAATATATATTCAGACTTTAACATGGCATTATCTTTCTATGATAATTCCGCCGGTAGCGGAAAAGTGATTAACTACAAAGATGTAATCAAAAATAAAATGCTATATCTTATAAATCGCTATCACATAAATATTCCAGAGGAAGATGTTGCTATGCAGAATTTAGCCAATGAGCTAAATGTATAAACGAGTATGAACACTAAATTACACGCTACATAATAAAACAAGATTAGATTCTCATTATTAATTATAACCAAAAAATTTACAATCAAGGACAGAGAATCATGGCTAAAGAAATATACAAGCCCTCGCAATATAATATTATTTTGACGCCTATTAGCAATGCGGTATATACATATATTTATAATACTAAAAGCGGCGCTATTATTAAGCTTGAAAAACCATTATATGAATTAATTGAAAAATCAGCTTTTGAAGCAACCTCTCTTCAATCATTATTAAGTGATTTGTTGAAACAGGGAATCGTAGTGCCTAAAAACAAGAATGAACTTAATGAAATAATTTTTTTCGAAAAAGTATCACAATTTAACTTAAACTTCCAAACGCTAACACTGATAATCGCTCCGACACTAAAATGCAATTATAAATGTGTTTACTGTTTTGAGGATAATCAAAACACATCGCCCGCAATAATGTCGGGACCAACCATTACCGACATCGTTTCTTTTGCTGATACTTTTATTAAAGAAAATCCGCAGTTAAAAAAATTAAAAATCCATTGGTTTGGCGGAGAACCTTTGTTGGGATATCAAGATGTTATCGTACCGCTAAGCGAAAAACTGATAGAATTAACACAAATCCATAATATAGATTATGAAGCAGGAATCGTAACAAATGGATATCTACTAAGCCCTGAAATACTGGATAATTTAATTAGGCTATTAAAAATATATTCGTTTCAAATTACTTTTGACGGGCAAAAATATAATTACGAAAAGTTAAAGCGACCGCCAAAACGAGCTTATGAAAAAGCAAAAGATAATATCTTATATCTCTCAGAATATATTCATGACACCAAGCAAAAAGTTCAAGTAAACATCAGAATTAATGTTGAAAAAGATAATGCAAATGACTCTGCGCTATTTTATTCAGAAATAAAAAATAATTCTCGATATAAAAATAACTTTAATTTTTATCTTGGAAGATTAAGGAGTATCGTTCCATGTGACGACTATTTGACTCTTTCAGAATTTGAAGATATTGAGCAAAAATTTAATGATGTTATTAAAAAACAAGTAAGACTTATTAATCCTAAAAAAATTTGGTGCTCACAATATACCATGGGCTGTCTTTGCATCGGGCCTGAAGGCGAACTATACAAATGTGAACATGATTTTGGGGTTAATGAGCGTGTAATTGGCAATGTCATCGATGGGATTGACTACCCGCAATTTTTACTAGATTATTTCAATATGCCTATAGATCAGGCTTGCAAAGAATGCAATATTTATCCTATTTGCTTAGGGGGATGCCCGAATGCGCGTTTTGTAAATAAATATCATTGTGAATACACAATTAAAAAAATTATAAACAATGCTTGCAACTATATTACTAGCCAAAAATATTAAAACAAAGAGGTATCTCATGGAAATTATTAAGGACGCTATAAATAATTATGATTTTGCTTTATGTAATTGCGACAACAATAATAGTACCGATTCTTGTCCCGGCGGATATGATGCCTCATGGGATCAATGCGCAGCGAACTAAATCATATAATTTACAATTTTAATTATGTAAATTATAAACAGTGCTTGCGGCCATATCGATATCCATAAATATTAAGATAAGGAGATAACCATGGAAATTATTAAGGAAGCAATCAATAACTATTCCGTTTCTTTATGCAGTTGCGATAATAATCATGATACTGACAGCTGTGGCGGATATGATGCTACTTGGGATCAATGTGCTTCAAGTTAATTCATAATTATGAACATTTTAGTTTATTCATTTATTTATATGCAAGTATTTTATTATCCTATAATTATTTAATAAAAATATGCTATAGATAAACATAGATTTATATTCAGCTTGATATGGTTGCAAGTCCCCTCGCAATTATTTGCGGGGGGTTTTATTGTGGATTAATTGTCCGCCTAATCTGCCCACATAAAACCACTATGTAAGCGATAAAATACATAAATCTATCCAACCATTCTCATTTGTTACCTTTTTACGCT
>DVIU01000023.1 GCA_018711035.1 Candidatus Scatousia excrementigallinarum
ATGGAAATTAAAGTTTTAGAATCTGTTAAAGATATTCCATGCGAAGTTCTTGTTATCAATAAATTTGAAGATGAGAAAACTTCTCAGGAGCTTGCGAATACTTATGCAGTTGATAAAGATAATTTTGAAGGAAAATTCGGTCAAACTTATCTGCTTCATACATTAGGAAAAATTCCTGCCGACAAAATTCTTGTAGTTGGTTTTGGTAAAAAAGAAGAATTTAATGCTGATAAAATGCGTCTGGCAGTTTCAAAAGCAGTCAAAAAGCTACAGCAAATTCATGCAAAAAATGCCTGCTTTGATTTTGATGTAATGTGTGATTACGGTAAATCTGCCGCTATCGGTGCTATGATAGCTGATTATGCTTTTGATAAATATAAAACAGAAAAAGCTGTAAGAGTTGATGAGATTACTTTTGCAAAATTTTCGGAAAAAGACGTAAAAGAAGGTATAATTTTTGGAGAAGCAATGAAGTTTGCAAGGGATTTGGCAAATGAGCCTGCAGATTTTGCAACACCTTCAAAACTCGCAGAAATAGCTTCAAATCTTGACGGCATAACCGCAAAAATTTATGATAAAGATGAAATTGAACGTATGGGAATGGGTGCTTACCTTGCCGTGGGTAAAGGAAGTGCTCAGCCTCCTAAATTCATTCATATGAAATATTCTGGCAAAAATCCAAAGAAAAAAATTGCTCTTATCGGTAAAGGTATTTGTTTTGACAGCGGTGGTTTGGACATAAAACCGGCAGCATCAATGCTTACCATGCGTGATGATATGTCCGGAGCTGCGTGTGTTCTTGGTGTAATGCGGGCCTTAAGTGCTCTTGAACCTGATGTTGAAGTACATGGTATTATTGCTGCATGCGAGAATATGCCTTCAGGAACATCATATAAACCGGGTGATATTTTAAGGGCTAAAAATGGTAAAACTATTGAAGTTGATAATACTGATGCGGAAGGAAGATTAACACTTGCCGATGCATTGTGTTATGCCTGTGAACTCGGTGTCGATGAAGTTATTGATATCGCAACCTTAACCGGTGCATGTGTTGTTGCTCTCGGAACGACTGTGGCAGGTATAATGGGAAATGATGAGGATATGATTTCAACTATTATAAGAACGGCTGCTGATTGCGGAGAAACATTCTGGGAATTGCCGCTGTTTGCAGATTATAAAGATAGTTTAAAATCTGATATAGCCGATATGAAAAATACAGGTTCCCGTATGGGCGGTGCCTCTATCGCGGGGGTATTCCTGAAAGAATTTGTTGATGGGCCTAAATGGGCGCACATTGATATAGCAGGGACAGCATTTCTTGAGAAACCTCAGAAGGAATTTATTGCAGGAGCTACGGGCGCAGGTGTCAGAACATTATTGAATTATGTTAAAAATTCATAATTAAAAAGCGGGAATTTTAATTCCCGCTTTTTTAAGCTGTATGCACAAATTTTTGTTGTTTTCCGTTTTTGCTTATATAAGTTATAACTTTTTTGATAATACCGTTGTTGTCCTGATTGATTCTCTTCAGGATAACCCCTTGTTCAATTGGTTCTCTAATAATTTTTACACTGCCATTTTTGGTTAAATAAGTTGTGCAGGAATTAATAAGACCCCTTGAACTGGGCCAGCAGATTCTGTTAGTCTTCATAATATACACTCCTTTTTGTTACACACATAACATTAAACCACTATTGAATAAATATTCATAGTGGTTTGTAATAAAATTTTACTTCGGTTTATTTTGGTTTTTGTTGGTGTTAGGGGGTTCTTTAGTTTTGATACTTAACTTGCGGCTTTCTTCTTCGTCGAGCTTTTGTAGTTCTTTTACAATTTGTTCATTTATGAAATTTAATGAATCATTGTTTCCACGTTCCATTAAACCTCCTTAAATTAAATGCTTTTTTATTATTCAAATTTAATTTCATATTATATTTTTGAATAGTATAATCTCATAAATATATTATACGCTGTAGAATATATTTTGTCAAGTCTATATTATAGCTATATGGCTATTGACATAGAACACCTTGCAGAGAATTTTGCAAAGAAAATACGAATTGAGCGTGCAAAGCGGAAGCTGTCGCAGGAAAAGCTTGCCGAACTTTCGGAATTGCACAGGACTACAATAAGTGCAATCGAAAGAGAAAAGTTTTACCCTACTATTGATAATGTTGCCAAAATAGCCAATGCATTGAAGCTTTCTATTGCAGAATTATTTGATTTTAATTTTTAAAAAACTGTTCAATACCGTCAGCAATTGCTTTAGCTGTTGCTTTTTGGAAATTTTTGTCTCTCATTTTTGCATTGTCTTGAGGATTAATTACATAGCCTATTTCGATTAATATGCTTAAAGCGTTTGTGTTCCTTACAAGGGCAAAACTTCTTTGATGAACTTTATCATTATTAATTCCAAGCTGGGATGTCATTGTGGTTATAATATTATATGCAAGGTTTTTTGCCTGTGGATAATAATAATAAATGCTGGTTCCGCTTCTTTTATTAGGGTCTTCTCCGTCAGCAAGAGCATTGCCGTGGAGGCTTATGAGTAACAATGCATTTTCATCATTCGCCATTTCTACACGTTCTTTTAATCCCAGATTTATGTCAGAATTCCTTGTCATAAAAACATCTGCACCGCGATGTTTTAATTCTTGTTCAAGCTGTTTTGCAAATGCAAGGTTTAGGTCTTTTTCGTAGTCTCTCAAACAGCCCACTGCTCCGGTTTCATTGCCTCCGTGGCCGGCATCAATAGCAATTTTCATGCCTTTGAGAGGTTTTGACAGATCTGTTAAAACAGGTTTTCTAATTTTTACTATAAAATCTGTTCCGCTAAACCTTGCACTGTAACCTAATAGTTTTTTCCCGCCGAAGGATTCATGTATTGGAAAATCCATTATATAAGTATTGTCCGGTTTGTCCGCAACGTTAAAAAGTTTAATTTTGAAAGGTTCGCCTTCTTCAAGCTCAAAAGGTGTCATTTTATCAAGATGGAAAACGAAAATAAAGAAATCATCAGTATCAATGTAATCATAGCCGTTGAGTGTTGCCAGTGATGTTCCGCTGTCATTAAAACGTATATTTGATTTATTTATCCAGCCTGTGCGGGAACTTCCGATTATAACTCTGTAAAAATCTCCCTTTTCTCCATCAATACTTAACGGCATTCCTTTTTGTAAATGTGCAATTCTGTTAATTCCCGAATCTATCGGAGTTGAACGAAGCGGACTGTTATCATTTATGACAGAGCCGTATTTAATATTATCGTATTCTTTAAAAAGCGGTTCGGGAATATTTTTTGCCGCTTTAGGCGAAGGTCTTGTAATTGTAAAATTTAGTTGTTCACTGCCTGATTTAATGTTGAAATTATTCCCGCCTGTGTTTAGCTGTACAACATATGCAAACCCGCCAGAAGAGTGTACAGGAACATTTTGCCCGTTAATAGTCAGCTTTTTTTTCGGGTCAGATGAGCCTATAAAAAAAGTCGAATTTGCATTAATCGTAACCGTGTTTTTCTTGGGATATACAACATCCAATGCGTAAACACTTTGCGCGGTAAGCATTATTATCAGAGTAAATATAAATTTTTTCATAATCTTATTATACGATTTTTATCTGTAAAAATCAAAAGTAAATATTAGTTAATATTTAATTCTTTTATATATTCCTTGTGCTAAAATTTTTATTATCAGGGAGATGTGAAAAGTGAGAGATAGGCGCGGCGAACGTTCGGTCGATAAAAGGCAAAAGAGTTTTGACAGAATTTTGAGCTGGTTATATATTCTGTTTATTTTGTTTGCGGTTGCTCTTATAATTCACCTGTTTTTTATACAGGTTATAGACATAAAGAAGTACAGAGTTAAGGCAAAAAATCAACGGGCAGGACAGAATTTTGCTGTCAGAGGCGATATTTACGACAGAACAGGGCTTAAACTTGCAACTGATAAGGTCTTTTATAATGTTTTTGCACGTCGTGCTGATTACGATGAAGATGAATCATCTCCGGAAGTTATTGCAAAAAAACTAGCACCTATCTTGAAAATGTCTAAAGAAGAATTGTTGAAGAAATTGAACAGCCAAAATCAGATTATTGCCGTGAAAAAAGACATTGACAGAAATACAGCCAAAGAGATTGCAAAACTCCATTTGCGTGCAATAAGCCTTGATAAGAAAAATACAAGAGAATATCCTCAGGGAACTCTTGCGGCTCATGTTCTTGGCTATTATAATTTTGATGCGGATATTGCAAACGGGGTTGAATATACAGAAAAAGATAAACTTGAGCACGTTGAAAATGAAGTAAAATTCCAGCGTACGCAAAAAGGAAAAATAATCTACGACTTTATGACAGACCCTGTAGCGACTGCCACAAATCCTAAAGGACAGGATGTAACATTAACCATTGATGCAGCAATTCAACATATTTGTGAAAAAGAACTTGAGAAAATGGTTAAAGAAAAAGAAGCTCTCAGGGGTACAGTTCTTGTTATGAATCCTAAAAACGGGGAAATTTTAGCCTACGCCGTTTATCCGAACTATGACCCTAACAATTTCAGAAACGCCTCACCTGACTTAATAAAGAACTGGACGTTAACGGATGTATTCCCTCCGGGCTCTACATTTAAGATAATTACCGTAGCAAGTGCTATGGAACTCGGGAAAATTAATGAGCATTCTACAGTTCTTGATACAGGTAAAACAACAATAGGAAAATGGGAAATTAAAAACTATGACTATGATGTTCATCCGTACCCGGGTAATATTTCTCTGGAATATTTGTTTGAACACTCAAGCAATATCGGTGCAATTAATATAGCTAAAACCATGACGGCTAAAGAATTTTATGATATGTTAAAAAAATTCGGCTACGGCGCGAAAACAGGAATTGACCTGCCTGGAGAATCTTCCGGTTTGTTACCTTATTATACAAGCTGGGATCAGGGCATACATGCGACAATGTCATACGGTTACGGAACTTCAGTAACTGCTATGCAAATGATTTCTGCTGTTCAAGCTCTGGCAAATAACGGCGTAAAGGTTACGCCTCATGTCATCAAGTATTCACCGGAAGAAGAAGAACTTAAAATCCAGCGTGTACAGGTCGTATCGCCTGAGACTGCCCGCTCAATTACAAGACTTCTTGCCGCAAGCGTTAATAACGGACGTTCAGCTATTAAAATGGATAAATATAATGTAGCCGCAAAAACAGGTACATCAAGAAAACCAAAAGAAAATTCTTCAGGTTATACCCCGTTTACCTATACTTCTACAATCGGTTATCTGCCGGCTTCTGATCCGCAAATTCTTGTATATGTAATGGTTGACAGTGCAAAAGTGGGTGCTATTTGGGGTAATACAGTTGCAGGGCCTGTTTTCCATGAAGTTACTACACAAATTGCCCGCATAATGAATCTTAAACCTGATAAAATTTCAGCACCAAAGAAAAATAATTAGTTAAGGAGATAAATAATGAAGTTAGACGAGTTAATTGAACATTTAGATTACAAAGATCTGGTAAATTTTAAAAATGTCGAAATCTCAGGTATTTCTTATAATTCAAAAACCACCAAAAAAGGTGATATTTTTATCTGTCTCACAGGTGAATTTACAGACGGCCATGAATATGCCCAAAATGCTGTTGAAAATGGGGCAGCAGCCTTGCTCACCGAACGAAAGCTAAACGTTGATAAGAAAATACCTCAGGTTGTTGTATGTTCAACACGTCACAAAATTGCAGATATTGCAGACCGATTTTATTCGAGCCCGTCGTGTGGAATTAATTTAATCGGTATTACCGGAACAAACGGTAAAACTACCGTAACCCACTTAATCCAGAAGATTTTTGAAGAAAACGGAGAAAAGTGCGCACTTATCGGAACCTTAGGTTATAAGCTTTCTTCCGGCGGAGAGTATCGCGACGCTAAGCACACGACTCCGCAGGCTCCGGAATTGCAGGCAACTTTAAGGATGATTAAGGATGTTGAAAAGATTGATAATGTTGTAATGGAAGTAAGTTCTCACGCTCTTGAACAAAATCGTGTCGGCGGGTGCTGTTTTAACGGGGCTGTACTCACAAACTTAACTCAGGATCATCTTGATTATCACATTACAATGGATAACTATTTTGAGGCCAAAGCTCTATTATTTAAACGACTTACCGAAGGTGATTTTGCAGTAATAAATGCAGACGATAATTATGCAGAAAGGTTTATTTCCGCCGTGCCGGAAAATGTCAGAAGATTTACTTACGGAGTAAAAAATTCCGCAGATGTTATGGCAAAAGATATTAACTTTTCTCTTAACGGTGCTGAATTTACTCTTGTCACAAATGATGGTGAATTTCCAGTAAATCTTCATATGAACGGAATGTTCAGTGTTTATAATGTTCTCGCTGCCGTAACAGCATCTCTTGCTATGGGTATAGAACTGAAAATTGCATTAAAAGCTCTTGAAAATGTTAAAGGTGTTGCAGGCAGATTTGAAGTTGTTGCTAAGAAGCCGCTCGTAATCGTGGATTATGCCCACACTCCGGACGGTCTTGAAAACGTGCTCAATTCAGCAAGAGAAATTACACCTAAAGACGGCAAACTAATCTGTTTATTCGGCTGCGGCGGTGACAGGGACGCTACTAAACGTCCTAAAATGGGTGCGATTGCAGAAAAAATTGCCGATAAAATTGTTATAACAAGTGATAACCCTCGTAGTGAAGACCCTCAAACAATTATTACCGATATAATTGCAGGTTTGAAATCTACAAATCCTGAAAAAGTTACGGTTGAACCTGACAGAGGCCATGCAATTGCATTGTTAAAAACAATTGCAGGAAATAATGATGTTGTTGTTATTGCAGGCAAAGGCCACGAAGATTACCAAATCCTTAAAGACCGTACAATTCACTTTGATGACAGGGAAGAAGCAAGAAAAGTTTTTGAAGGAAGTGTAATATAGCGGATTGCGAGCTGAGGGCGAAACGGCGGCACGCAGGTGAAGGCGGTGTAGACCCGTTAAATGCGAGCAACCAAGAGGGGATATTTTGAAAACAAAACTTTTAATTGAACAGCATTTTCACGGGTGTTTCGGCGTTGATTTTAATAAAGCAGGCGTTGATGATGTGCTGTACTTATCAAAAGAAATTTTAAAGTACGGAATAGGCGGAATTTTTCCGACAATTGTAACCGATAGTATTGAAAATACAAAACGTGCAATTTCTGTTATAAAAGAAGCTTCATCTAAGCAATGTGACGGAATGGCAAAGATTCTGGGTATTCATTTGGAGGGAATTTTCTTAAATGAAAAGAAAAAAGGAATTCATAATCCTGTTCATTTTATGAAACCGACTGTTGCCAATTACAAGCTAATTGAAGATGATTTTATAAAAATAGTAACTCTTGCCCCTGAGTTTGACGGCGGGCTTATTGATTATCTTGACAGTAAAGGCGTGAAGGTTCAGGCCGGTCACTGTATCGGCGGTGATTTAAAAGGTTGCAGCGGAACAACTCATACTTTTAATGCAATGGAAAGTATTTCTCACCGTGGGAAGTCAACTGCACTTTCAGCTTTAATCAACGATAATATTTATACTGAAGTTATAGGTGACGGTATTCATGTGTCAGATGAGGCTTTGAAACTTCTTTTCAAATGTAAGCCGCAGGATAAAATTTTGCTTGTAAGCGACTGTTTGCCGGTAACACATAGTAATTTGAAAGAATTTATTTTTGCTGATGAAACTATTTATTTTGACGGCGAAAAGGCAACAGGAAAAGACGGGACTCTTGCCGGGAGTACAAAACTTTTGCCGGAAATAATCAAACGTCTTCATTCTGTCGGCCTTTTTAATCCGCAGTATATTGAAAATCCCTATAATTACCACAATATTGAACTGTGCGGGTCAATTGAATGGGACGAGGAGTGGAATCTTTTGAAATATTACCAGGGATAATCTTCTTTGAATTCCCATCCGTCAATCATAAGTAATGAAGTGCAGGCATGTCTGTAATCAGTATAATCATCATTGTTAGTTTTTGACTTCTTGCAAGAAAATGTTAGACCATCTTCACCGGTATAACCTTGGAAAATTTCTTCTCTGGTCAAATCTTTTTTCCAACCAGAAGGCATAAATTTTCCGGTTCTAGTATTAAAGTAAAATATATCATTCCCCATTTTATTAGGTTTTTTATACCCATTTATATCAATAAGGGCGTATATACTATTGCTCACAGTAGTGATTGAAATAATAGTTCCATTGTTAGTTACAAAATTTACTCCTGTCACAGAAACCCCAGTCATCCATTGAGAATCTTCGCTACCCTTGCTAATTAGCTTTAAACTCGTAAAATATGGCTTTAGGTATTTGTTACAGAAATCTATATTTATTTCAAATGTGGAACTTGATTGCGGGTTGATATCCCAGTATTTAAGTTCTCCATAGTCAACTTCTGCACGTTTTATAGCTTGATTCATTTCTGTATATACTTTTTTTTACAGCAACAGCGGTTTGCATTTTCTTGTATTTTACAATTAAAGCCGGCAAAGTCAAAGCCGCTACAATTCCGATAATGCCTAATGTGATTAAAACTTCCGCTAAGGTAAACCCGTAAAATTTGTTCAATCTCTCAAAAGCGTTCCTAATGGAAAACGACCAGAAAAAAGTCGTGCGCTCCTTAAATAATCGTGCAAAGTACTTTTTAAAAAGCCGTTCCAGGGTAATGTCCTGCCTCAGGCAGCCCCCCCCCCCTGTATGGAATGTAGTCATATCAATTGTTTTCATGTATTAATCCTCCTTTTGTATTTTATTATAACATATTTTGTGATAAATTCAATTTATCAGGAGAATATTTTATGAGAAGTGACAATATTAAAAAAGGAGTGGCAAGAACTCCTCATCGCGGGCTTTTGATGGCAACAGGCGTAAGCCGTAAGAATATGGATGCACCTTTTATAGGAATCGCAAGTTCTTTTTCAGATTTAGTTCCCGGACATATTGGAATGAGGGATTTAGAAAGACAGATTGAAAAAGGTATTCATTCGGCAGGCGGACAATCTTTTATTTTCGGAGTTCCGGCAATTTGTGACGGGATAGCTATGGGTCATTCCGGAATGAGATATTCTCTGCCATCAAGAGATTTGATTGCGGATTGCGTCGAGAGTGTTGCCGCTGCTCATCAGCTTGACGGTATAGTTTTGCTTTCAAATTGTGATAAGATTACACCCGGAATGCTGATTGCCGCTATAAGATTAAATATTCCGGCAATAATTGTAACTGCAGGCCCTATGCTTGAGGGGCACTGGAGGAGTGAAGATAAATTAACAATGATTTCGGGTTCATTTGAGGCCGTCGGAAGATTTAGGAACGGTGAAATTTCTGAAACCTGTCTGCGCTGTCTCGAGGAAGAATCCTGTCCTTCTGCGGGTTCCTGTCAGGGGATGTATACTGCAAACACAATGGCTTGCCTTGCCGAGGTTATGGGAATGAGCCTCCCTTATTGTGCTTCTTCAGCAGCAGTTTCTTCAAAGAAACGACGTTTGGCATTCGATAGCGGTATGCGAATTGTTGAGCTTGTAAAGAAAAATGTTCTGCCATCGGAAATTATTACAAAAGAGTCGCTTACAAATGCTATTATAACTTCTCTTGCCGTCGGCGGATCTACAAATACATTTTTACATATACTTGCAATTGCAAATGCAGGCGGAATTGATATTACTATAGATAACTTTGACAGATTAAGCCGTGAGGTTCACCAGATTGTAAAAATAAATCCGTCTTCAAAACTTACTATGACAGATTTTCACAATGCCGGCGGAGTTCCTGCTCTTATGAAATCTTTAAAAGATATTTTACTTGACGGAAAAACAGTTTCAGGACATTCGGTAAAAGATATTGCCCAGGAGTCATGGGCAGATACAGATATTATCCCTCCTTATGATAAATCCGAATATACTAAGGCCGGATTAGGAGTATTATATGGAAATATTGCTAAAGACGGATGTGTAATAAAAATTTCCGGAGTTGATGAAAGCTGCTATGAGTTTGAAGGGGTTGCGAGGCCGTTCGACTCTGAGGAAGCTGCTATGAATGCACTTGAACAAGACCTTATAAAAGAAGGCGATGTGATTGTAATCCGTTACGAAGGCCCTAAAGGCGGGCCGGGCATGAGAGAAATGCTAGCTCCTACATCTTTGCTTGTTGGTAAAGGCCTTGGAACAAAATGTGCGCTTATAACAGACGGAAGATTTTCCGGCGGAACCAGAGGGCTTTGTGTAGGGCATATTTGTCCGGAAGCCGCAAACGGCGGGGTAATCGCATTAGTAAAAGACGGTGATATTATAAAAATCAATATCAATACACGTTCAATCGAGCTTTGTGTTTCAGAGAATGAGCTTGAAACTCGTAGAAATGAATTAACGCCTTTTGAATCGAAAGTTAAATCGGGTTATTTGGCAAAATACGCAAACAACGTAAAAGACGCAAGCCACGGTGCGATTGTTTAGTGTTTCTCTTCCCGCCGAATAAATTTTAAATCATAACCCAGAATATCTGCAATTATAAGCATTTCTCGGTGGGTTATTGTTTCTTTGCGCAGTTTGTTTGAAAGGTTTTGCATTGAGTACGGCTTGCCTAATCTTTTTTCCAAAGCCTGCGCTAGCTCGGTCAGATTTACATTAACGTCAAGTAAAATTTTTTTCAGTTCATTAATGATAGACATTGTTTACTCCATAAATATATTTAAAATTATACAAATTCGTTAAGAAATTAACGAATAAATTAAATAAAGTATTGACGATTAAATGAAAACATGTAAAAATAAACATATAAGTTTAGCAGGTTAATATATTTTAATGAGGTAACTATGAAAAAAGCTTTTACATTGGCAGAGGTTCTTATCACCCTCGGCATAATCGGTATAGTCGCTGCAATGACTTTGCCTTCTCTGATTGCAAATTATCAGAAAAAAGTAACTGTAAACCGTCTAAAGCAGGCATATAGCATGATTAATCAGGCATTACTCCTTGCGCAGAAAGATTATGATGAACCTAAATACTGGTACAGTGGTACGGGGCTGAATGTAGGAACTCCAGAAGAACAAACATCTTCTAAGAAATGGATAGAAACATATTTTATACCATATTTAAAGGGCGCAAAATTTCACGGACGTAAGAGTTTAAAAGAAATGGGCTATAAAACCCCTTATGTAGCGTTAAACGGAAAACCAATTTCTAATGGCAATTTAACAAAACTTAGTGATTGTGCTAATTTTATAGAGTTAAATAATTCTATATTATTAACAGTAGGCTATGATAATAATGCAACTCTCTTAACAGATATATTATTTAGGGTAGATATAAACGGCAGACAAAAGCCAAATATGTACGGCAGAGATATGTTTGCATTTCATTATTTTGCAAAAAACGGTAAGTTAGTATATTTTGCTTATAATCCAAAATATACACGGGATGACCTGCTCAATAAATATTGTTCAAAATCAGTTACTAATAATGGAAATCTGGCTTGTTCGGGAGTAATAATGCTTGACGGCTGGGAGATAAAAGATGATTACCCGTGGTAAGAGAGGATATTTTGGAATGAAAATCTACCAGCCGTCCGCACCATAAGAATAACGAATTTTTGAGATTAACCTGCGCCAGTATAGAGCCGGACTATGTCCGGTGGGAGATAAAAGATGATTACCCGTGGTAATTTCCATGCTATTATTATATTATGAAGAAGCTGGAAGATTTTGCCGATGATATAAATAAATGTTCAAAGTGCGGGCTTTGCCAGTCAGTTTGTCCGGTCTATAAAATTACCGGTAATGACTGCGCAGTCTCCCGCGGAAAATTTGTTATGCTTGACGGCGTTTTGAAAGGAGATTTGAAACTTAACCGTAATATCGAAAAATATCTTGATATGTGTTTAAAGTGCGGAAAATGCACAGCGTTTTGTCCGAGTAATATTGATGTTTGCGAAATTTTTAATACTGCTAAATATGAATATGCTAAAAATACTGCTATCGGGAAATTTGAAAAATTCCTTGAATCACGTCTTGTTTTCGGAAATTTTCTAAAAACTGTAAGAAGTACAATTCCTAGAAAAATTTTTGATAAAAAAGGCAAAATAAAACTTCTATATTTTAAGGGGTGTGTGAATGAATTATATCCAAAAGTTGAAAATGCTCTTAAGACAGTGTTTTTAAACTTGGATGTGGAAATTATAGAACGGAATTTTGAATGCTGTGGTTTGCCGTTTCTCTCAAGCGGTAATATGGAAAGGTTTGAACAAGTAAAAAAACATAATCTTGAGCTTATGGATTGTCGGTATGATTATATCCTTACAGACTGTGCAAGCTGCGAACATACTCTTAAAACATACGGGTGTGAAAACGTTATTAATGCAGCGGAATTTCTTGCGGCACAAAATATAAAATTTGTTTTTAAAAAGCCCGTGCAAGTTACTTTTCACAAACCCTGTCATCTTGAAAATAATGATTTTTTAATTCCCTTACTTGAAAAATGCGAAAATATTGAATACATAGAAATGAAGGATTATGATGCCTGCTGCGGTTTTGCAGGTGAATTTGCAATAAAAAATCCCTTAATATCCGGTGCTATTTCTAAAAATAAAGCAATAAATGCATATAATACAGGTGCCGAATATCTTTTAACCACCTGTCCGGCCTGTATTATGGGCCTGCATCAAGGCTTTATTTTTTCTGGTAAAAAATCTCCTAAGATAATGAATATTATGGAATTTTTAGCTCTTGCAGAAATTAATATTTAATAAATTCTGATTGCGGATAAACGGTGTTCAATTCAATTCCGAGTGCTATGCAGATTTTAATCACAATAACGATTGTAGGGTTGGCTTTTCTGTTTTCAATCATGTTGAGATATTTTGTAGAAATGTCAACCATTTCTGCAAGTTTTTCCTGCGATATGCGCTGTTGTAACCGTGCAAGTCTTATATTATCAGAGACTTTGTCTAAAATTACTTTATCTTCCATATCGATATTGTACTCATATTGACAAATAAAAATATATCCATTATAATTCTAAATATAGAACTATAGTTCATAAATATGGAAGGATATTATAATGAAACAGAAGTATACTGCATTTACACTTGCTGAAGTGTTGATAACTTTGGGTATTATAGGTGTTGTTGCTGCGATGACCTTGCCAACTGTTATATCTAAAGTTGACCGGAGGATAAATATAAATAGGTTGAAAAGAGAATATTCTGTTTTTCAGCAGGCTTTTCAAAAGATTGCTGCAGAAAATGATGCAAGTTTTAAAAATGCGTTAGCTGTTTGTACAGATAACACCGCACAACATGCATGTTTGAAAGATATTTTTAAGGCAAAGTTAAACACTGTACAAGATTGTGATAAGAATAGCGGTGAAAATTTATCAAAATGTTTTGCAGCTCAGGAAGATGTAAAACAATTAAATGGAAAACCTGTAAAATCCAGCGCAGGATATTTTAATAATAATACAACCGCAGGAGTTGTCCTGAGTGACGGATCTTCTGCCTCATTCTGGCTAGATACTGTGGAGTGTAACAGTTCGCTAAATAAAAACAAACAACGTTGCGGCTGGGTTGTAATAGATGTAAATGGGCCAAATCACAATCCGAATACTTGGGGAAAAGATTTGTATTTGTTTTTTATTTTCACAAACCAGATTATGCCTGCGGATGCTAAATCAACTGATAATTCATGTTCTGAAGATAATGAAGAGTGTTATCAAGACGACTGTGAAACAGGAACCAATTATGGATTGACCTGTGCTAGTAAATATCTTTTTGAGTAACAAAAATGCGGACTTTTTAAAGTCCGCATTAATTTTATTTTCCTAATTCGTTTGCTTTTACTGCGGTTTTTTCTATAACGTCATAGAAAAGCTTATCGGAACTTTCTTCCTTCATAGTTTGTATTCCGACAAATGTACATCCGCCTTTTGTCGCAACATTATCAATCAAAGTTTGAACAGAAAGTTCACCGCGGTTCATAACCATTTTTGCAGAACCCAGTGCAGTCTGCGTCGCAAGCAGCAAGCATTTTTCATATTCAAGTCCGAGTTTTTCTCCGGCTCTTGCCATATCTTCGATTACCTGATAGAAAAATGCAGGGCCTGAGCCGGAAATTGCTGTTACTATATCAATTTGTGATTCTTCAACTTCTATAACTTTTCCGATATTAGAAAGAAGCTTCATTACAAATTCAGCATCTTCTTCTGCTGCATAAGCACCCTTGCAAACACCGCTCATTCCTTCCTGTACAAGTGCCGGTGTGTTTGGCATTACACGAATAACACGTCTTTGTCCTAAAATATTTTCTATTTTTTCAGTGCTTACTCCGGCTGCAATAGAAACCACAAGTTTATCCGGTGTTATTTCATCTCTTATTTCTTCTAAAACCTGAGGTACATAATTCGGTTTTGTAGCTAAGAATATAACATCGCTGTCCATGGTTAAAAGCCTGTTATCAGTTAAGACTTCAATTCCCAGTCTGTTATGTGCCAGCTCTGCAATTTCACAATTAACTTCAGAACCCTTTATTTCTACATCAGGCTTGCAGCAAGCTGATAAAACCCCTTTTATAATGGCACTTGCCATTTTACCGCAGCCTATAAATCCGACTTTTTTGTTCATAATCTGTAACCTGCCCCTCTTTTAGTGTTGACTAATTAATTTTTTTTATTTAACATTAGAATTATACGACAAATATAATTAAAAAGGAATAAAGAAATGAGACGTACACTAGAAGGAACAAAGATTAAAAGACAACGCGTAAGTGGTTTTAGAGCAAGAATGGCTACCCCTGGCGGCAGAGAAGTATTGAACAGACGTCGTGCCCGCGGCCGTCATAAATTAGCTATTACCGCTAAAAAACGTGCTTAATTGAGCTATGGCTTTAAATTAAATATTTAACATCGCAGCAGGTCTTTTTTAGGCAGGCTGTGTTGTTGTAAGGAAATTATGTTAAAAAGAGAATTCAGGTTAAAGAAAAAATCAGCTTTTGCCGCAACTTACAGAATCAAAAATTCTTTCCATTGCGGCGGAATTACTCTTTTTGCAGGTAAAGTAAAAAAAGAAAATTTCCCGATTAAAGTAGGATTTGTTGTCAGTAAAAAAACTCATAAGCGCGCAGTAAAAAGAAATAGATTGAGAAGACTTATGCGGGAATCTTTCCGACTAATGCAAAAAAACAGAGAAATTGGAAATGCCGATAATTATATGTCATTAATATTTATAGGGCATGAAAAAGCTCTGGGTAAAAATTTTAATGAAATAAACAAAATTATCAAAAAACTGCTGGGTGATTTATAATGTTAGAGGGTATTTACGTTGATAATATATTCATGCATAAAAATATTCGCCCTTATCCCATTGAACCTCAGGAAACTTCAGGGCTCAGTGTAGGGTCTCAAATGATATACAGGTATGCTCTACGGGAATCTGATTATCCTACCCTTATTATTGTTGACCCTATTTATGATGGGGAGCGTGATGTTATAAAACCGGGACATTATGAACTCGCTCTTTCTGATGAAAAAGATTTTCTTTTACTTATACAAAGTAAGGAACCTGTTGCTATTATACCAGTTTTTAAAATAGAAGAAGATGATTCCGAAAAAAACAGACTTAATGACCCAAAATATAAAAAAGAATTGAAAAAAGAGGCTAAAGAAAGAGCTAAAACTAATGCAAAACGCGCCAGAAAAGGAATGCCTCCGGTACAGGATTATATCCACATGGAGGCAAGTATAGAATACGATAAAGATGGTGATTACTATTTAATAAAGTATCAGCGCGGTACAATAAAAGCTTGGGGCGCAATAAAAAAATAATAAATTATAATAAATCCAAATTATTTGTAACTGCCATTTAGATTGTAATTTTCAACATCATTTAATTTATCATTTGCAAATACCGAACTTATATTCCCGCAGTTAGATGTTTTTGGGTCATAAATCGTGCCGTCTTCCCTAACCCCGAAGCAAAAGTAATCTCGTCCAACCTGATTGGGCTTCGCGGGACCGTTTACGTCAAAATATAATAATGCACAATATCTTCTGTAGCCTATATTGACTTCTCCTGTAGGATCCCCGTTTTCATCATATACCGGAGATTCATAAGCTTCAAGACAGTTTGAATATTGTTGAATTGAAATAATCATTCCATCAGACAATATAAATCTTGGTTTGTTAAAGAGCCCTGTCGAGCGTATTCCCCCATTCCCATTTGGAGTTTTGGTCATAGGCTTTACATAATAATACCCACCGCAGCCTTTACTTGTTTCACATTTTTTAATTACTTTAAAATATTTTGAGAAATTATCAAGAGTTTCATAAGAGGAATTACCAGTATCAAATAAGCTAGAAACATCAGTAACTTCAAATTCAGCTTTGTAAGCATTGATAGCAGATAAAATTACTGAGTAAGCTTTTTTAACCTTTGTCAATAAAACTTTCTCCTGTTGTTTTTGAACTATCGTCGGCAAAGTCAAAGCCGCTACAATTCCGATAATGCCTAATGTGATTAAAACTTCCGCTAAAGTAAACCCGTAAAATTTGTTCAATCTCTCAAAAGAGTTCCTAATGGAAAACGACCTGAAAAGAGTCGTGCGCTTATTAAATAATCGTGCAAAGTACTTTTTAAAAAGCCGTTCCAGGGTAATGTCCTGCCTCAGACAGCCCCCCCCCCCCTGTATGGAA
>DVIU01000024.1 GCA_018711035.1 Candidatus Scatousia excrementigallinarum
CTGCAATCTCAATTCCCGCGAGGATTTCAATGCGATAAAGGAATTTTTCGAGCACGGAGAATTTTCGGACGAATATCTCGGCGAGGAACTGCTGTTGACCAAACTCATGCTTATTATGACGAAGGGCAGGAGGTCGCACAATGACGCATTATCTGTATCCGAAGAACCTGAAAGCAAAGGCAAACCTGTGGCTTTGGGGAATGAAAGACTTTCTTATACTATGCATTCTGGCGGTGGTGTCCGTGATCCTGCTCGTGGAATTCGGCTGGCTTATTCCCGCCGCAGTCACTCTATGCTTTGCATTCCTTACCATTCGCAAAGAAGACATGACCGTACTCGACTATATTCGTTATGCAGTCAAATATTTTCTGACTGATCAGCAGTATTACGAATGGCGACAATGATTTTTCCTTAAACGCTTGACAATATTTCGGTATGCCGATATAATGATAACCGTAAGGTGAAACACAGATGCGGTTAAATGAGATCATAGAAAAGAAAGGGATCACAAAATATCGGCTTGCGAAGGAAAGCGGGGTACCGCACGCGACACTGAACGATTTATGTAGCGGGAAGACGCGCATAGAAAAGTGTTCGGCAGAAACGTTATATAAGCTGGCACAGGCATTGAATGTCCCTATGGAGGCGTTTATGGAAGAATCGGCGGAAAAGAGAGCAGAAGAAGAACGGATCCGCGCTTATGAGTATGGATTGCCGGGGTATTTGCAGCACGATTTGGACGCATATAAGGAAGGTCTGAAAAACGGTTCTACGTTGATGGATTGCCTATGGTGTGAACTGTATGGTAGTATCAATATTGCGGAAATAAACGACGGGGCGATCACGCCGGAACATGCGGACTATCTGCGGCAGAAATTTCTGTGGGGGAACGGAAAGGAAGGTGAACAGAAAAATGAGTAAAACCTCTTTTATATCATTTTGCGTGGAATATTATGCCGACCATATCGGAAAGACAAGCGATCAAGTTTATGAACTTTTCAAAAAAGAAAAACTTCTCGATTTATTAGAAACGGATTACGAAGACTTACATGGAATGGGGATGGAGTATTTGATGCAGATGTTCGATGAATATCTCGGAGGGAAAAAACAGTGATCGGAGGTAAAGTAAAAGTGTCGCACGCGACGGTTCGGGCAACGATATTGCCGGAGATAGTAAAGATGATCAGCAAAGAACAGAATATATCGGAAAAGGAAGCAATGGATATGTTTTATACCTCTGCAACGGGAGCAAGTTTTGCAGACGACGAAACAGGATTGTACGGTCAATCGCCGCTGTTTATCTTCGGACTGTTTCGGGAAGAAATGCAGGAAAAGGGTGTCTGGAATCAGGCGCAATAAAGGAAAAGCAGAATGAAAGCATCGCAGTACGCGATGCTTTTTGTCATTATGGGAGAAAAAGGGGATGGCAACAAAGCGAGGCTATATCGGGGAATATGCGTTGGAGTTATCGAAAGCGTATGGAGCAGGGCCAGTTCGTCTGTACTTGCCCTGCGTACGGTTACGACCTGATCGACGGAGAGATGGTAATCAATCAAGCTGAGGCCGCCATCATAAGAAGGACCTTTGACTTATATATGAAAGGGTACGGATTTCAATCGATCGCAAAACTTTATAATGATGAAAAAGTTCCTCGGCGCTATGGAAAGACGCTTTGGCACGCTCATACAATCCGTTATATACTCACAAATGAAAAGTATATCGGCGATTCATTAACTCAAAAAAGTTATTCGACGGATACATTGCCATATCGCAGATTGCCGAATAATGGTAAATATCCGAAGTACTATGTCAAGCATAATCATGAAGAAATCATAGATAGAGATACGTTCAATGCAGTCCAGAAATTGATCGCAGAACGCAATAACGAACCGGCAGGAAAAGTGAAATTCCCGTTGTCCGGGAAGGTTTCCTTTCATTATAAGAACTTTCTCGGTTATAGAAAGGGAGAGGACGGGAAGCCGGTTATCGATATTGAGCAGGCTGAGGTTATTCGGTTTATTTATGACCGATATCTTGCGGGAGACAGTATGTCCGAAATCGCTAAGAAATTGAATGCTTTAAAAATACTCACACCGGGAGGAAAGGACAATTGGTCGTCTACGACGATCCGCTCAATACTCAATAACGAGAAATACAAAGGCGATGCGATCATCAATAAAACGTTTGTCGTCGATTGCATCAGCAAACAAGTAAAGCTCAATAATGGTGAACGTAAAAAGTATTATGTCAAAAACAATCATCCCGCCATCATAGACGATGCGACTTTCGCAAAGGTACAAGAGGAACTGACAAGACGATCCGGCAAAAAGAAAGTCAAACAGGTCGGGGCAAAAACCGAACTCGGAAAATATTGCGGGAAATATGCCCTGACGGAACTGCTCGTATGCGGCGAATGCAAAACACCGTACCGCAGGTGCACTTGGACGGTTAAAGGGAAAAAGAAGATCGTCTGGCGGTGTATCAGCCGCTTGGACTTTGGAAAAAAATATTGCCATAATTCTCCGACGATCGAGGAAGGAGTTTTGCATGAGGCAATCATGGAAGCAATCCAACGCAGCGCACTGCTGAACAGGGAAACGTTGCAAACTTTAAAAGAGCATATTCGGCTGGCGTTAGGATCAGCAG
This sequence comes from Candidatus Scatousia excrementigallinarum, assembly GCA_018711035.1. GTDB lineage: Bacteria > Cyanobacteriota > Vampirovibrionia > Gastranaerophilales > Gastranaerophilaceae > Scatousia > Scatousia excrementigallinarum. The sequence goes on from DVIU01000024.1 coordinate 2,647, forward strand.
ACAAAGAAGAGAATAGTATTGACATAGAATTCCGTATCGCACAAATCAATGCGGGATTTAACTCCATGATCGATACCGCATCCGCCGATAATATGGACGGTTATGATGAAAACCGAATACAACAGCTCATTAATGAAAAAAATGAGTTGCAAGAAAAACTTAGGCTGATCCATAAAGAGAAAGGTAGTCAAAAAACAACACAGGACCGCCTCGATTCTATCTATACGGTTATAGACGGATTAAAAAACTGTCCGATGACCTATAACGACGAGGTAGTCAGAAAACTCATTGAATGCGTGGTGATCGAGTCAAAGAATCAGATCAAAGTTGTTTTTCGAGACGGCACGCAAATGGAGCAGACACTTCAAGATGAAAATATACACTGGCTGACAAACTTTATGTTGCAATAAAAAGACATAATTCCATAGGAATTGCTTTCAAATATCTTGAAAACAATTCTTGAAAATGGTATAATAATATAAAAGTATCTTATCGATTCAATGTAAAATCCGTATCGACGGTGGACTTGCAGTCAATAAACTTTGAAAACAGAAGATAAAGGAAAAACTATAAGGAGAGCAATTAGATGCCTAAAAAAATGGAAGAGCAACAAAAATATATCGATATTATTGCTCAGATAAATAATAGCTTTGCTCGCATAAAAAGAATTCGTCCTTTATCGGCAAGTGAAGTGAATTATTTTATGCAAGAGTTTTCAATCAGTGCGAGCCACAATTCCAACGCTATCGAAGGCAATACGTTTACGTTTGACGAAACAAAGTTATTGATAGAAAAGGGAATCGTGACAGGCGCCCACTCGTTGAGAGAAAGCGAAGATATCATAGGGTATAAAAATGCCTTTGATTTTCTTTATAAAGCGGTGAAAGAGGAAGCGCCTGTTACCGAAGATTTGATAAAGAAAATTCATTCCTTTGTTCTGCGTGGTGACGAAGAAGCCGGCAAGTACAGATCAATACAAAATTATGTCGGAAATATGACCAGAATCGTATATACGCCGTGTCCTCCGTCAAAAGTACCTGAAAAGATGAAAGAGTATGTAGAGGGTTTTCAAGTAGATTTCGAAAAGAACAAAAAGATAGTTAAAGAAAAAAAAATAGATTGGTTTACGCTTTTCCATACGCTCGCTAAACACCATATTGAATTTGAAAACATCCATCCGTTTATAGACGGTAATGGCAGAACCGGAAGACTGCTTTTAATATACGAAATGATTTCGTTGGGATTGTTGCCTGTCGATATTCGGTACGAGGAAAGAGATCGATATTATGCAGCGATCAGTTCGTATCGCGACAAAGAAAAGTACAGTACCCGCCCCGAAAGTAAAACGGAAAAGATGGCAAAATTGCTTGCTGAAAGTGAGTTGGAAAGTATGCAAATGTGGCTCAATGTTTTCGTGGAAAATGATAATGAAGAGATTTCTTCCGGACCAGATATAAATATGTAACGATGAAAAGGCAGTAGTAACTACTGCCTTTTATACATAAACGAAAGATTCTTTTCAAATATTTTGAAAATGGTGCTGAAAATGGTATAATAATAAAGTAGAAATTTACATTGTCTGAATGGTGGTTTGCGCTAATGATGTAGCCGAAGTATTTACTAAGACAAAAATGCCCGTTCCTTTTGGAATGCCATAAAAGCTGACATCCCGCAGTTGTCGACGATTTGTCGACAACTGAAATTAACGTCAAAAAATGTTAGAAAATATTTGACGGGTGTGGTGAACAAAAAAGAAATCAATACTGTTATCGCAATTATTCGCGTTAGCATAGGAATGTTTTTCATCAATGGTCTTGCAATAAATGAGAAAAAATGATATAATATTTTTATCAATACTGAGGAAGAAAAATGATGAACGAAAAATCATTACTTGTTGTTGAAAGTGATAAAGTGGGAATTGTCAATGCGGGGACGAATGGACAACCCATTCATATTTGCGGATCAGAACGTGCGCAAAAAGCGATAAAAGAATTATCTAAATATGGTCTTATTTCTTTTTCAAGGACACAAAAATTTAAAAGTAGTGAATATTCTTTCCATTTTATAAAACCAGTGCAAAAATTGAAGCAATTATATAATTTGGGAGATGAAGTTCTTATTCTTTGCTGTAATGGTTCCCTATCTTCTTTCAAAAGTCGAACAAAAGATTTTATCGATTATTTGTTATCATCAAAGGAAGAATATAAAAATAGATTGGATAAGGTTGCCTGTTTTATTGTCGATGACGCTGAAAATATAGAAGAAATAATAAAAACAGATAGAATACAAAATCCGGATTCACGACTTATAGTCCCATTTTCTTATTCAGAACTTTCAAAGGGATTAAATGATCAGATTTTACAAAGTCGACTGCGTGCTTTTTTGTATGAGAGAGATTTATTTGGCATCGCAACACCGTTGCAAGACGATAATTTATTTTTTGGTAAAGACAGAACAAATCTTATTGCGGATTTATACGGAAAGTATCGTCATGGCGAGCATGGTGGTCTGTTTGGTTTACGAAGAATAGGAAAAACATCTGTTTTAAACCTTTTACGCCAGAGAGTAGAACAAAGCGGTGGTGTTGTCGTTTATTTTGATTGTTCAAAATATCATCACCATAGATGGAATACATTTTTGCATCAAATAGCAATAGATATAACAAATAAGTATAGCAATTTAGATATAAATTTGCATTTTTATTTGCCCAAAGAATTTTCATTACCCGTAGCAGCCGCTCGGTATAATGAAACAAAGGCACCTATTAGTTTCGAAGAAGATTTAAACTCCCTATACGAAGCATTGCAGCATAAAAGGATCCTCTTAATATTTGATGAGATTGAGATGATTGGGCATTCTACATCTCCATCAGAACATTGGAGAAGTGGTAACGATTCACTTTATTTTTGGCAAACAATTCGGTCAATCTATCAGACTAACAATAAATTGATGTCATTCATTGTAACAGGGGTTAACCCTAAAATAATAGAATCTTCAAAAATAAATGAAATCGATAATCCAATTTTTAATTCTTTAACTGCACAATATATTTCTCTTTTTGATTTTGATGACGTCAAAAAAATGGTTTCTAATATAGGTGGTTATATAGGTTTACATTTTGATGAAGAAATTTTCACTAAGTTAGTAGACGATTATGGGGGACATCCTTTTTTAATCAGGCAAGTATGTAGTCGAATGAATCAAGAAGCTTTAGAAAATCACGAAATTCGGCCATATAATATTTCCAAATACAGTTACCAAAAACATTCAGCTGACTATCAAACACAAATGGCTGGAATAATAGAGCAGATTTTAAGTGTTTTAGAAGATTTTTATCCAAACGAGTATGAACTCCTAAAAATATTAGCTTTAGACGGCAGTGCAGCGTTTAAGAGAAAATTAAATTTTGGTGACAGTGCAGTGACTCATTTACTGGGATATTGTTTGATAAAAAAAGATAAAGATGATTATTTCATGCGAATACAATCCATATCGAAATATATAAGGGACAAATATAGATATGATAAGACACTTACAACATGGGATGATAAGCGAACTCGTATTAGTATTCGTAGAAATGACATTGAAATAAAATTGCGTAATCTCGTCGGCATGCAAATGCAAATGAAATATGGAAAGAAAGCGAAAGAACAACTTATCACTATTATTAAAAAAACAACAAATGATGCTTCGCAAGAAGTAAAGCTTCTTGCTTTTGATTTTAAAAAAGCATTACAAGAAATTTATTTTAGTCAAATAAAACTTATCATGTTAAAATTCTGGCAAGATTACGAACGAATATTTCCCGAGCGTGTTAAGTTTGAACAATTTTTTGATATTATAAACAAGTGCCGAGTAGATGCTCACGCTAAAGAATTAAATGATGAGGATGAGGCTATTCTTACCCTTGCATTTAAATATTTTGAAACCGCTTTAGTTGATATATAAAGCAAAGTAGATTAAATAAAAAACTGAAAAAGTGCGCTGAAACAGACAAGAACTTATATAAAATTGCTTGTGTTATTTTACGAAATATGTTATCATAAATATGTAAATAGCATATTTGGTTGATTTGAGGTAAGTTCATTTACTTACTGAAAAATAGCAAAAATATCTTTATTGTAATTTTTGTACATCATAGGGCAACAAAAAAGATATTGCCCAAAAAACCTCGGTTTTACCGAGGTTTTTGCCGTTTATAGGGGCAAAAAAGGCACTTTTTTGGTGGCGTAAATTTTTACAAAGAATGCGTAATATCGTAGATATTTTTGAGGTATTTTCCGATTGTGCCGGGACTTGAACTTACATAAAA
>DVIU01000025.1 GCA_018711035.1 Candidatus Scatousia excrementigallinarum
CAAGTACGAGCTGCGGCAGATTTGCAAGACGCTTTTTTACGCCAAACGCATTGCTGCACGAATGCGGAACGCCGCGCAAAAGGCTGCATTGCGCAGGGAAATTGCAGCCTTAGAAAAGGAAAGTATAGCCCTCAAACGCCTCCTCGCCCGCCTCGCCGAGCGCTATGCGCTGCGGCATGAAGAAAAGAAGAAATCATGAAAAAACTTCACGGTTTTTGGCGAAATATTGCTTTTACGGTCAAAGTTTGGTATAATAAATAAAAAACACAACGCAAGAGAATTGTATAGGAGAATAATTTATGTTACAGGAAGGAATGCAGGCGCCGGCGTTTACTCTCGCGGATAAAGACGGAAAGATGGTTTCACTGTCCGATCTTCTTGGTAAAAAAGTAGTTTTATACTTTTATCCGAAGGACAATACGCCCGGATGCACGCGGCAGGCGTGTGCTTTTGCGTCTGCGTACAGCGAATTTGAAAAGAAAAATGCCGCCGTGATCGGCATCAGTAAAGACAGTATCTCCTCGCACGAAAAATTTGCGGAAAAATATAATTTGCCCTTCATTCTGCTGTCCGATCCCGAATTGCAGGCGATTCAGGCATACGGCGTATGGCAGGAGAAAAAACTGTACGGAAAGACAAGCATGGGAGTCGTCCGTACGACTTTTATCATTGATGAGCAAGGCAAAATTATGAAAGTTATGCCCAAAGTCAAGCCGGATACCAATGCGGCAGAGGTGTTGGAAATATTAAAGTAAGGAAAAACGGTTGATATAGGGGGAAAGATTGCGTTATTTACTGATTGGTGGTATAATATATAAGAAACACAAATGAGGAAATATCAAAGATGCTGCCTTTTTTAATATGCGTAATCGTTATTATTGCAATTGCAATAATTGCAATAGTAAGTTGGATAGTAAAAGAAAGAAAAAATGCGCAAAGGGTTTTAGCTATCCCAGAGCCAAAATTAAGTTATAGTGAAAAATGGGCGTCCGTTCAAAAAACTGAATTGATGAAATTCATGTTGGAAAAAATTAACGAGCTAATAGGTTGGTATGAGGGGAGGGCAAAGGCGTATCAAGTATTGCATCAAAAAGTAGAATTTGAAAATTGTCGCCATAACGCAGCTCAACTTCGGCAAAAAGAGACAAAACTTGAAGAGAAAAAAGATGGTATTTTAGCTCAGTTTAATGCAATAGCGCCACAAAATAGTACATTAGTAAAAGATAAGGATTTATTAATGTTTGCAAGACAAAATAATGGTACTCTTTGCTATTTATTGCATAATCCGCGGGGCGTTAGGACACATAGTGGTAGATGGATTTATTTTGTCGGAAATATTGTGGTGGTACAAGACGGCAGAAATATTCGTATTGAAAGTTATGCCAATCTTGTTGTGAATGAGTCATATATGATGGAACGGTTAGGGTTTTCAGAAACTCTTTCTAGTGGTGACGAAATTGCTGGACATTATTGGTTACATGAGAAAAAGAGGGGTGGGCCGGATAGAAGGTTTTCATATAACCCGATGTCTTTTGTTGTGTATCGTGGTATTTTAGAAATATCTTTGGATAGTAAAACAACAGCTTCGCTTAAATTTTCTAATCGAATAAAGGCTCATGCTGCATTTCAGCAATTAAAAGGGCTTATTTATGATTTGTCTCTTACTGGTAATCGCAGAATTTATGCCAAAATGCTCTCCTGCGACAGATTTCTTGCGATTGCGGAGATAAAAGCACAGATTGAAAAGGAAAAGCAAATTGAATTAGAGCGAAAAGCGAAGGAAGAACAGGAGCAGCGAGAAGCAGGGCAAAGACAAATAGAGGAAAGAAGAAAGGCTGAAGAGCAAAAGGAGCAGGCGCAATTACAGAAAGAGGAAGAACAAAAACAGAGCTTTAATGGTGCCGTTCAAAACAGGCAGAAAGAAGAGAATACTGATAATAGGGAAGTTTTTAATATAGAAAAGGATTTGACCTCTAATGTGGAGAATAGCGGAATGAAAAGTCAACCAAAGTGGGATAAGTATGAAACCGCTTTACTCATAGAGGCGTATTTAAAAGTAAAAAATGGGGCTTCGCGTAGTGAAATAATCTCTGATTTGTCACAAAAGCTCCGTCGTTTGGCTGTCTTGAGAGGGCAACAAATCGACGAAACATACCGCAATATCAATGGAATATCGTGGCAAATATTATCCATTCAACGTGCAATGGGTGACAATAGTAGCGTCGTGAAGGTTCCATCTCAGTTGTTTGTTGAAATAGCCGAGCTTTATAAAAACAATAGAAAAGATTTCGATTTACTTCTTCAAGAGGCTCATAGATTATGCGGGGATGAATCGAAAGAGGGTGAACAAAAGGTAGGCTCAGATTCTAAACTTTTAACGACAGAGACGGTTTCGCCAAAGCATGAAGATGTAAAAGCGTCGAAATCAGAAGACGGAGTAGTGGATTTTGAGAATATAGGTTATTTTGCATATACGAAACCTGTATTAGTATCATATTTTGGGGAAATAGATACAAATATTTCAAGTTGGAGGGATGTGTTTAAATCGGTATTAAAATCCTTATTGGATGATTATCCGAAGGTAATAAGACCTTTAGCAGATTTATCGATATATACATATCTGACGAGGAGAGTTGAAACTTTACGTCGTCCTCTTTTTATAGAAGACGGAGTATATGCGGAAGGGAATCAAAACGCTACGGAAATAGTCCGTCATATTGGGCAACTTTTGGACTTGTGCTATGTAGATTATGAAAATGTAATTATTCGATATGTTCCGCTTGAAGAGGAAGAGAATCTGGAAGAGACAAATGTAGGTAAAAAGGCAGAACCTGTGGTAATTGTTTTGTCTGAAACAGATCAACGACTATATGAGATAATAAAGGAAAATTATAAATCAGGATTTTTAGCGGGTGCGATCAATTACAAAAAAATAAAAAGGTATTATGAAGAAAAATATTCCGAAGAATTACCTTTGACGAATGAAGAGATTAAGGTTTCCTTAGACAAAACATGTTTAAATGTAGAAGGAAAGTATTATGCGGCAGCCTCGCTAATGGAGGATAAATTAAAAGAAAGAGTTTTGGTTTTTATTGAAGAGGGGGTTGCTTCTAACGGATATGTTTATTATAGAAATATAATTGAACAGTTCGGATATGAGTTGACGGCAAAAATTCCCGATGAAAAGCTGTTGAAAAAATATCTTGAGAAAGAATTTGCTCAATATACTTTTTTTGACGATTATATTGCAAAGGATAAGAGTGTTAAGGTTGATCCCGCAAGAGAAGTGGAAGCGGTTCTATTGGAAGCTGTGTATCCTGTATCGGTCGAGGTGATCAAAGCCCGATTGCCGCATTTAACGGATGAAGCTGTTCAAAAAGCTATAACGTTTGACAGTAATATTTTAACCACAAATAATAATGAAAGGTTCCACATTGATTCAATGGGATTGACAGACGATGATTTGCAAGAGATCAAAAAAATTATAACCGAGGCATTGGAACAGCATCCCTATATGTTTGGAAATGAGCTGTTGGAGGGTCTTCGCATAAAATACACGAGTCTTTATGATAGAATTAAAGATTTCGGAGATCGGGGTATCCGTAACGCTGTTGCGTTAAAATTAAAAGGTGCATTTACTTTTAATAGGAATATTATATGCCCAATTGGTGCGGATATCGACAATGCTGAGGTCTTTAAGTCATTTGCTGAATCAGAAAAATATTTTACTTTGTCCAGTCTCATAAAACTACAGGAGCAGATTGGCGTCGGGAATGTTTATTTTGATGCGGTAAATGAGGTTGCCGCTCGAATAAATCAAACCGACTATGTTCCCAACGGGGCATTGTCGTTTGATAAAAACGCTATAGATAGCGTTATGGAGCAATTTGTGCCCAATGCGATTTGTTCTATTAAGCAGGCTAGCAATTTTGCGGTTTATCCAAGTACTTGTTATCCTTGGACAGAATATCTGCTTGAAAGCTATGTTGCTAAATTTAGTGAAAAATTTAAGTTGTTCCATATTGGATATACGGAAGGAAAGTGTGTCGGTGCGATCGTCAAGAAGAGTTCGCAGATCAATTCGTTTGATGATGTTGTCGTGGAGTATTTGATAAACAATGAGGCGATCCAAACGGCAGCGGATGCGCTTGACGGCTTGGTAAAAGACGGTTATATTGCCCGTAAACGGTATAAAGGAATAGACGAGTTGTTGGTTATTGCAAAAGCGAAAAGAAAGGAGTAGCAAACGAATGTATTCTTACGAGTGGGATGAGCAGACAGGCGGATATATTTTAAATACTACACCGCTAGAATTCAGTAAAGAACCGCGTCCCGTTTATTATAAAGAGTTGGATATATTGGGCTTTGATAAAAAGTGGAAGTATCCAAAATCAGATGTTTACCCGTTGCTGTGGGCAGAATCTAATAATTACTACTATCGTGGGCGTCTTGTTGCAAAAACAAAAGGTGGTTCTATTTGTCATGCGCCGGAAATTATATTTCTTGATGATCCTGAACCGAATGGAGATGAACTGCGGTTTGTTGATATTCCTGCCATGGTTGAAAAAAACAGAGAAATTTTAGAAAGCCTGACGCAGGAGACGATTAAAAAAATTTATAATATCTATCTTGCTTACCAGAAAAAAGTGGATATTTTTTATGTAGCATTTTCAGGTGGGAAAGATAGCATTGTAACATTAGATTTGGTTCAAAGGGCGCTGCCTCATAATGCCTTTAAGGTATTATTTGGGGATACAAAAATGGAATTTCCAGATACTTATAAGGTAGTCGAGCAAGTCCGTCAGATTTGTAAAGAACAAAAAATAGACTTTTTAGTGGCGGCGTCTCATTTTTCTCCAAGAGACAGCTGGAGATTGTTTGGGCCACCCTCTACAGTTACCCGTTGGTGTTGTAGTGTACATAAGACTTCGCCACAAATTATTTTATTAAGAGAGGTGCTTAAAAAAAATAATTTTACAGGAATGGCTTTCATAGGGGTACGCGCAAGCGAGAGCTTAGCAAGAAGTGAATATGATTATATTAGTTTAGGCGAAAAGCATAAAGGTCAATATAGTTGTAATCCGATTTTAGAGTGGAATACTGCTGAATTGTATTTATATATTTATGCTAATAAATTAGTTTTAAATGAAGCCTATAAAAAAGGGAATAAGCGTGCAGGATGTTTAATATGTCCAAGGGCATCAGAAAGAAACGAATACATGTGTGCGGTATGTTATCCATCCGAATTTAATGAATATAAGGACATCATTAGAAAAATTTACCGCAAAAATTTCCAGACTGATGAAAAATTAGAAAGTTTTATTAATAATGGAGGTTGGAAAGCTCGTAAAAATGGGCGAGATATAGAGGTATCTCTTAATTATCATGAAATGCTTGATTCTAAAGGAGTGTCAATCCGTGTAGAAAACCCTAGAACGGATTGGCGAGAATGGATCAAGACGATAGGAATTATGGAGAACAATAGTTCCCCTTACAGAATTAATTTTAGGGGACAGCAGAAGAGTTTTCTTTTAATGGAACAAGATAACGTCTTAGAGATTAAAATTCCCTTAAATGAATGTAAGCAAGACCCATTATTTGTAAAATTGTTAAAAAATGTTTTTCGGAAGGCGGCTTGTTGCGTTGGATGTAGAGAATGTGAAGCAGATTGCCATAATGGATGTTTAAGAGTATTAGATGGTATTATCAAAGTAAGCGATGAGTGTAAACATTGTTCCGAATGTCATAAAGCCGAGAAAGGTTGTCTTGTATATAAATCTATTGAAATGCCTAAAGGAGGAATTATGGGCCAGCAAAAAAGTTTAAATTGTTATTCACATTTCGGGCCGAAGATAGAATGGATTAAACAATTTTTTGAATATAGGGATGATTTTGATTCTCAAAATGATCTAGGATCTCAAATGTTTAGTTTTTTTAAACGATTTTTGCGAGACTCCAAACTAATTGATGCAAATAATAAGTTTTCACGAACAGCTAAAATAATGAATATTCTTGGGTTGGACGATGCATCGGGATGGGGATTGCTGCTATCTAATCTCGCATATACCCCTCAAATTGGTTGGTTTATAAGGCATTGTAACTTTAATGAACAGTTTGAGAAAAAATATATATGCTCACTTTTAGTCAATGATGGGGCAAAAGAAAGTTGGGTGAATGATATATGGAGTGCTTATTCAAGATTTTTAGATCTTCCTTTTTCAAATATTGGTTTAGGTACTCCGTATAAAGAGAGTGGTAAAACGATTGCTTTTACCCGAATGGCTTGGGTTGATCCTGATCCGAAGGTCATTCTTTATTCGCTCTATAAATTTTCAGAAGCATGCGGAGATTATAAGCAATTTACATTGACTCGGCTGCTCAATCATGAAATTGAAAGTGACGGCATAAGTCCTACACAAATTTTCGGTTTGGATAGAAAAACTATGGAGCGAATTTTGAGTGGCCTGGCAAATAATTATCCGGACTTTATTTCTGTTAGTTTTACTTTGGATTTAGACAATATTAACTTAAAAGATAAGACATCAGAAGACGTATTATCTCTTTTTGATGGGGAGTGAGAGAAATGGAAACCAACAAGTACTTACATTATTTTGATATCGATGAAGAGTTTTTTTCCGCAGTCAATCAGCAGTTGATCGATGAGGGAAAGGTCGATTGGCATAAGTTTTTTCCGCATGAAACCTTTGTAAAATTGCTTAAAGATACTGTAAGTGTTTTGACAAAACAGCATCTTTCTATATGGGTAGAAGGTGGTTATGGTACGGGTAAATCATACGCAGTATTGACTTTGAAGAAATTGCTCGAAGCTAATGAGGAAGAAACGAGGGCATATTTTCAAAGATACAATCTTGATCATGATTTGCTCAATAAATTTTTGAATGTTAAAAGTCAAGGCCAAAAAATCGTTACCGTGCATCGTTATGGGGCGCAGTCTATCCTGAATGAGCAAGATTTAGTTCTTGCCGTACAGGAAAGCATTCGTCAAGCTTTGATTGATAATAATGTGGAGTACTTGGGCGAAGCTTCTTTAAAAGATTCTGTCATTACGTGGCTTTCCAATGCAGTCAACAAAATGTATTTTAACACCATAATAAAAGACGAGTTTCCGACAGAGTTTGGCGGGGATGATGTTGATCGGATTCTTGAAAAATTGCGGACTTATGAAAAAGATCAACTTATCGTATTAATGAATACGATTTTTAAAGTGGCTCGGAAAAAAGGTATCCATGCTATGACACTCGATAAAGAGGGTATGGTAAAATGGATACAGGATGTCATTAAAGCGAACAATCTAAAGGCGATTGTATTCATTTGGGACGAATTCACAAAATATTTTGAAAACAATATGAGTGATTTGACCTCTTTTCAACGCCTTGCAGAATTGAGTGAAACGGATCCCTTTTATTTGGTTATCGTAACGCATAAGTCAGAGGGTATTTTTGCGGAAAATGACAACGATAAAAAATTATTGGGTAGGTTTGTTAGCCCGACCTGTCTTATAGAATTGCCCGATACGATGGCGTTCCGTTTGATGGGCGAGGCTATGGAAAAAACAAGAGATCCTAATGCCCTTGAGGAATGGGGAGAAATGCTCCATGATCTCTTTAATAGAACGCAAGATTCCAGACAATTGGTTCTTAAACAACTTCAAAAGAAAGATCCTAAATTTACAATGGATGATATGGCCAAAATTTTGCCTATGCATCCGTATGCCGCTTTGCTTTTAAAGCATCTTTCGGCGCAGTTTGCCTCGAACCAAAGAAGTATGTTTGACTTTATCAAGAATGATAAAGGTGATGATATACATGGCTTTCAATGGTACATAAAAAATTACGGTCCGGAGGACGATTATCCGCTTCTAACGATCGATATGCTATGGAACTTTTTCTATGAAAATGGAAAGGAACAGCTTTCGAGCGATGTTAGGAATATACTTAACCATTATAATAGCGCACACCCGGATCAACTTTTGGAACAGCAGAGAAAAGTTCTAAAGACCATTTTGTTGATGACGGCGATTTCACAGTCGCTTGGCGATAGTGTTGAATTGTTTATCCCGACGCCATCGAATATAGCAAATGCCTTTGAGGGCATTGAGTCTATGGAGGGGATGCAGGCGATCAATGCAGCTCGTTCGTTGGTTGATGCCCATATCCTTTATAATAAAAAATTAAAGGACAACAAAGAGTGCTTTGCGCCATTGATGACTGCGATCGACACAACGAAGAAAGTTGAAAGCGAAAAACTAATTGATCAATATACGACAACGAAATTAGTTGAAGATGCTGGTTTTAATAGCGAGGATGGAACTAGAAATCCTACAGGGAAATTATTATTTCTTTCTCCTATTTCAAATCGATTCAGGTTCATGCTTGTGGGGCAAGATTCCTTTGGGCAGCGTGTTAGGAGATTTCGAGAGAATCCAATTCCTGGCCGTATTTCAGTTGTGATGGGATTTGCTAAAAACGATGCGGAAAGTGCGGCAATTGGAAAGTTGGTAAAGGAATATATAAACAACCCCGAATACGATTCTTGCAAAATAATTTATATTTCTGCTAAAACTCCACTTGGTATGGAGCTTTATGGGCGTTACAAAGATAATTTGTCGGACAGTATGACTTTTGCGGGAAATGACAGAGGAAACGAAAATGAACGCAGACGAGAGGCCTTAAAAGTTTTAAATCAGGAATGGGGCTCAAAATTGGAGTCTGGTGCTTTTGAAGTAGATTGGAAAAAGAGAAACGGAGAGTATGTGCATGAATTTTTGCCGGATTTTAGTAGCTTGAAGGATTATTTATTGCACACAGTTGACAGGGATTTTTATCCGCAAGGCTTTGAATGGAGATATACTGTTGCAGCTAATTTATACAAATTATCTAATGCGAGGCAAGGGGTCAAAAGCGCGGTAACAGGAATATGTGAAGGTACTTTTAATAATCCGAACAAACAATTAAAGACGGAACAAGTTGTTGAAGGGGCATGGAAAACAGATTTTTCTAATAAGTATTGGGAAGAATTCCCCGGGCTTCCTATCAGCAACTTGAAAATAAGAATTGAAGAGAAAATTAAATCCGATTTTAAAGCCGAAGGAAGAGTCTCCATTCGGTCGATATATGATGTGGCGAAGGACGAACCATTTGGATTAATGCCTTGCAACCTTACGGCGTTTATCCTTGGCTTTGTGTTGCGCGAATATACGTCCGATCAATATCGTTACACAGATGATCAAACATCTGATGTTATGAATAGTGTGCATTTGCAGACTATGATTGACGAAATTATCAAAAATCAAGAAAATCCGGACAAGCGATACAGAGATAAATATATTGTTACTATGACACCAGGGGAGAAGGAATTCCACAGAGTTGCTTCTTCCGTATTCGGTATTCCTATTGAATTATGTACATCTATTCAAATTACAAGAGATCGAATCAGAAATAAAATGAAGGAACTCGCGTTTCCTCTGTGGACATTAAAATTTGTCACGGGTTCATTGATGTTGTCAACCAATAAAGAGACGGTAGATAAAGCTATTGATTTCTTTGGCGAGTTGGCAAATAGTGGCAATACAAGTGAAGTGGACATTGCGAACCATATTGGACAATTGTCTTTAACGGAAAAAGATTTAATCAATGATTTAGTGCTTGTTGTGACTAAAGATAATTGTCGCAATGGTATGGCAAAATATCTGTCTGAATATAAACAAGGAGAACTTGTTGAACTATCAAAAGAAGTTAATGATGCGGGACAGTATTTGAACATTGTTGCTGGGAAATTTACGAATGTTGATGCGGCGAATTGGGTATGGAATCGCGATACTGCAAATCAGCGTATTGATGAAGTAATCATCGAGTATAAGATTATTGCTGAAACAAACAAATTACTGTCTTCAAGTCAGTTTAATTTAAAAGGTGCGTTGGAAGCTTGGAAAAGCCAATGCAATTTAATTCGCATCTCCTACGAGGCGATGAAAGATCAACTTGGCAATTTGGCGTCATTTATGGGGCTGCTCAAAGAACTAAAAAGTATAGGGCAGTTGCTTCCTTCTAAAGAACATGATTTTTATGTTCAATTGTCTAATAACGCAGATGAAATAAAGAGTTTTTTGAATAATCAAAAGGCAATTTTTAAGAATGTTTGTGCGTTTTCTTTAGAAGGATTAGATGAGGATGATGTTGACAGAATTTTTAGGTCTATTCATCCTCAGAATAATGCTTTTATTTTACCAAAAGGTGAATATATAAGCCTGATAGATAATATTGTTCAGGAATATAAAAAGAGCCAAAAGAAAGAACAATTAAAAAAACTTTGGCATGAAAAGACTGGAACCGATTCTCCACGTGCATGGTCAGAAAAATATAAAACGCCAATTTTAGCCATGATACCTTCGAATGAATTGGATAAAGCAAAAAAAGCATTTATATGCTTTTCCAATGTTGGGGCGACAAACGATGAGGTGCAAGATGCTATCGCATATATATCGTCGGCTGATTTTTTGACTAATTTGGAAGATGAAAATGCTCGCGATGCTGCATTCAAATTAAATATTTTGAAAGAATATGCTGTCGTTTTGGAGGACTGTAATGCTGTTCGCGAATATCTTCAAAAATATTTCTTTGATGTATATGATTGGTATGGCGATAATCTAGTTGAAAAACGTATTAAAGAGTTCGCCGAACATGAATATAGTACAGTAGAAAGCAAGAAAGTTATCAAAATCATTCAAGACATGAGCGACGCTGAATTGAAGCAATATCTGATTCAATTGGCACAGGATAATGTTTTGCTGGGTATTCAAATTTTAAAAAGTAAAGGTTAAAAGATATGCAACTAAATTCTTGTATTGAAAAAATAGAAAAACATATCCATCGGGGTAGTTCTAAACCTATTTTCATCAACTTAAATAATAGCCAGGACGTAAAAGAACTAATTGATCATTTTAATGTCGGAGGGAATAAAATTGTAAATGTGGCCTCGAATGATCAAATAGATGAGTTACCAACGTTAGATGCAATTTTAGGGTTGATTCATGATAGGGATGAAACTATTTTTATTACGGGAATTAGTAGTTTTGCCCGGTTAATGGGACAAAGTCAGTTTGCAAGTATTTTAAACCAAATAATAAATAGCCAATCTGTTTCAAAAGCAATAGTTTTGCTTTATCAATGCGAGGATATATTGCACGATATAATATCAAAGGATCCTCGCATTGATAGTCATATATTTTTTATTGATGGTGATAAGCAAACTTTACCTAAAATTATTTTTGTTAAAGAAAACGTAGCAAAAACATTAGCCCAACCTATAATTATCGGTATGGCCGCTTTAATTAAGGAAGTTGAATATACGAATAAAAAAGTTCTCTATGTTAAGTCGCATTTTAAAAAATCGAATTTTACTGAAAGTATTTATTACATTGAGGAATTGAATTCGTATTTTGAAGCAGTAAAGTTGGATTATGTGCCGGAATTAACGAGTTCAGATGAAGAATTACTCAATGAAAAATTGTGGAGAATGATTGCAATCGGATGCCATCGAAATGGAGGATTAAAAGAATATTTTTGTTCAGAAATAGGAGATATACAAAATATTGACTTAATTATCAGTTCTTGGCCTGTTCTCAATGAGGCTAAGAAAGCTTTACTGTTTTTATTATTAAAAACGCACAGCAATCTGAGCAAAAATAAAATATTTAATATTGCAATTATAAATACTAAATCAATGGATGATTTAGTTTATGAAGTCTATAAAAGTATTTTACAGTTCAATTTGAAAGATAAAAATTATTGGGAGATATATGAAGAGAGATATCAATTGCTTAAAGTGATAGGTATATCAGAACATACTGCCAATAAATTCTGTTTAATCGCAGAAGAATTTGAAGAAGAGGCATTAAATTATCTGACTAATTTGACAACTGTAGAAAGAAAGTTAACCATTAAACTCATATCGGTATTTCATAAAAAAATTGATGAGAAAAAGTTGAAGGATATTTTGCAGCATACATATCCTGAATTGTATCAATATCTATTGCCGTATGATTATGGAAAGTCGGAGCTTAACTCGTATTTTAATACTTATAAGAAGCTGAAAGTTGAGAACTATATAACTCAAGAATTTTACACAAGGGTAGAAGAAGAGGCGAAAGAAAGAAATTATAATCTCATTTTACCCACAAGAAGTGAAAAACTTTCATTTTTACAAAAACAGAAATCTATTTTATACTTCGTGGATGCTCTAGGAGTCGAATATTTAAGCTATATAGCACAACGAGCATCAAATTTGAAGCTAATGATGAATACAATTATTTGTCATTCAGAATTACCTTCCATTACGTCGTTGAATAAGGAATTTATAGAGTATTTTAATGCAGCGGGAACTATTGTTTACGATGATATAAAAAATTTGGACAAAATCAAGCATTCTGGAAAAAAGGAATATAATTTTGAAACAAGTCCATATCCTACATATTTGGCGGATGAGCTTTCATTCATTGATGAGATAATAGAGAAAGCAAATGCTAAGTTGGACGGTGGTTATGAAAGAGTCTTTATTATTTCAGATCACGGAGCTAGTCGATTAGCGGTAATAGGGAGAAGAGAAACTAAGTGGGAGATGCGCAATAAGGGTGAGCATTGTGGCAGATGTTGTAAGGTCTCTGATGATGTGATCGATGAATCTAACGAATATATGACTCAAGAAAACGGCTATTGGATTTTAGCAAATTATGATATAATAAAAGGAGGCCGTCCAGGAACCGTTGAGGTTCATGGTGGGGCGAGCCTTGAAGAAGTATGTATTCCTATAATTGAATTGACACGGATGCCAGAAGATATAAACATTGAAGTTTTAACAAAGATTATTCAAACAGGATATAAAATAAAGCCCATTTTGAAATTTGTTTCGAATCATTTATTAAACAATGTTAATGTTTTAATTGGCGATAAACGATATACTGCGGTCACTACGGATGGTAAGCATTTTGAAGTAGAGTTAAAAGGCTTTAATAGAGAAAAAGAGTATTCATTTATAGTTTTGTCTAATAATAATCATATTGTCAAAGACCTTAAATTTAAGATAAAGACGGCAGGGATGAGCGACAACGATTTGTTATAAGAGAGGAAGGTAATTATGAAAGAGGAACTGACTGAAAAACTGAAAGAATGTTTCGGGCAAATGATTGTATATAAGGATTTAAGCAAAAGCAACTTTTTTTCCGCGTTAAGTTTGCCCTCATTTTTGCGCGACTGGCTTTTAAAAAAATTCGAAGATGAAAACGGTGAATATGATATCGAGGAAGTCAGTTCCTTCATTAAAACTTATTTGCCGCGAAAAGATGACTGGGTTAGCATTAAGAATAGAATTATTTATGAAAATGAAAGGGTAAAATTTTTAACGAAAATTAGTGTGGATATTAGTATAAAAACGCAAGAAATCAGTTTTTCCTTACCCGAGTTTGGACTTACAAATAAAGAAACAATTATTGAAGATGATGTTTGGCAGATGTATAGCTCGGAATTGATAGCTGGCAAGGAGGTTTGGGGAATTGTTGAACTTGGATACCGTTCGCCAGATTCATATGATATAAGTTGGGAGGATAATAATACAGGGTCTCGAGCGAAAGGAGGCAAACAAGGGAAAATTAAACTGACAAAATTTACTAATTTTTGTCCATATACAATAGATTTAGAATTTTTTAAAGATATCCGTGGAGAATTTACCATTCACGAGTGGATTGATATTTTGCTTGGGGCCATCGATTATAATGCTGATGGATACCAAAATGATAAGGCAAAATTATCAATGCTTTCGCGATTGCTTCCGTTTGTTGAAAAGCGAGTTAATTTAATCGAATTAGCTCCTAAAGGTACAGGTAAATCATATTTATTTGGTAGAATAAGTAAATATGGTAATTTGACTGCGGGAGTAATGTCGAGAGCAAAATTATTTTATGACCTCAGCAAGCGTACATATGGCTTAATTTATAATAACGATTATGTAGCGTTTGATGAGATACAAAAGTTAGCTTTTGCCGATCCCGATGAAATGAGCCAAACATTAAAAGGGTATATGGAGCAAGGTATTGTGTCATTTGGTGGGCATACAGGTACACCAGAGGCAGGAATTATTTTGTTGGGGAATATACCGCAAGATAATATGAACGAGTTTGTTCCCATGTTTGGAAGTTTGCCGGCACTATTTAAAGAAAGTGCATTGCTGGATCGCTTTCATGGTTTTATAAAAGGTTGGGATATTCCCCGTATGAGTGAAAGCATGAAAGTGTGTGGGTGGGCTCTAAATACTGCCTATTTTTGTGAAATTATGCATATGCTTCGTGATGATGTAAGTTATCGTGCCATTGTAGATGAACTTCTAGAATATGATGCGAATTCTGATACAAGAGATGTAGAAGCAGTCAAAAGAATAGCAACAGGGCTTTTAAAAATTTTATTTCCTAATGCTCGATCTGCTGCTGATATAAATTTGAAAGAATTTAAAGATTATTGTGTGCGACCTGCGGCAAATATGCGTGGGATCATAAAATATCAAATGGGTTTATTAGATGTCGAATATAAGGGTAAAGATGTGCCTAAATTTTCGATAAAAGAGATTAAAAAGAATGATGAAGAATAAAGTTTGTTGTGTGTGTGGAAAGGTAGAGTTAAGCAAAGATGAGATAGGACTGACAAAAAAGCTAATTAGCAAAAATAGTTGCAATTTTTATTGTATATCTTGTCTTGCAGAATATTTAGATGTAACCGAGGAAGAGTTAAGAGACAAAATAGAAGAATTTAAAGAAGAGGGGTGTACCCTTTTTAAGTAATAGCCATATGAAACGTATGATTTATGCTGATAACGCAGCAACTACAAAATTAGATCCTTTGGTTTTCGAAGCGATGAGACCTTATTTTATAGAGGAATATGCTAATCCTTCGCAACCATATTCTTTTGCAAGACGTGTTAAATTGGCATTAAAAACTGCTCGTGAAAAAATAAGCGCTTGTATAGGCGCAGATCCTGAAGAGATTTATTTTACATCTGGAGGGACAGAAAGTAATAATTGGGTAATAAAAGGAATAACAGATGCAGATTCTGTGAATCGGTCAATACTTACAACTGCTTTTGAACATCATGCGGTTTTAAATGCTTGCCATGCCATAGAACAGAAAGGGCATTCTGTTTTTTATCTTTCTCCAAATAGCAGTGGGCATATTGAAAAAGAGGGCTTGCTGCAAGCAATGGCTAGCAAGCCTGTTATGCTAGTTTCTATTATGATGGTGAATAATGAATTAGGAACCATTCAAGATATTGCGGAGCTGGCTAAAATAGCTCATGCATATGGCGCTCTTTTTCATACAGATGCAGTACAAGCGATGGGTCATATAAATGTAAATGTACGTGATCTGCAATTGGATTTTTTATCTGCCTCCGCTCATAAATTTAATGGCCCTAAAGGAATTGGTTTTCTGTATATAAATAAAAATACAGTTAACCGAAATATATTTTCTCCCCTGCATAATGGTGGAAAGCAAGAAAGTGGAATGAGGGCAGGGACTGAAGATGTTGCCTCTATTGTGGGAATGGCAGCTGCTTTAGAGATGAATTGTAAGAATTTGTTAAAAAATAATCAGCATATCTTACATCTTAACGAGGAACTAATAGCAGGATTAAAAGTGGCAGGGGTAAAATTTCGAATAAATGGAAAAATGCCAAAAGTAAACAATATATTAAGTTTAGCTTTTGCAGGGATTGAAGGTGAAACTATTTTGCATCGTTTAGATTTAATGGGTATTTTAGTATCAACAGGATCTGCTTGTGATAGTAACAAAACTCAAGTATCGCATGTGCTACAGGCTATAAATCTTCCGAATTATATTGCACGAAGTACAATTCGAATATCTTTTAGTAAAGATAATACAGAAGAGGAAGTTAGAGATATGGTGCAAGCGCTAAAAAAAATATGCGGTTAAATTTACGTCACGTTGAAATTTATTAAAAAAGGCGGAACATCGGAATTCCGATGCCCCGCCCTTTTGATTATACGTTCTTAAAATTCAATGACAACGGGTTCGTGCGAGAAAGAAGAAATGGTTGCCGTGGCGTCTTGGAAATAATAGACGGCGGTATTGCCGTTCGGCCCCGTCGTGTACATGGCGCGAAGAGACGGGTAGTCGCTGAGCATGCTCTCCTGCGCCTCGGTGCGGTCATCGAGGACGAGCGTTCCTGCAACGCGGATCCATTCGTCGCCCTTCATGGCGCACAGCTCTACTTTGGGGTTCGCGGCGATCTGCTTTGCTACGCTCTTGCCTTTGCCCGTTTGGATATACAGTTACTTTTCCCGACTCGACAAAAAACCTGAAAAAACTTATTGATTTCCTCCGAAAGGTTTGCAATAATAAAACCATGCGGAGGAAATCATGTTAGTTTCATTCGATGCTTTAGCGCAGCAATTTGCCGGATATACCGACGTCAAGGGCAAGATTCGGCGAGAAGTGCAGGGTGGCAGGCTCGTGCAGGTCGCAAGGGGCTTGTACGAGACAGATGCCCGTACCGACGGAAAGTACCTCGCGGGCGCCGTCTACGGGCCGTCCTACCTCTCATTCGACTATGCCCTGTCCGCCCACGCACTCATTCCCGAGGCGGTTTACAACACCTATACTTCGGCGACGTACCGCAAGGGCAAGACCAAGCGCTATGAGAATGCCTTCGGCACATTTTTGTACCGCGACGTTCCCGCTGCCGTGTACCCGCTCGGCGTAGAGATCAAAGTGGAGGGTGGATATTCTTATCAGATCGCCTCGCCCGAAAAAGCGCTGTGCGACAAGCTGTATTCGCTTTCGCCCGTGTATTCGGTGAGGGCGCTCAAAGAACTGCTGTTCGACGATCTGCGCATCGACGAAGCCGCCTTCTTTGCGCTGCATAAGGACGACATCTCGCAGCTCGCGCCGCTCTACCGTGCCACCAATCTGAAATTGCTCGCAAAGTTCATGGAGGGAAAGTAAGCTGAACTTGTGGAGCGCGGCATTTTTTACAGATATTACGAAAAATTTGCAGATGTTGACTTAGAGGATGTTTTATGCGGGTAATTATCGTCTTGGGATATGCGTCCCTGATTGATAGTGGGGTGGTTCTGCAAAATTTATAGTTCCAAACTATCCGGATTAAGAAGAAAATCTATTACATTGATAATCAAGTAGCCCTTTTCGTTTCTCCAAGGTTTTGTATGTTGCTGTAATACGATGATCTTCTTGAATGAATCGTCTATGCGGTCGAACGACGCCTGCTCCTGTTCCATCTTTTCCTTATCGGGAATGGCAAAGGCGGACTGAATATAATATCTCCTGCTGCCTTTGTTGCATACAAAATCGACTTCGGCTCTCGTTTCAACTATTTTTCCGTTTCCATCGCGCTTGCGGTATTCAACAATTCCTACGTCAACGTTGAAGCCGCGCACCAAAAGTTCGTTGTAAATAATGTTTTCAAGTATGTGCGTCTGCTCCTGCTGACGGAAATTGAGCCTTGCATTGCGCAGTCCCACATCGGTAAAGTAGAATTTGTAGGGCGAGCCTATATATTTTTTGCCTTTAATATCATATCTCTTTGCCATGGAAATGATAAAGGCGTCTTTCAGATAATCGATATAGGCGGCAATGGTGTTCTTGTTCGTTTTAATGCCGTGAGAGTTGAAGGTGTCGGCAAGTTTTGTAGGGTTTGTCAGCGAACCTACCGCCGAAGCAAGAATATCCACAAGGTTATCGAGGATAGTGTCGCCGCGCAGTTTATAGCGGTCA
The DNA here is from genome assembly GCA_018711035.1 of Candidatus Scatousia excrementigallinarum. Taxonomy (GTDB): domain Bacteria; phylum Cyanobacteriota; class Vampirovibrionia; order Gastranaerophilales; family Gastranaerophilaceae; genus Scatousia; species Scatousia excrementigallinarum. The sequence continues at coordinate 17,814 of DVIU01000025.1, forward strand.
ATCACATCCTTTTTGTAAGTTTCCTCAAACAAGTCGCTCAGATACTTGCCCTTTTGCTCATCGCTGTTTCTGCTTAAAATGAGCGGCAGTCCGCCGTACATAGAGTATTCGTCGAAGCCTTCATATTTGTCGCCGTCGTAGGCCGACATAAATTCGGCAAAGGAGAGGGGATAGATCCTCACTTCATCTCCTCGCCCCCTGAATTCGGTCAGCACATCCGAAGATAAAAATTTGGAGTTGCTGCCCGTTACATATATGTCAAC